>JAVBSF010000210.1:0-19055 GCA_031556925.1 Pararhizobium sp.
GTCAATGAAGTCCTTGGCAGCAGCCAGGAATTCTTCGTCGATGGTTTCCATGCGCTTGGTGTTGAGTGCACCGGTATCTTCGATCTTGCCGTCGGCCGTCGACTTGATGACACCGCGCGGGCCGAACTTTTTCCGGAACTCAGCATCCTTCGGATAGAAATAGCCTTCAGGCTCTTCCTCGGCGTTGAGGTGATAGAGGTTGCCGAAGAACTCGTCGAAACCATGTTTGGTCGGCAGGTGTTCGTCGCGGTCGCCCAGATGGTTCTTGCCGAACTGGCCGGTCGCATAGCCCTTGGACTTCAGAACGTCGGCAATCGTCGGCATCCAGTCCTGGATACCATGGGGATCGCCCGGCATACCGATGGTAAGCAGGCCGGTGCGGAACGGCTCCTGACCGAGAATGAACGAGGCGCGGCCCGCCGTGCAGCTGTTCTGACCGTAGCTGTCGGTGAAAATCGCGCCTTCGGACGCAATACGGTCGATGTTCGGCGTGCGATAGCCCATCAGGCCCATCGTATAGGCGCTGATCTGCGGGATACCGATGTCATCTCCGAAGATAACGAGGATATTCGGCACCTTGCCGCTGGCAGCGGTTGTGGATGTCTGCGCATGGGCTGTGCCCACAACAGCGCCACTTGTCGCGGCGGCGGCCGCAGCGAGCACCGTGCCGCCCAAGAGCAGGTCTCGGCGGTTGATGCTCATGTCTTTCTTTTCAGAACTCATATCCGGCTCCTCCATCATGATGGAAAGTGTCTTGTGTTTCACAAAGCGCGCTATCTGCCGTGCCGTAACGCACACCGATCGCCTGCGGCTGAAAACCGGCGCAAACACCGAATGATCACCAGGGATCAACGGCCGGATTCTTGTACAAGTGCTGATATATGCAAGGGAGGAACAGGTACGAACCTGTTGCAAGACGGCAGGAACAGCTTGTGAAACAGTAACTTGCAGTCACGCCGGACGGCTCAGTCGATGATGTGGTAACCGCCGTCGATATAAAGCGTTTCGCCGGTAATCAGACGGGCGGCATCATGGGCAAGGAAGGCGGTGGCCATGCCGACATCGTCGATGCTGACGAGGCTGCGCGTCGGCGCGGTTTCCCGCGCCTTGTGCAGCAGCTCGTCGAACTCGGGAATGCCGGACGCCGCGCGGGTGGCAAGCGGTCCGGGCGAGATCGCGTGGACACGGATGCCCTTCGGCCCCAGCTCCGCCGCGATGTAGCGCACGGCGCTTTCCAGAGCCGCCTTGGCGACGCCCATGATGTTGTAGTTCTTCACCACCATCTGGCTGCCGTAGTAGCTCATGGTGAACAGCGTGCCGCCCCGCTTCATCAGCGGCTCGGCCAGATGCGCCATGCGGATGAACGACCAGCAGGAAATATCCAGCGTCGTCAGGAAGCCGTCGCGCGGGGCGTCGACCACCCTGCCCTGCAGCGTTTCCCTTGGCGAGAAGGCGATGGAGTGGACGACGAAATCGAGTTCACCCCAGTCCTCTGCGATACGCTCGAACACGGCCTCCATCTGCCCCGGCACCGAAACATCGAGCGGCATCACGATCGGCGCGTGAATCTCTTCGGCCAGCGGCGTGACATGGGGTTTGGCCTTGTCGTTGAGATAGGTCACCGCAACCTCGGCGCCGAGCGTGTGAAACGCCCGCGCGCACCCCCAGGCGATAGACTGGTCGTTGGCGATGCCGACCACCAGTCCCTTTTTTCCTTCCAGAAACTTCGTGGTCATCCGTCTGGCCCTTTTCGTTCAAGCGCTCGGTATCGCCGCCATGTGCTGGCGCGCTTCGGCAAGCAGCACCGCGATGGCGCAGGAAGCAAGGCGGGTGCGCACGGAATCGGCCCGCGAGGTCAAAACGATCGGCACCCGCGCCCCCAGCACAATGCCGGCCGCGTCCGCCCGCGCCAGGAAGCTCAGGTTCTTCGCCAGCATGTTGCCGGCCTCCAGATTGGGCACGACGAGGATCTGGGCGCGGCCCGCAACCGGCGAATGAATGCCCTTGATACGGGCGGCCTCCGGATCGATGGCATTGTCGAAGGCGAGCGGCCCGTCCAGCGTGCCGCCGATGATCTGGCCGCGCTCGGCCATCTTGCAGAGTGCGGCGGCGTCGATGGTCGAGGGGATTTTCGAGGTGACGGTCTCGACGGCCGAGAGGATCGCCACCCGCGGCTTGCCGAGGCCGACATGGTTGAAGAGATCGATGGCGTTCTGGATGATATCGCGTTTGACGTCGAGGTCCGGCTCGATATTGATCGCGGCATCGGTGATGAACAGCGGCTCCGGATAGGTCGGCACATCCATCACGAAGACATGGCTGATGCGGCGGGCGGTGCGCAACCCGGTGGCCGACGCCGTCACGGCGCGCATCAGTTCGTCGGTGTGCAGGCTGCCCTTCATCAAGAGCTCGCCCTTGGCCTCGTGGATCATCTCCACACCGCGGGCGGCGGCGGCGTCGCTGTGGGCGACATCGACGATTTCATAAGGCGTGATGTCGATATGGTGCTGCTCGGCCTCGGCCTTGATCTTGTGCGCCGGGCCGACAAGGATCGGGACGATCAGCCCCTCCTCGGCCGCCTGCACCGCGCCGCGCAGGGAGGATTCATCGCAAGGGTGAACGACCACCGTTCTCGCCGACGGCGCACGCTGCGCCCTGACGATGAGCTGCTCGTACTTCCGATGCGCTTCGGGCAGCGCAGCGCCTGACGTATCGATCATGCAAACTCCCTGATATGCCGGAGGGCAGTGATGCCGCACCGCATCACACTCCAGAATGGCGCGCTTCGCAACCGCAAAAAATGCGTGTCGAAAGCTCCTTGAATATCCTCTACGAGTGGGGCCGGCGCGGTCTCCCGCCGCAAGCCGAGGCAGCCCGGCCCGCCTATCGGCGCACAATACCGGTCAGGCAGGAACATTCATGCCGCAACGTGTGGAAGCACCCGCTTTTATCGTTGAAAGGCCGGTAGCGAAGCGGATAATCATCGGATCAGTCTCCGGTATCGATCGACATCGCGGATTTTCGCAATCACTCTTTGGAAAGAAGCAATGGACAGCGCGCGGAAACGACAGAGCTTGCCGACCATCTCCGATGTGGCGGAACTCGCTGGCGTGTCGCGCGCCATCGCTTCGCGCGCTCTGTCCCGTGAAAACCGCCCCGTTTCGGCCGACAAGCGCGCCCGCGTGCTGGAGGCGGCGGAAAAGCTCGGCTTCAAACCCAATCTGCTCGCTCGCAGCCTGACCACCAAGACGGTCAACCTGATCGCCGTCATCGTCAATCACATCCATGATTTCTCCGACCTCGACCTGTTCGATCTGCTGATCGGGGAAATCCAGTCGATCGGCAAGCAGGTTATCTTCGTGCGCGTCGGTTCGGTCGAGCGCGTCGAGGAATTCTTGCGCAACGGCGTCGCCTATCATGTCGATGCGGCGCTGGTCTTCTCCGATTTCGCCGATGCGGAAAATGTCCGCCGCATGCTGCGCAGCGACGACGTGCTGATGCTGAACGGCATGCATGACGCGGTTTCCCCCTCGATCGTGCCCGATGAAACCATTGGCATCGGCGAAGCGGTGGCCGACGCTGCCGGCAAGGGCGTCAAGACAGCCGCGCTGGTGACCGGCCGCCTGTCCTCGCCCGTCGAGAAGATCCGCATCGGCGCCTACAAGGCGGAACTGGAGCGCCACGGCATCCGGCTTGTCGCCGAGTTTCGCGGCGACTATTCCTATGCCAGCGGCAGGCAGGTGGCGCAGTCAGCGGACTGGCCGGAGGTCGATGCGGTGTTCTGTTCGTCGGACGCCATGGCTATGGGGGTGATGGACGTCCACCGCGCGACGTTCGAGCACGACAAGCCGGGCCGCTTCCGGCTCTATGGTTTCGACAACCTGTCGCTGAGCGAACTTGAAGCCTATCCGATCTCGTCCATCGGCTATGACAAGACTGTCTATGTCGGCGAAATCCTGCGTTTTCTCGCCAATCCCTCTGATTTCGCCCATGGGAAATCGCTGGTGAAGGTGCCGACCTTCTTCGTGCCGCGCGCCACCTCATAAAATGCAAAACGGGCAGGCCGGTTGCCCAGCCTGCCCGTCGCTTTGAAGACGTCTACCCGCTTACCAGATCGGGTTCAGAACCGGCGGGTTGGCCTTTTCGCCCCACCACTTCTTGTAGTTCTTTTCGTAGGCACCGGTCTGGATGTATTCCGAAACGAACATATCGATCCAGCGGACGAAGCTCTCGTCGCCCTTGGCAACAGCGATGCCGATCGGGTCGTTGGAATAGAGGCCCGGCAGCGTGACGAGGTTGTCGTTCTTGGTGGCGAGGTAATCGAGCAGCGAGGAATCCTCGATGGCCGCATCGACGCGCTTCTGCTGCAGGAGCAGAACGCCTTCCGGCGCGAAGGTGTCGGTATAGACCAGCTCGGCTTCCGGAGCCGCCTTCTGGATGAAGGTTTCGCCGGTCGAGCCGCGGCCGACGACGATCTTCTTGCCGGCGAGGTCTTCGATCTTGGTGATGCCGGCATCCTTCTGGACGATGATGCGCAGGCCCGCGCGGTTGTAGGGAATCGAGAAATCGACCGACTTGGCGCGTTCCAGCGTTGCCGAGGTGTTGGCGACGGCGATGTCGATCTGGCCGGAAACCAGCATCGAGATGCGGGCATCGCCCGACACGTCGACGAACTCGACCGGCACGCCGAGCTTTTCGGCGATCATCGTGGCGACATCGACGTCATAGCCGACCGGATTGTTCTGGGCATCGCGGAAGCCGATCGGCTCGCCGCCGAGCGACACACCGATGCGCACGGTGCCGCGTTCGCGGATTTCGTCGATCTTGCCGGCCTGCGCCTGGCTGATGGCCGCAAGGCCGATGGCAAGTGCGAGGCCTGCCAGTTTCGTGATCATGTTCTTCATGTTCCCACTCCTTTGTTGATAGTGTTGTTCGGATCAGATGGCTTCGGCGAAGCGGTGTTCCGGTTCCGGCAGGCTTTCATCCCAATACCAGTAACGGATCTGCTCTTCGCAATTCAGGCTGACGACCTTGTGGTTGCCCTTGGCATCCAGCGCATGAATGACAACGCCGGCCAGAAAGCCCGACTTCAGCTCGCGTAGCTCTTCAGCCGCAAGCGCAATGGCCTGTTCCAGCGAATGGCCAAGCCGCATGGCAAGCACGATGGTGCGCGCGGTGCCGCAGCGCATGGTCATCTCGCCGGTATGGGTGCAGGCGGCAGCGCCGAAGCGGCTGTCGGCATAGAAGCCAGCGCCGGGAATGGGTGAATCGCCAAGACGGCCCGGATATTTCCACGCCCAGCCCGAGGTAGACGTGACGACGTTGAGGCCGGCCGCGCTGTCTTTCGACAGGAAAACCGTGGTATCGCGCACACGCTCGGGATCGGTGATCGTGCGGCTCAGCGGCGACAGCGGGATATCGGGGAATTTCGCCAGTTCCTCCGGCGAAAGCTCCTTTTCCAGCCGCTCCCACCAGACACGCTTGCTGTCTTCATAGAGCGTCTCATCGATCGGAAAGCCGATCTCGGTCGCAAAGCGGCGCGCGCCATCGCCCGTCAGCATCACATGCGGCAGCCGCTTCATGACCTCATGGGCAAGCGCCGAGACCGGCAGCGTATCCGGCACAGCACCGACCGAGCCGACCTCGCGGGTGGTGCCGTCCATGACACCGGCATCGAACTCCATGCGGCCCAGCATGTTCGGCCAGCCGCCGAAGCCGACGGAGCGCACCTTGACCTCACGCTCGACCTCGCCGATGCCGGCGACCATGGCATCAATGCCGTGACGGCCCGATTTCAGCAGGTCGATGCTTTTGGAAAAGCCGGGCCAGGCCTCGGAATTGGCAAGCAGGATCATTCTCGGGTCTTTCAATCTTTGCGCATCTTGGAGAGGAACTGGGCGACACGCGGCAGCGCCATGCCCTTTTCGGAGAAGAACTCCGCCGTCGGCAGGTCGGCGATCAGGTGGCCTTTGTCGAGGAAGACGATGCGTGTGGAGATGGTGCGGGCAAACTCGATCTCGTGGGTGACGAAAACCATGGTGGTACCCTGCTTCGCCAGATTGGCGAGGATCGACAGAACCTCGGCCGTCATTTCCGGATCGAGCGCGCTGGTGACTTCATCGAGCAGCAGATAGCTCGGCTTCATCGCAAGCGCCCGGCAGATGCCGACGCGCTGGCGCTGACCGCCCGAAAGCTGGGCCGGATAGGCATCGGCGCGCTCGGAGAGGCCGACCTGCTGCAAAAGCTGCCGCGCCTCGGCTTCCGCCTGCTTGCGCGGCACCTTCAGCACCTCGACCGGGGCAAGCGCGATGTTCTGCACCGCCGTCATATGCGGATAGAGGTTGAACAGCTGGAAAACGGTGCCGGAGCGCTTGCGCGCCTCGGCCAGTTCCCGCGGTTTGGAAACGTCGAAGGCATCGACGGTGATCTTTCCTGCATCGATGGTTTCGAGACCATTGATGCAGCGAATGAGCGTCGACTTGCCCGAACCGGAGGAGCCGAGCACCGACACGACCTCGCCCGGACGGATCTCCAGATCGATGCCGTCAAGAACGGTGTTGGCGCCAAACGACTTCCTGAGGCCGGTGATGCTGATCATTTACAGACCCTTCCACTTGGTATGGGCGCGCAGCCGCTGTTCGAAGCGGCTACCGGCATAGGCGACCAGCTTGGCAGTGAGATAGTAGAGCACGCCGACGACCGTCCAGACGACGAACGGCTTCAGGGTGCGCAGGTTGAGGATGTTGCCGACCTTGGTGAGATCCATCACGCCGATGACCGAGATCAGCGATGTGACCTGCAGCTGGTTGACGAGAAGCCCGGTCAGCGGACCGATGGCGAAAGCGGCCGCCTGCGGCGCGATCACCCGGCGCAGGATCTGCCAGCGGCTGAGCCCGAAGACCCGCGCCGCCTCGATCTGGTCGCGCCCGACGGATTCGATCGCCGAAACCGCGATGACATAGATGAAGGCCGCGCTGTTGCCGGAGAGCGTGATGACCGCAGCTTCAGTCGGCGTCACGTTGATCTTCAGGAAAGCCGGCAGGCCGAAGAAGACGAGAAACAGCTGCACCAAAACCGGCGAATTCTTCAAAAGCTCCGCCACCAGAGCGACGATCCGCGACAAGACCGGCACCCGGTAAAACCGGATCACCGCCCAGAACACGCCGATGACGAGGCCGAGCAGCGTGGTGGTGACGAACAGGGCCAGCGAAACGCCGAGACCCTGCAGCAGAAGCACCAGATCGTAAGGCGTGAAATCCCCGTAGAGCATCAGAGGGCTCCCTTGTCTTCATCGCCATTGAGGTGGCGATGCAGAGTGCTGATGGCGACGGAGACCAGCGAGGTCAGGGCGGCATAGGCGACGAGCAGGACGAAATAGACCTCGAACGGCCGGAAGGTCTGCGACGCCACGATCTTGGCCGATCCGGTCAGCTCGTTCAGCGTGATCGTCGACAGGATCGAGGAGGTCAGGATGAGGTTGATGAACACCGAACCCAAGGGCCTGACCGATGTGCGCAGCGCAATCGGCATGACGATCTTGCGGAAGATCGTGCTTTTCTTCAGCCCGCTAACCTGCGCGGCTTCGATGATACCGGGATCGATCGCCAGAATGCCCGAACGGATGACATCAGAGGTGAAAGCGCCTCCAGCAATCGACATGGCGATGACGCCGGTCGTGAAGGCATCGATATAGACGCCGATTTCCGGCAGGCCGAAATAGAAGAAGAACAGCTGCACGATGAAGGGAATGTTGCGGAACAGATCGACATAGACGGCCGAAACCCTGTTCAGCACCGGCGACGCCGAGGTCCGCGCCATCGCGACCAGAAAGCCCAGCAGAAGACTGCCGATGACGGCCAGCAGGCACGCCTGAAACGTCAGCCACGCCCCTTCCAGAAGGAAGGGGATATGTTTGGCGAGGATCGAAAGATCGAACTTCAAGCGACACGTTCCCGACGAGTGAAACCGGTTTCACAATGGCGAACGACAAAAACCTTGTCAACGGCTTTTCGACGATGATCCCCGGCCGGAAAGTTTGATCGTCCCCTCTCCCCGCAGGCGGGGAAGGGAGTACAGCCTCAAAGCTGAATATTGGCGAAAACGCTGCTTGCCTCGCGAACGATCGAGGCATGGGCATAGGCCGCCCGGCCGGCAGCGGCGCCATCGGCGCGCAGAATGGCGGTCACGATCCTGTCGTGCTCCTCGAAGGACTGGCGCTGCGGGACGGCCCGCTGCTCCCGCATGGTTCTGTCATCAGAACGATTTCGGAAAACATGCGGCGGGCTGAAACCATGACAGCAGCCCCGCCAGTCAAAGCGTGGCCAGTACCCGGTTGGCAATCCCGCCGTCGTAAGCGTTTCGCTGGACGAGCTTCCCCTCCAGCCCGGCGATGACGCTGTCGGCGAAATCCACTCCATAAAGATCGTACATCGTCCCAAGCCCACCCGGAGTAAAGACGTTGATTTCAAGGATCTTGTCACCGACGATATCGAGGCCGACAAGGAACATCCCGTCTTCGACCAGCTTGGGCCGAACCATTTCGGCGATCGCAAGAATCTCCGGCGTAATTTCCACCGCCGCCGCGGTGCCGCTTGCGTGGATATTGGAGCGAACCTCTCCTTTCGCGGGCACGCGGCGCATCGCAGCGTAGGTTCCGTCCTTTTCGAGCGGGCGACCGTTCATCAGGAACAGGCGAATGTCTCCCTCCTTCGCGGCGGGCAGATAGTTCTGCGCGATCAGGTAGCCCTCGCCGCTGACGGCCTCGAAAATCTGATTGAGGTTCGCCTCCTTCGGAGAGCCTATTTTGAAAACATTTCGCCCACCCGATCCCTGAAGCGGTTTCAGGATAACGCCGTTGGCGTGACGATCGATGAAGTCGCGGATTTCCTCTATGCTTTTCGAAATCAGCGTTTCCGGGCGGACGGCTTTCGGAAAGCCCTGGAAATAAAGCTTGTTCTGGGCATGGGAGAGACCATCGGGATCGTTGACGACGAGCACTCCACGGACGGCTGCGAAACGGCCGAACATCGCACCCACATGCGCCGCCCAAGGCCGGCTTTCGGCGTCGAGCGACGGGTCGTTGCGCATGAACAGAACGTCGATGTCGCCGACATCGAATGTATCGATCTTGGTTTCCTCGCCCTGGAGCGCAGCATGCAGGCCCTCGGCCTTCCGATAGCGCTTGAAAGGCGGAACCCGGCCGCGAAACCAAAGGGAATCGTCCGACCGGAGCACGAAGTCCTCGGGCGTCAGATAGCAAATCTCGTGGCCGCGGCTGATGGCGGCAAGCGCCAGCCCCGTGGTTGTATAGGTCGGCGTTTCGCCCTCTATGGAATTTACGAAGAATGCGATCCGCATTCGAAATCTCCTTATGGGTCCAGCATCTCCAGCGGCGTCAGTCCGCTTCGCGCGCGTTCCAGGCGTTTTCGGCCCCCTTCGCTTTCAAGGCAGATCGGCCGCAGAAGCGGCGGCTTCAACAGGCCGCGCGCGGCAAGCTCCTCCATGGTGCTGAAATGCGCCGATGAAATCTTCCCCATCCAGAACGGATCGAGCGCGCCCCCGTCTTTGAGGTGGCGCAGAAGAGACAACAGGCCGCGCAGGTAGATTGCATCCTTCGGCAAGCCTCCGGCGCGGTAAATCCGCAAGAGCGCTGCGAAGGCCATTTCCTTGTCAATGTGATACTCACCCGTCAGCGTGCGAAAGGCATCCACCAGCGATGCCCCCGAAAGCATCAGATGGCAGCCCACAACGCGCAGGGCGAGCAGGCGCAGCCGCTCGGCCGTGAAGCCGCCCGCCAGGAACTCGGCGAAAACAGCCAACCCCTCCTGCATGCCTTCATATCCGGCAAGCCCCGTTCGGAAGACGCGAAGTCCCTGCGCCGAGCCGTTGTAGTAGGTCAGCAGATGAACGCCGACCTCGTGGCTGAGAAGAGCCTCGACACGATGCCGCATCATGTGTGTACGCTTGGAGATAAGAAGTCTGTCGCCGGAGACCATGAGGCCGGCGGGCACATCGTCTCGCAGCTCCAGAGACGGCTTGAACCCTTCGTATCGGCGTTGATAATCCCGCAGCATATCGCGCGCCTGGCCTTCCACGAACAGGCAGTCCACAACTTCCCCCTGGGGGAGCGATGTCGCCGGGGGCGCGCCCTCGCCTTCGAGCCTGCTCAGAATATCCAATGCGACGGCGAGCAATGAGGGTTCGACAGGTCCGTAGAGTGCACGGCCGAATTCGACAAACGCCGCACGCTCCCGATGGGCGATCAAGCTCAGTTGAAGGTCAAGCTCACGCTGCTTCTCGCGATAGAGGTGGTGGAGGACCGGATCCTCCAGCCGATCGAGAGCGATCGAATAGAGTTGCCGCTTTTCGTGTTCCACCAGAACACTCAGCGGTCGGTACAGAAAACCTGGCTCCCGCTCATACTTGTTGGCCTTGAATTCCAGCCACGCCGAATTCGCGTTGATCGGAGTGACGGCGAGCAGGAAGTCGAAGCTCGAAGCCACCGCGTCGATGCCGCGATCCGCGCGTTCCACCGCATCGACGATCGCCTTGCGCCCGAATGCCCGGTGCGAGGGCGGCACGGGAAATCCCTTCGCCGCCAGGAAGGCATCGACCGCGCGCAGCCCGGCATCGACGAATGTGTCCACCAGCCGTTCGCGCAATTCCGGGTAGATCATCTCCGTGCCCGAAACGCGATAGATCGGCGCGAAGCGGACGGTCAGCAACGGCGTCGCGAGTTCCATGAGCTCCCGACGCAGACAGGGGTCGTCGTCCGCGTTGGAATAGACCACCCGAGGCGTGCGAAAGCGGGCCTGCGAGGTCTCGACGGCGTCGGCGAACGCCTTCATCGCCTTCCTGTCCGCGCCACCCGAGCCGCTTGAAACGGTGACCTCGAACGGCTGAAGAAAGGGTGCATCTTCGGAGAGCAAACGATCGCGGGGAAGTTCGTCTATATCCAGCAGAAGAAACATGCCAAAGCGCCGCGAAAGAAAGCTTGCGAGCGGCCGGATGAATTTCAATGCGTCGTGAATATTCGAGGCAAGCAAATAGGAAGCCTGCGCCGAGCTTATTTCGCGAGCAACCGGATGAGCCTCGCCGTCGCCGATGTGCAGGAAAAGAAACGGCAGGGCGCGATCGATATGCAACCGGCCTCCTTCCAGCTCAAGACGGACCGGCTTTCCGGCCTCAAGGATGAGGAGCGCCTCCTCCACTTGCTTGTCGTCGTTTGCAGGATGGGTGTTTCGCTGGAAGCGCGCTTCGCTCATGGAACCTCCCGAAGCGCTTTTTCCAGAACCGGAACGGACCCGTTGATCAGGGCCTGAAGAGCGCCCACCGCTTCCATGTCCGGTTGTCCGGTCCACTCATCCATGAAGAATTTCTTGAACTCGATCGCCAGCGCGCAACCGCTTGAGGCAAACCGCTCGTGGATAAAGCGAGTCTGTTCCCCACGCCCCTGAAAAGCAATGTTCTCCCGGACATCCAGCTTGCGCCCGAGAAAGTCGAAACCAGCCGCGTACTCTCTGAAAGCATCCACCACCGGGGCCCAGCGCACGCGGTCCATGGAGAATGTGCCGATATTGATATCGGGAGCCTCCTCAGCGGGTGACGCCGCGACGGATGGGCCACCGCGGCGATGGTTGTAGCTATGGATGTCGAGAACGACAAATCGGCCGTACTGGCGGCGCAGATCTTCAAGATAGGAACCGAGCATCGCATAATAAGCGTGATGTACCGCCAGCGCGATACCAGTGACCGAGGCGGGCGGTTCCTTCCTCCACACGTCAAGCCCCCATGCCTGTTCTGGACGCAGGTAGATCGCCTCGGCTGCGGCGCGATTGAGATCGATCTCGAAACGCGACCGATGAACGACAATCCGGTTCGCGAGATCACGGATCATCAATCCGGTAAAAGGATCCTCCTCACGTAAGCGCTCCTCCTCCCTAAGCTTCATGAGGCGCAGAAGATCGGCATGCACCGCGTGACCGTCGTGGATGGCCGTGCCGACGACCGGCGAAGCGCCGCGTTGTGTCGTCCACCATATGTTCGCCGGCGCTGCCAACCTGGTTTCCATCGATGCGTGCCAACTCCCTCGCTTAGTTCACCTGAAATGCGCGACGCGGAGCTTCGTTCCCCTCAGAACGCAAGAACCTTGACCAGATGATCGATGAAACAAAAGTGCTTGCGCCGGCCCTTGATCCGGAGCCATCGCAGGTCGACACGACAAGACCGACCAATATCAACGGGCTTTAGCGGATTTCGCGCGCCAGAGCTTGCAGCCGTTTGAAGACGTCATAACGTCTGGCATGCAGAACTGCGATCTCGTTTTCCTCAGGGCGATAAACGCGATCGGCTACCGAAAAGGTCGCCATGGCGCTGCGCACATCCGGGAAGACGCCGCCGGCGACGCTGCTGAGAATGGCAGCGCCGAGAAGGACGGGTTCTTCCGCCCGCGTGGCGACAAGAGGCTTGCCGGTGGCGTCCGCAAGAAGCTGGCGGACGAAATCGAGCTGGCCGGCGCCGCCACTGATGACGATCTTGTCAATCGGCGCGCCCGCCGCGGCCTGGACGTCGATGATCTGGCGCAAGCCGTAGCCGATACCGCACAGGCCGGCTATGTAGAGAGAAACGAGATTATTGATATCCCGCTCCATGCCAAGGCCGATAATCGCTGCGCGGGCGTGCGGATCGGCAAAAGGCGCGCGGTTGCCGAGGAATTCCGGCACGACATGCAGGCCATCGGCAAGCTCCCTCCCGTCGGAAGGCGTCTTTTCTCTTTCCACAGCCAGCTCCGCGAGCAAAGCCGGCAGGGAAAGGCCACGCGACTTTGCCAGCACCGAAGCCTCGCCTGCAGCCGGATGGAAGGAAAGAAGCTGTTCGATGGCAGCCCCCGCCGCGGACTGTCCGCCCTCATTGAGCCACATGCCGGGAACCATGGCCGAATAATACGGTCCCCAGACGCCGGGAACGAAGACCGGCTCACGGGTCGAGGTCATGGTGCATGAGGAGGTGCCGAAGACGTAACCGAGATTGTTTTCCGGTGAACCGTCAACGCCGACCGTGCCTATACCGCCTGCATGGGCGTCGATCATGCCCGCCGCGACCGGCGTGCCGGGCATCAGGCCCAGTTCGGTGGCCGCACGTTCCGTCAGGCCCTTGCCGAGCGGCGTGCCGGGTTCGACGACGCGCTGGCCGATACGGGCAAAATCCTCATCGGCCAGAACACCGAGACCGATGCTGCGGAAATAGCTCGGATCCCAGCGCTTCTCATGCGCCAGATAGGTCCATTTGCAGGTAACGGTGCAGGTTGAGCGGGCGAGATCGCCCGTCGAGCGCCAGGTCAGGAAGTCGGCAAGATCGAAGAACTGCCAGGCCGCATCGAAGATCTGCGGACGGTTCTCCTTGAGCCACAGCAGCTTCGGTGTCTCCATCTCCGGCGAGATGATCCCGCCGACGTAGCGCAATACGTCATGGCCCGTCGCATTGATGCTTTTCACCTGATCGACGGCCCGATGGTCCATCCAGACAATGATGTCGCGGTCGGGGTCTTCCGAAGGTCCGACGGCCAAGGGCCTGCCGCCCTCCCCGAGCACGACCAGCGAACAGGTGGCGTCAAAACCGATACCCGCGATCTTTTCCGGCGCGATATCAGCCTTTTCGACAGCTTCGCGCACCGATGCGCAGACGGCGGCCCAGATCTCCGTGCTCGATTGCTCGACCATGGCACCCGGCTCGCGAAACAGCGAGATATCGTGTTTGCCCGAGGCAAGCATCCGGCCCGTGAGGTCGAAGAGACCGGCTCTGGCGCTGCCCGTGCCGACATCGATGCCGACGAGATAGCGTTCGCCGTCCGTGGCGCGGGTGGAAGAAGAAGTGTTCATGGGTCTACCGTCTGCAATCAGGATTTCTTTGGGGTGAGAGGCATCATGCCGCTCGCCAATCGTTTAGAGATCGACGCTGTTGGGCAGAATGACGAGATCGCGGATCGTGACGTTGCGCGGCCGGGTCAACATGAAGAGCACGGCGTCTGCCACCTCCTTCGGCTGCATCAGGCTGCCATTTGCCAGCGCCTCTTCCATCTTCTCCTTCGGCCAGTCGTCGAGCAGCGCCGTGACCACCGGCCCCGGTAGAACCGCGCCGACACGCACGCCATGCTTGGCAACCTGCCGGCGGGTCGAGTGGACGAAGGCCTGCACGGCGAATTTCGAAGCCGTATAGATCGGCTCCCAGACGACGGGCACGACACCGGCAATCGACGATGTGAAGAGGATGTCGCCCGTCTTCTTCTCGATCATGTAAGGCAGCACCGCATGGACGGAGCGGAAGGCCGCATTGATGTTGAGGTTCAGCATGCGGTCCCAGGCATCCGGATCGCCTTCCTCCACCGGCCCGCCGATATAGGCGCCGGCATTGGCGTGGAAGACATCGAGCCCGCCTGCAATATCAAGGATGCGCGGCAGCATGCCGGAAACATCAGACGGCTTCAGCAGGTCGACGACGAGCGGCAGGGCGCTCGGGCCAAGCTCCTTGCAGAGCTGTTCCAGCCTGTCCTGCGCGCGATCGACGAGCACCACCTTCGCCCCTTCCGCCAAAAGCGTCTTTGCGCATTCGAGGCCGATGCCGGAGGCGGCGCCGGTGATGGCGGCAATCTTGCCGTTCATGAGGTCAGTCATGGTTTAAAACTCCATTCCAGTATTGGTCAGGCGCGGCCGTGGCTGACGCGGGAGCGACGGGCGAGCGAGTCGACGATAACAGCGATGGCAAGAACGCCCCCGGTAATCATGTAGCGCAGCGAAGACGACAGGTTGAGCAGCGTCAGCCCGTTCGAGATCGCCTGGATAACGATGATGCCAAGCAGGGCCGAATAGGCGCTGCCGCGTCCGCCGAACAGGCTGGTGCCGCCGATAACGGCTGCGGCGATGGCATTGAGGTTGACGTCGCCCGTTCCGGCCTGCTGGCTGGAAGAGGCAAGACGCGAAGCCGAGAGGATGCCGCCAAGGGCCGCCAGCGTCGAGCAGAGCATGAAGGCGCTCATGTAGATGCGACGCACATTGATACCCGACCGGCGCGCCGCCTCCTTGTTGCCGCCGACGGCAAACATCGAGCGGCCCCATTTCGTGCGCGTCAGCGCATAATTGAGAATCACGGCAAGGCCGACGAAGAGGGCGAACATCCACGGAATGCCGCGACCGAGATTGAGATAGAAGACGGCCGCTTCCAGGGCGACGGTCAAGACCGTAGCCTTGAGGATCAACGCCCGCATCGGCTGGGCCGAGAGATTGGCGGCGAGGCGCTGGGTGCGGGTGCGAAGTCCGCGGCCGATCATCACGAGGCCCGGCACGAGAGCCAGCGTATAGGAGAGCCAGTCGGGCATGATCAGGATCTGGCCGAAGCGCACCAGCGCGGAAGCGTAAGGCAGGTTGATCGAGCCGGTAGGGCCAAGGATATAGAGCTGCATGCCGAGCAGCGCGAGCAGGCCGGCGAGCGTGGCGACGAAGCTTGGCATGCCCAAACGATTGTAAAGCGTCGCATAGAGCAGACCGACGCCCGCCCCGACGACAAGAGCGGCAAGTATGGCGCCGACGATCGGCCAGCCCTGATTGACCCAGAGCACACCGACCATGGCCGATGCGAGGCCGCTCATCGAACCGACCGAGAGGTCGATTTCACCGAGCACGAGCACGCAGACGATGCCGAGCGAAATAACGCCGACGGTCGCGCAGTCGAACAACAGGTTCACGAGATTGTTCGGCGCCAGGAAGATCGGGTTCAGCGCGGAAAAGACGATGGAGATAACGACAAGGCCGACGGCGACGGGCAGCATGCCGAGATCGCCGGAACGCACGCGGTCGATGAAACCCTTGGCCATGGCGGCCAGGCTGTCATCGTGGCGCACGCGCTCGTCGCTGCGATCCAGCATCGGCTGGGATGAATTCTGGCTCATGCGGCTCCCCCATGATGGTCCTGTGCTTCGCCAGCCTTACGGTCGGCGCGGCGCGAGACGGAATTGTCCGTGGCGCCGGTGATGGCGGAAACGAGTTCCTGATTGGATGAATCCGGCGTGAAGACGCCGTTGTTCTTGCCCAGACGCAGCACGACGATGCGGTCCGCCACGGCGCGCACGTCTTCCATGTTGTGGCTGATGATAATGACCCCGAGGCCACGATCACGCACACGCTCGATCAGGTTCAGAACCTCGGCCGTCTGGGCGACGCCGAGGGCAGCCGTCGGCTCGTCCAGCATGATGAGCCGCGGGTTGAGAAGCAGCGAGCGGGCGATGGCGACCGTCTGGCGCTGGCCGCCCGAGAGCGAGGCGATAGGTTCGCGGACAGATGGGATGCGCGCGGCAAGCTCGCGCAGCAATGTCCAGGCGCGGACTTCCATGGCGACTTCATCGAGCGCCCAGGGCGACATTTCGTGGCCAAGGAAAAGATTGGCGACGACGTCGAGGTTTTCGCAAAGCGCCAGATCCTGGAAAACAGTGGCGATACCCATGTCCAGCGCCTTGGCCGGGCTGTCCAGCGACACCTGCTCCCCACAGAATTCAATGGTGCCCGAGGAGGGCTGATGCACACCGGCGAGCACCTTGACCAGTGTCGATTTGCCGGCGCCGTTATCGCCGACAAGAGCGACGACCTCTCCGGCCTTCACGTCGAGCTCGATATCCGTCAGCGCGGATACGGCCCCGAAATTCTTGGATACGCCGCGAAGGCGCAGCACCGATTCTCCCTTGGCGGGAATGTTGTGTTGGGTGGCTGTCATGGCCCTCAGACCTTTCGACGGAAGGGATGTCCGGCCGCCTTGCAGCGGCCGGACACGATGAGCTGGATCAGTTGATGATGCCGAGTTTGCGGCAACCTTCAACATATTCGCCAGTGCAGATTTCTTCCGGCTTGTTGATGCCCTTGTCGAAGATTTCAGCTTTGATGTTGTCAGCCGTCACGACGGCCGGAACGAAGAGCTGTGAAGGCGTGTCGTAGAGCTTGTGGGTCGCTTCCGGCGTTTCGCCCTTCAGGAGCTTGACGGCGACGTTCGCCGCAGCCGCGGCCACGATTTCGGAGGGCTTCGAGATCGTGTTGTACTGGTCGCCCGAGATGATGAGCTGCAGTGCGGCGATCGTTGCGTCGTTGCCGGTTACCGGCGGCATTTCCTTGACGCCGGCAGCCTTCAGCGCTGCAATCGCGCCGCCGCCCGTGCCGTCATTGGCAGCCACGATGCCCTTGATCTCGTCGCCGAAGCGGGTGATCTGGCCGGCAGCCCATTCCTGTGCCTTCGGCGGCGCCCAGTCCGGCGTGTCGAATTCCGCAAGCGTCTTGTAGGGCGAGGCGGAAAGCGCCTCGTGGATACCGTCGCGGATGAGACCGGCGGCCGCATCGGTCGGCGAACCGTTGATTTCAAGCACGCCCGCGCCATCCGGAACACCCTTGGCCTTCAGGTGATCGACGAGCGACTGGGCAATCGCCTTGCCGATACCCTGGTTGTCGAAGGAAACGTAGTAGTCGGCCGGCTTGTCCGGGATCGGACGGTCATAGGCGATGACCTTGACGTCCTGCGACTGGGCGATCTCGACCAGAGCGGCAGCTGCGGCCGAGTCGACCGGATCGAGCACGATGATCTTGGCGCCCTGGGCGATCACCGAGTTGAACTGCTGCTGCTGAAGCGCGACGTCGGCATTGGCGTTCTGATAGATGACCGTGCAGCCTGCGCACAGCTTTTCCATCTCGGCCTTGAAGCCGGGATAATCGTGCTGCTCGTAACGGGTCGAGGCCTGGTCAGGCATCAGGAAGGCGACGGTCGCGTTGTCTTGGGCAAGGGCGGCGCTGCCGAGCGACAGGACGAGACCGGTCGAGGCGAGCAAGTAAGTAAGCGTCTTCATTGTGTTCCTCCACAGTTGATTTTCAGTTCGGTTCGCCGGCGACCTCAGGGCGCCAAGGGCGACAGGGAGCGACCTCCTCCACGCACCGGAAGCGCATGGATCATCGTTCGTTGCGCCGAGGCCACAACGTCCGGTTCGTCGATGCTCCGCCTGACTCCTCCCTTGGTGTCAGCCTTGCTGTTCAGGCAACTTCATCGATGGAGCACGCTTGCTCAATCGATGAAGCATGAATTGCCACCAATCCTCATTGGTGTCAAGGTGACTTTCGAAATGGAGATGACTTGTGAATCGGACGACGCCCGCGAAAAGGACGACCATCTACGATCTGGCAGAACTGGCAGGCACCTCCGCCAGCGCCGTGAGCGCCGTTTTGAACGGCAACTGGAAGAAGCGGCGCATCAGCGCGAAGCTTGCTGAAAAGATCACCAAACTGGCCGAGGAGCAGGGCTATGCGGTCAATATGCAGGCAAGCGTCCTGCGTCGCGACCGCTCGAAAATCATCGGCATGATCGTGCCGAAATACGACAACCGCTACTTCGGCTCGATCGTCGAGCAGTTTGAAAACCTCGCTCGCGAACGTGGCCTGTTCCCGATCATCACCTGCACGCGACGCGACCCGGCGCTGGAGGTGGAAGCCGCGCGGGCCATGCTGTCCTATCAGGTGGACTGCCTGATTGCGACGGGCGCGACCGATCCCGACCGGATCGTTGATCTTTGCGCCGCCGCCGGCGTGCGCACCATCAACCTCGATCTCCCCGGCTCCCGCGCCCCATCGGTCATCTCCGACAACTATGGCGGGGCGCTGGAACTGACGCGCCGGGTACTTGCCAATTGCGAGCGGGAATATGGCGTGAAAGCCCCCCTGCTCTTCATCGGCGGTCGCGGCACGGATCACAACACGATGGAGCGCGTGCGCGGGTTTCGCGATGCCCATGCCGAAGCCGGCATCGCCGTCGATGACATGCTGGTGCAAACCTGCGGCTATGCGCCGGAGAAGGCCGAGAACGCCATGCGGCAGCTTGCCGGGCGAACGAGCGATCTGCCGCGCGGCATGTTCGTGAATTCGACGATTTCACTGGAAGGCGTGATGCGCTGGATCCGGCACTCCGGTCACTATGCCGAGCGTATGCCCCATCTCGGCTGTTTCGACTGGGATCCTTTTGTTGCCATGCTCGGCGATCAT
>JAVBSF010000433.1:0-15569 GCA_031556925.1 Pararhizobium sp.
GAATTGATCTGGGCGCGACGCAGCGTGGTGGCTGAGGATGACCGTCGTCCGGTCCGTGGCATTCTCCAGCGCAGGTTTGAGAAACGCCCTGGACCCGTGATGCTTTCAGTAGGTGTGTGAGATATAGCCGATGGCAATTCTTGCGTGTCTGAAAGGTTTGGTTGCGGTTACCCAAACATGGTTCTAGCATCGCCTCCGCGTTCACGATCTTGGTCGTATGTTTAGGGAGGAAACTCGAATGTCAGACGAGAATACCGAGACGCAACGTGGCTTGAGCCGGCGCGACCTTTTGGTGGCGAGTACCGCTCTTGCCGCGACAGCAGTAACACTGTCTCCATCGACGCCGGCGAAGGCTCAACAAGCCACATCGACAGGGAGTAGCGGTCGAAAGCCAAACATCCTCATGATTATGGGAGATGACATCGGATGGTTCAATCCGAGTATCTACCATCGTGGAATGATGGGTTACCGCACTCCGAACATCGACCGCATAGGCAACGAAGGTGCGATGTTCACCGACTGGTACGGAGAACAGAGCTGCACTGCCGGGCGAGCCGCTTTCATTACCGGGCAGTCCCCGATCCGCACAGGACTGACCAAGGTCGGACTTCCCGGAGCTGATGTGGGTATTCAGCCGGAGGATGCGACGGTAGCCGAACTTCTTAAATCGCTCGGATACGCAACCGGCCAATTCGGCAAAAACCACCTGGGCGACAAAGACGAGTTCCTGCCGACAGCCCACGGCTTCGACGAATTCTTTGGCAATCTTTATCATCTCAACGCCGAAGAGGAGCCTGAAAACCCTGACTACCCCAAAGACCCGGAATTCCGCAGACGGTTCGGGCCCCGTGGTGTCATCAAAGCCACGGCCGACGGTAAAATCGAGGACACCGGACCTCTCACTGTCAAAAGAATGGAGACCGTTGATAAGGAGTTTATGGACGCCGCCCTTGATTTCATCGATCGGAAATCAAAAGGGGACGCGCCATGGTTTTGCTACTTCAACTCCACGCGTATGCACGTGAACACCCACCTGAAACCTGAATCGGCGGGCAAGACGGGCCTCGGAGTCTATCCGGATGGCATGGTCGAGCATGACGGACATGTTGGCGAGTTGTTGAAGAAGCTGGATGAACTTGGCCTCGCTGAAAATACGATTGTGGTCTACACCAGCGATAACGGGGCCGAGGTCATGACGTGGCCCGACGGCGGCAACACCCCATTTCGGGGTGAGAAGGCAACGAATTGGGAGGGTGGTTTCCGTGTACCGATGTGCATTCGATGGCCGGGAGTCATCAAGCCGAACACGATCCACAACGAGCCGTTCTCACATTACGATCTCATCCCGACCTTCTGCGCGGCTGCGGGAGAACCGGATATCGTTGCGAAATGCCTGACCGGTTACACAGCGGGGTCGAAGACCTTCAAGCTTCACCTCGACGGCTACAACCTCATGCCATATCTGTCTGGAAGCTCCAATGATGCTCCGCGTCGCGATTTTCTTTACTGGAACGACGATGGAGAATTGGTTGCGGTGCGCGTGCAGAATTGGAAGATTGTCTTTAAGTCGCAGGACCACGAGGGCATTGGCGTGTGGCGTCAGCCATTTACGGAACTCAGAGCTCCTTTGCTGTTCAATCTGAGAGCTGACCCGTTCGAGCGGGGAGATACGTCGATAGAATACGAAAAATGGTTCTTCGACCGTTCCTTCGTTGTTGTACCGTCTCAAGCAGTCGTCGCGAAATGGCTGGAGAGCTTCAAGGAGTTTCCCATCCGGCAAAAGCCCGCCAGCTTCAATCTTGACCAGGTCATGGAAAAACTGTCTTCAGCGAAAAACTAACGCTACTCCCCAGTGCCGAGAATTCGTCGCTCGGCACTGGGGACGCCCAGGTTTCGGTATACGTACAGTCACCTCTTGACCCACTTCGAATCCAGAATCTTGTCCGACTCTAGGCTACGACCGAAGCTCCCTGGGTCTCGCAAACTTGTCGCCGCGTTTACCCTGCCCTTCGAAGCAAACGTCGCGGAGTGGCGGCCCGAATGCGCACCCGAGCCGCCCTTTGTCGTCATCCTCGCGCTGAATCCAACTGCTCGCTCTTTGCGATCACGTCCTGCGCTTTCTTATAGCTCTCGATCAGCAGAGCGTAGGGCGGAAAAATTTTCGTGTAAATTTCGGCCCACCGCTCGGCGTCGTCTCGATGCCAGGTCCGCTGAAGTTCGGACGCCACGGCGGCCGTATCCATCGGCACCACACCCGCTTGAACGACGCGCGCAAGAGTGATCTCCTGGGCCATCTTGGAGTATGTTCCCGACGCGTCGATCACGGCGAAGACCTTATAACCTTCCTGGACGGCCGCGATCGCCGGAAACGCCATGCAAACGCTGGTGATGGTGCCGGCGATGATCAAGGTTTTACGGCCGGTCTCTTTAACCGCAGCGACGAAGTCCGGATTGTCCCAGGCATTGATCTCGCCGCGACGCGCCACGTACTTCGCGTGCGGCGCGTTCTCGTGGATTTCCGGAATCAGCGGACCATTCGGCCCCTGCGGAACCGATGCGGTGGTGATCACGGGCATCTTGCAAAGAGTTGCCATGCTGGCAAGCGCGGCCGCATGATTGCGAAGCGCCGGCATCGGCATGTCGCCGACCGTTTGGAACAGTCCGCTCTGGTGGTCAATCAAAAGCATCACGGCGTCATCCGCGACGATCACTGGCTTCTGACCATTGAAATTTGCCGGGGTCATGGTTGTTTCCTTCCTGTTGATGTTCGGTTTTCTGGCGGGAATAGGTGCCGCCGCGGGGCCGCCGAACAATCGGCCCCGCCAGTCGCGATGTTCGTCGACGCATTAAGTAAGGGCTGAAGGGATCGCGATCTCGCCAAAGCGACCGGATTTGAAATCCGTGATCGCCTGTCTGATTTCTTCCGTTGTGTTCATAACGAATGGGCCGTGCATGACGACGGGTTCATCGATCGGCTCGCCGCTCAGAAGAAGCACACTGGCATCGCCGTGAGCCGTCAGCATTATCTCGCCTCCGGCTTTGTCGAGCAACGCAAACTGCGCTTCAGTCGCGGTCGCCACTCCGTTGACGACAATGGCTCCCTTGAGGACAACAACCGCCGTGTTATGCCGCTCTGGAACGGCCATCGACACGGTTGCCCGCGCCGCCAACCTGACGTCCCACATATTGATCGGAGTGAACGTCTTTGCAGGCCCTCGTACACCATTGTACTCGCCCGCGATGACACGGACCGAGCCTTCTCCGTTGGGGAGCGACAGCCGTGGAATGTCGGCATTGTTCAGGGATTGATAGCCGGGTGCCGTATTCTTGTCCTTCGCAGGCAGGTTGACCCAGAGCTGAACCATTTCGAAAGCGCCGCCTTTGGTGGCAAATGCTTCCGAATGGAATTCCTCGTGCAGGATGCCGCCCCCCGCCGTCATCCACTGAACATCACCCGGCCCGATGATGCCACCGCGGCCCGTCGAATCGCGGTGCTCCACCTCGCCCTGGTAGACGATGGTGACAGTCTCAAATCCCCGGTGCGGATGCGCGCCGACGCCGCGCCGTTCCCCGGTTGGCTCGAACGCCGTCGGGCCCGCGTAGTCAAGAAGCAGGAAGGGGCTGACGTGGCCGCCGTGAGTATCGTGGGAAAACATCGAGCGAACAGGAAAGCCATCACCCACCCAGTGGGCGCTCCCGCTTCCATAGACGCCTAGAACCTTTTTCATATCTTGTCTCCTTGGCCTGCCGACTTTGGCAAGCGTGTTGGACACAAGATACGTCTGCGACGATCTGGCGGTAGACGTTCGTTTCAGCCTACAATGTCCTGAAATTGGGACAATCGACATGCAGGACCTCAACGATCTCCGTCTCTTCGTCGAAGTGGTGAATGAAGGCGGCTTTTCCGCCGCTGCGCGCAAGCTCGGGATGCCGCGGTCGCGCATCAGCCGTCGGATTGGCCTGCTGGAAGATGGCCTTGGGGTTCGCCTCGTCCAGCGTTCGACGCGGCATTTCGCGGTGACTGATATTGGACATGAATTCTATGGCCATTGCCTCGCGATGACCGTGGAAGCGGAAGCCGCCCACGAAGTCATCGCCAGGATGATGGCCGAGCCGCAGGGAACGGTACGCGTCAGTTGCCCGTCGTCGGTGATCTATTTCCAGGTGGGCGACATGATCGCGCGCTTCATGGCGTCCTGCCCGAAGGTCAACGTCCTTCTGGAAAGCACCAACCGTCGCGTGGACGTCATGCGCGAGGGCTTCGATATCGCCATCCGCGTCCGTTTTCCGCCTCTCGAAGACAGCGATCTGATGATCCGAAAACTGGCCACGAGTCATCAGCGGCTTGTCGCAGCGCCCCAGGTTCTCAACAGCCTGATGCGCCCAGCGCGGCCCGCAGACCTCGCAAGACTTCCGAGCATGGCGTGGGAACCCTCAAGACATGAGCACCAATGGAGTCTGGATGGACCCAATGGTGCAACGGCCGCAGTCCATCACACACCCCGATATGTCACGGAAGACATGGCCGCGCTCCGGCTCGCCGCGCTTCGAGGCGTCGGCGTCTGTCAGTTTCCGTCGTTCATCGTCGAGGACGACATTCGCGATGGGCGGCTGTTGGATATCCTGCCGGATTGGCGACCGAAAGCGGGCATCATTCATGCGGTATTTCCGTCACGCAGAGGTTTGCTTCCTTCCGTTCGGGGTCTGCTTGATTTCCTGGCGGCGGAGTATTCGGCCATCAGCCAAGGAAATTGACAGGAATTCACGCGATGCAACTTAGGTCGAGCGAGCGACGCCGCGCGCCGCTATTCTTCCATAAGGAGGCTGGAGTGGGTTGGTGAAAGCCGACGTTTCCGAAATGCGGCAGGGCTTCGCGAACGCAAGTCTGACGTCGGACATCCTTTAATGATCCCGCAATGTATGAAGCTCAAAGTCTGTTCAGTCATCTGCTTTCCGCGATGCGGGTGAAAAATTCAGGCTTAGCCACACATTCCATCCCTCAGGCCTGTTCTTCGAACCAAATTCGTAGAACCCTTTCAGATTCACGTAGCCCGCAGTGGTGTCGTTGACATCGAATTTATATCCGAACTGCGGACCGATCCCGAAGACTCGGGATTTGAAGTCGCCAAGCACGGCACCCTCACCGCTGTCACCGCTCAACTGCTGAAACCCATAACCGACCAAGCCGGCGTGGAAGTGTTCGTTGAAGAAGTGCGACGCGGCCCAGTCTATGTGACCATCAATCCCGTTCTGGTAATCGGTGTCAGGGTTTTCGAAATTGTAGGTCAGTCCCCCGGTAATCGAAAATTCCTTGCCAGACGCCGGATTAAAGTAGGTGTAACCCACGCCTGCGTCGACCGCCGCGTGTCCGAAGCCCGCGTTTACGATGCGGTCAGGATCGTAGGAGCCGACGGGTATACTGACCGTCGTGTACGTCATGTAATTGTTGACGCCATCGTTCCACTTCAGCGTGCCAAACGGCGCAATATCTCCAAATGCGGTCAACGCATCGCTACGGCTCCCTGAAATCGTCCCTCCCCCCGGCCCTGTCAACGTCGCGTCGATCTCCGCCCGCCCCCTAAGGATAGGAAGCAGCATGCCGATCGAAGCTTGGGCACCGTTCATAACAGGCTCGGCGAACGTATAGGTAGGCACGAAGAAGACAGCATCGCTTCTGCCCTCGATGCCGACGTCAACCTGGCCGCTTCCGCCGCGGGGAAACGCGGCGTCTGCACCAGCATCGACACTCGTATGATAATAGACGGTGGCGAGCGACCACCCTGGCTCGGTGGGGGCCGCCGCGAAGCTCCCGTAGAAACCGGGCAGATAAACACTGATACCGCCCTCATCCGCTCTGGCCGCCATGGAATAGAAAGCGCCGGCGGTGAATGCGCACCCGATCGAGGCGACCTTGATCCAGTCTCCGCGTCTATACTTCATATTTCCTCCCTCTGGCGATGCGAGCAGCCGTTAAAATGGATTGACGTAGTTCGTGATGGCGACCTGCCGGAGGACAACCTTTCGGATGACATGGGCCGCCTTGACGTGATCGGTGAAGATGGCGGCGGTTCCGGTACTCCCTGCGGGCAGCCGCTCGGCAAACGCGGCGTCATCCAGCTTGATGCGAATGCCAAAAGGGGCGCTTTGAACGGGGCCAGGGGTAATGGCCGTTCCCGAAACTCTTGTCTGCCCGCTCGATACTGCCTGCAACACGCTTTCGACCTTGCCCGTGAACACCTGTCCCGGTGCAAACTTGAACGTGACTTCCACAGCCTGGCCTTCCTCGATGTAGCGCGCATCGATCTGGGAAACTTCCATGCCGATGATGGTTTCGGACGTGTCGATAAATGCCATGACCGGGGAAAGGGGCAAGCTCGCAACGCGAGCGCCTTCGCGTAGCGCGAGATTGGTGACATAGCCGTCGGCGGGAGCGCGAACTGTGGTTTTATCGAGCTCCCAGTTAGCGCCCGCGAGTTCCGCCCTGAGCCGTTCGACTTCCGACTGGCTTAGCTCGGCATCATATGCCCTTCCCGCCCCGGTCGACTTCAAGCTTGTCGTTTCCGACAGGCGCAGTTCAGCGAGTTCCAGCTGCGCCCGGAGCGCATCCGCTTTCGACTGGAATGGCGTTGCATCGATCGTGAACAGGACGTCGCCCTTTTTAAGGGGCGTATTCGCAGTCACGGCCACCTTCGTAACTTCTCCCGACACGTCCGGAACGATCGCGACGGAATTCCTGACCACGATAATGTCGCCCTGCGGCGCACCCCATCCCATGGGGATGAAAAGGCCGAGAAGGAGGATAAGCAGAACGAGGACCGGGGATACCTTCCAAAAGAGGTTGAAGGGCACGATCCTGAATTTCACAAGGCAGAAAAGGATGACAAGGTACGTATTAAGGAGAACGACGATCATTGCAGGTTCTCCCGCGGCGCGACCCTCGGGACGTCGACATATGCCCATATGACGACGATCGGCCATAGGGCAAAGCCGAGAAAAAGGGTTATCCAGCCTGCAACCGTGACTGCTTGCGCCCACGGGTGGTTACGCCTTTTGGCGATCTCGCCGGGAAGCATTGCGAGAAACACGACTACGGCGACCGTACTCAGGGCCAGGACGATCAAAACGATCCAGGCAAATACATCAAGCGCACTCATGACTTCCAACCTCGTTCATCGAATACGGCGGTAAAGATGTGCACTACGGTTTACCGACTTCTACGAAATCGCCGGGTTTCCAGTTGCCGTCGAACGCCGGCTTCTGAGGCCCGTAAATACGAAAATAGGTGAACCAGCCTTTGCCTGGGATGGTCCTGATCCATTGCGCTTCGTTTCCGGCCGGCGCTTCGGGACCGAAATACAGATCGACTGAACCTTCATGTGGCAAATCCTTGAGTTCGAAAAGCGAACGCAAAGCCGCCTTGCCCTGGTTGGTCGCGATCTCGCTGCGGTTAGTGGGGTCATATACAGTAACCGACCAGAAGAGTGCTGCTGGCACAGGCAGTGGAACCGTCAGTTTATAGGTTTTTGCCCCGTCGAGGTATGCCCCGGTCTCGTCTCGCGTTCCGAGCCAGTAAAGCGATCCCGCCTTTTCGTCACGCCGGAACATCGCAGGGGATTCGACCATCGCCTGGTAGAACCACTTTGTCCGTGCGTCCAGGTCCCGGTAGTTCGGCGTGTCGAACAGGCCGTTTTCGGGACGCAGGCTCGCCCACTCCCATTTGCGGTCGGGCCACTTCACCCGGTCGGGCCGGCGGTCGGCAAAGCTCTGGACGCGCATCTGGTCGTTGGCCACGCGCGCTGCTTTTTCAAGGATGGCCTTCATCCGGTCGTCAGGCTGGAAGGGCTTTCCTTTCTCGATACCGAGCGTTGCGAGCTGCCCGTAGTTCATCCGGTAGGGTTCGTAAGCCGGTTCCCCATCGACGAGGCGATGCAGCGCCTCCCAGAACCGAATGTCCCGTTCGAAACTGACCGATGTCAAATCGACCTCGGTGTCAGCGATATCGACCCATTCAATCCCCTTCCATTCAGGGGCATCGTTAAGAGGGTAAATCTTGATGGACTTCATCATGTCAAAGCCTTGCTGCGCATCGCCCTTGGGCGGAATGGCACGAACAAGCAACGGCACACGAAATGTCGAGGACCGACCGACAAAATAACCGTCCGGCACCTCACCCGCGTAGCCTGGAGGCAATAGCAGATGTTTGCCTCCCTTTCCTGCATCCGGCCCCGGCAAGCCGAGGTCCATCACGTATTGCTGGTTCAGGTCGTTGACCACGCACATCAGGGGACCGGGCGGCACCTCGATCACGATCGGACCGATATGCAGGTCCAGCGAGGCGAAGGCATAGGGCGTATCAGAGTTCGGTGTGAACACGATCTGCTTCGGCGACCCTTGCATCACGCCCGCGCCTCGGTTGGGGAAAACCTCGACGGTTTCAAGCGCGTCGAAGCCGGCGGTAAAGGCAACGCCCGGATAAAAAAACTTGTATGCCTCGATCGCTCGGGTCAGGTCGGCGTCGTCATAGGCTTTCTGGATAGTTTCCGGGGTAGGATAACCGCCCTTGAACTCATACTCCTGAGCCTGCCCGGGGACTGGAATAGCGAGCAGAAAGCTCGCGACTGCACCGTAAATGACTGCCCTGTTCATTGCCGTCTCCTCACCTGATCTCTTCGATATCGTTCAATACCCACGTTCCATCGACCGCCTCCTTCTTGGGACCGTAAACCCGGAACATCACGAAGAAAGGCTCGCCTTCTTTTGTCATGACCCAGTTCGCCTGCTCCCCTTCAGGTGCGGTCGGGGAGAAATAGACATCCACCGTGCCGTCATCGTTGGATTTTATGCCCTGCTTGTAGGAATCGATTCCAACGACGGGTGACTCACGAAGAAACGCCCCCGTCTTCGCATCGTAGACATCGACGGCCCAAAACTGGTTGGTCGGAACGTTGGCAGGAACCTTGAGTCGATACTTTTGGCTGCCGTTCAACCGTTTGCCTTCGTTCGTCTCATAGGTTTTGACATAGAGTTGCGGTGGCGGCGGCACAACCGGACCGAACATCGCAAACCAGGCGGCGGCACGGACATCGACATTGATGCCCTTGCCCGGCTCGACGAACGTCACCCTCGTGCCTTCGGCCAGTGGAATATCCAGAAGGAAAGTCCATTTGCGGCCGACATTCGGCCAGATCGGCGTGCCATTGGTGGCATACCCCTCCATCATCCACTGATGGGCTTCGTCCGCGGCTTGGTCGAGGAGGACCTTGGTTTCAGCGTTCGGGGCGAATTCCTTATCCTTGCCAATGTCGAGCGAATAAAGCTGGCCCAGCACCGACAGGTCGCGATCCTGAACCGTTTCCTCGCCTACCATACGTGCAAGCGACTCGAAAAAGCGATGATCATAGTCGGGAACGGCCTCGAACGGCTTTCCGGCGACATCGATGAACTTGTTGTCCGTCGGCGAATCCTTCTGCGAAAGCGGATAGACCTTGAGTGTGTGCAGGTATTCGATGCCCTTCTTCACATCCTCGGAACTCTGCGTCTTTATGATGATCCGAAGCAGGGAGTAGACATTGTACGTCGTACTGGGGACAGCGACGTATCCTTCGGGAATCTCGCCATCATAGCCAGGTGGCAGCAAAAGGTACTTCGCGCCCTTCCCTTTGTCCTGCCCGGTATTTCCGACATTGATCTGCGGCTCGTTCCAGGCGTTGATGAGGGTGCCATAAAGCGCCTGGTCCTTCGCCGCCGGAATATCCACGACCACCGGCCCGTCCTTCAAATTGGCGAAGAACATCACGTAGCTTGTCGAATGGTTCGGTGTCGTCGTCTGGTTCATCCAGGTGTTCGGATTGGACCAGTAGATCACGTCGTTGTATGCAGCACCCGCTCGGAAGTAAGCCTGCCGCATGTAGTCGACATTGACGAGCGGCATGCCCCAGATCGCGGCTTCGACGGCACGGCGTGCGACCGCCCGTTCTTGTAGCTGCGCCGGAGTGTAATCGGCTGCTTGTGCGAGATTTGAAACCGACAATAGCGGAGCGACAATAAGAGCCACGGAGAGAACACTTCTGGCTTTAAGAAGCGAGTTAAAGGATTTCATAATGTTCCAACCTCATCTTCATTCAGAATCGCAACATCGCATCGCGATTTTGTCTCGTATAGTTATAGGATCGGCGTATAACTTCTATCGTGCAAACGTCCCCGAACCCGGCACGGCGTCCCAAGTGAAAGGAAAAAACCTCGAAGGGAGGATACTTGAGGGAAACGTATCCAGAAGCGACTGCGTGCGACGACGCTGCGGCGCGCGAAAATCCGGCTAGAATTTACTTTTCGACGCACGAGCTGCCGCCTGAGGAGCAATTCTCCGCATGGCATGCCGCCAACAGCGCGATGGTGGACGTGACTTTGCCCGATCGCGATGAGCATTTGGGCTATCGCGCGGAAATGGAAGCCTACAACCTCGGCAAACTCATCGTGTCCTCTGAGAAATTTGATGCGCTGAAGTACGAGCTCACTCCGGCCAAGTTGCGCCGAAGTGGTGTCGATCACTGGCTCCTCGGGTTTTACAAGACGGGATCATCCGTGTGCCGTGTAGGGGATGATGTCGTTGAGACTTGCCCGGGAAAATTGAGCGTACGGTCGCTGACGCGACCATTCGTCGGAGAAGTGTCCGTCGTTGAAATGGTGTTTGCCTACCTTCCCCGCGATTACTATCCCGAGCTCGCATCGTCACTGGACGAAAAGAGTGGAGTTCCTCTCGCAGGCGGCATGATCAGCCTTTTGTCGGAATACCTGCTTTTGCTGGAACGACAGTTGCCAAGCCTTAAACCGGACGACTATCCGCGCGTAGCTCAGGCGACCGAGGCGATGATCGCGAGCTGCCTCGCTCCTTCGCACGATACCGTCGCCAAGGCCAGAGCAGAGATTGCCGCGACGATCGTCGAGCGCGCAAAGCGGTACATTAGGCGCAACATTCGATCGAAGACCCTTTCACCGGACGAGCTTTCTATCGAACTGGGTGTTTCGAGGACAACCCTTTACAGACTATTCGAACCGTATGGCGGCGTTGCCCGCGAAATAAGGTTGCAACGCCTGATCGCAGGTCATTCCGCACTGATTGACAACAACGACGGCCGTCGCATTTGCGAAGTTGCCGACAGTCTCGGCTTCAGCTCCGCTGACGAATTCGGCCGGGCGTTTAAGCGGCAGTTCGGTTACACGCCGCGAGAAGCACGTTATCTGCAGGAAGAATCTCTTTTGCCTTGCGCTTCCGTCGAGCCGGGAGAGTTTGGCATTTGGATACGAGATTTGGGCCGCCCGTCGTAGCCGACGTCGCCTATTCAATATGGATGCCGGGGCGATGCCGGTAGCCGTCGAGGGCAAGGCCAGCAATGAGTGGGTGGTGATCGAACCCGGCTTCTATCATCTTAGGGAGGCTCTGGAACGAAGGTAGTTTCCCCCTACCACTTTGACCTGCCCGTTAACGAGAAACATCTGAATATCAACCGAGAGGCAGTTCGCCTCCTCCGGCTCATGAAGATGCCGCATCAACTGCATCGGCCATTTCCGCGCTCTCAGCATGCTGCGGACAATAAGCAGTAGGCTCGACGACGAATCGCTGAACATGTCGTCCGGGTTGAGAGTGAAGACCGCGACCGACAACGCTGCATACTGGTCAATCTCGACGACGATGCGTTCGGATGTGAAGGCGATGGGCGTCATCACCGATAGCATCGGACTGGCGATGGGAACGTGGATACCGCCTATGCGGGCATGGAGACGGCAAGGCAATCATTCGTCGAAATTCGCAACCTCGTGATTACCGCGAGCGACATGCCGCAACCGGGCATGCGCGACATCGTTAAGCCTGCCTTCAGTCTCGACCCTGAATACGCCAAGTCGGCCGTTTACAAGATCGATGTGCAGATACAGCAGTTCCAGGATCAGGCCAGGGACGCCAGATGGATGTCAGCGCCATGGACACCCTGTTGCTGAACGACGATTTCGGGGTCTATCCGGGGTGCGTGATAAGCCCCTTTTTCGTAACCAAGCGCGACCGCGATCCTATCGAGGGCCTCTTCGCTCACCTTCTCCCCACGCTCCACCCTTTCGACAGTGGAGATCGAGACGCGAGCGAAGCCGGCAAGCGTCGATACCTTCCAATTTTTCAGGTTGCGTGACCACCTCACGACGAAAGCAACGACCTCCACCGGAGGTGACGTCGGCACATCCGTTCGGCGCTCAGGCATCTGGGCAATCTTCTCAACGATATCCGATACGTTCATCGAGCAATCTCCTTTGGATGCTCGGAAGATGCCTTGAATGCGTCGAGGAAAAGAGTCTCGAAAATCCTTCAGTAGACGGGCCGTGCGGGAAACCTGCTCAAGCTCTAGCCGAACCTTGGTCCTGAGGACCCTGAATTGGTGCCCCGCTCGCGAGAAATACGTTCCAGCGCCCGTTCGCGGCGCTGTTCGGCAACCGCCTGCTTGCCCTCCAGTCTGTCCAGGATTCCCTGAAGCTGAAATTCTCGCAGCCGGCCATCGAGACGTTCGTCTTCACGGTACTTCCGGAGGATCGATATCGGGCTGAGTTGGTCGCCGAAATCCTGTTCGGTAGCCTTGCCGATATGCATGTCGCGGATGATGTATTCCAGCTCCTTGAGGGCTGTGAGCGTCCGCTTGAGGGCTGGCTTGTCCTCGGGGTTGGACAGTTGGTCATCGATGTAGCAATCGAGGATCAGCAAGCTTGCGACGGCTTGCCTCAGAGAATGATCACTTCGACGACCAAGCATGTTGATATTGCTCAGGCGGCTTCGGACGCAATCCAGCGGATGCATCAGCGTGATCGAAATGGCTTCGGGATTTTCCGCATCCGCAAAGGTGATGGAGTTGTCGAGGAGAGATTGGTCCTCGACGCCTTTGATCTGGGCGAGGAAGTCAACCACGATATCACGGCCCCCGAGCTTGCCTTTGACGACAGCCGCATTGGGTGTGTGGTTGTCACCATTGGGTATCTCGAGAAGCCCGTTCTCCAAACTGTCCGCTAGAGCGCGCTCGGCCTCCCGATTGTGGTAGAAATCGAGGTCCTTGCTCGTCATTTCCCCGAGAGCGTCGAGGTTCTCGTCCATGCCATGATAAAGTTCGGCCCAAATGTTGATCGCCTGCCCGCCGACGATGATCGGCCGGAAGCGCTGGACAAAACCTAGAAGTGTCTGGACTTCTTCTGCCGTGAGATGTGGATCGGCATCTCCGCCGCCTTCGATGATCATCTTCGGCTCTCTCTCAGGAGTGCGCCAAAGCCTTGCCGCCGATAGCAACCATCTTGTAACGATGAAGGGGAAGTGCAGCAAACGCGGAGTTCTCGCGGCGCAACTGAGAAGGGCTTACCGATCCATTGTTCAGGCGTGCCTGATCCCGATCGCGGCTCTCTTGCTTTTCGAGAGCGCGTTTGCGCGAATCCAGATGGGCAACCCTGTAGCTCATATCGTTCTTCCTAACCCAATTTTGTTTACATCAATTCAACAGCCGTTTCAATGTTCCAGCTGTAAGGCAACATTTTGCCCCGTTGAACAAGACATCCCGATATGCACTAAGGTAGGATGGGACATAGGCCCGTTCAAATCGCCGGCGGAGCCGACCGGAGCCGACCGGAGCCGCACCAAGCTCAGCGCTGCCCGAGGATTACCCGGTCCATATAGTAATTGTATCTGTGGTCTCTTCCGACTCCCACCTGTTCCGCGCCCGGCGATGACTGGTGTAGAATCGTCCCTTTTCCATCGACGGCGTGCTGAATCCTGGCGTCGGGCGGAAGCCCATTGACCGGGCCGGATTTCTTTCCCACGCTGCCTCTCGCTCTTTTGTGCCGGCTGCGTTCAGAGACAAATACGACTTCAAGAAGAGGCCAAAGCCAGGAGCCGCCCCCAGTCTTCCGACCCAAAATCCTTTTGGATAGAATATATGCCGACGGCAAAGGCAGGCAGCCAAAATTCGGAAGAGATCGTCAGCGTTACGGCAAACGGTATCTTACCGCCTCGACGAACAGGTTGAATGCCGGGGACGAATGTCGCCTGCTGGGGTAATACAGGTGATAGCCGGGATGCGGAGGCGTGCTTTCTTCCAGAACACGGAGCAGTCTTCCGTCGCGCATCTGCGCCTGAACCTGATCGAGCGGCATGTAGGCGAGCCCGAGTCCGCCAATGGCCGCGTCGAGGATTAGATCGATCGTGTTGAAAACCAACGGGCCATCGACACGCACTCTCACCTCACTACCGCTCTCAATGAACCGCCATGCATTCAGGACGCCAGTTGTCGGAAGGCGAAGGTTTATGGCGCGGTGATCGACAAGCTGCTCGGGTCTCTCTGGCGCGAGATGTCTTTGGAAGTAGGCGGGAGAACCGACGATAGCCATCGGAATATCCGGGCTCATGCGCACTGCAATCATATCCTTCGCCACCTGCTCCCCGAGCCGGACCCCGGCATCGAACCTGTCTGCAACGACGTCCGCGAGGCCGTAGTCGACTATCACCTCGACGTTGATGTCGGGATACCTCGTCAGCAGCTTGGTCAGCGCAGGTACGATGATGGTCTTGGCGGCGTGTTCCACGGACGTTACGCGGATTGTCCCGGCAGGACTGTCCCTAAACTCACCTAGCTCGGCGAAGCTCTGATCGAGTTCGCGAAGCATCGGCGTGAATGTACGAACGAGGCGCTCACCCGCCTCTGTCGGGGCAACGCTGCGCGAGGTACGCGCGAGAAGCCGCACGCCGAGCCGTTCCTCCAGTCGACGGACAATGCCGCTGAGCGCCGACTGTGAAAGCCCCAGCTTCAATGCCGCCCGCGTGAAATTGCGTTCATCGGCCACCACGACGAAAGCCGTCAGGTCAGCCATATCCTGCCTGTCCATCAATCACCTCAGTGATAGGTTCATGCATTTCTCTATCATGGAATGATAGGCGGGTCGGCGATATATTTCCAGTCATCCACTTCTGGCGCGAAAACAGCCAGAAGCAAAAAGAGGAGATGACAATGGGAAAGATCAGTTTCACCAACTCGAACAACCCGACCATCACCATGTCGGCGTTCATCAACTTCCCCGCCGGTTTCAGCGAAGGCGGCAAGTATCCAGCCGTCGTCGTGTCCCATCCGGGCGGCGGCGTGAAGGAGCAGACCGCAGGGACCTATGCCCGCAAGCTCGCTGACGCAGGCTTCGTGGCGATCGCTTATGATGCTTCCTATCAGGGCGAGAGCGGCGGCGAACCCCGCCAGCTCGAGAACCCTTATATCCGCACCGAAGATATCAGCGCCGTCATCGATTACCTGACGACGCTTCCCTATATCGATCAGGATCGTATCGGCGCGATGGGCATCTGCGCGGGTGCCGGCTACACCGCCAATGCCGCCATCCAGGATCGCCGTATCAAGGCCGTCGGCACCGTCAGCGCCGTCAATATCGGCTCGATGTTCCGCAACGGTTGGGAAAACAACATCAAGGACATCGACGCTCTCCCGTATATCGAGGCGGGATCGAATGCCCGCACCGCCGATGCCGTCAGCGCGGCTAATGGGCAGATG
>JAVBSF010000270.1:0-8727 GCA_031556925.1 Pararhizobium sp.
CGTCCGTGGAGAACAGAGCCAGTTCGGCGCTATCCAGCGTCGACAGCTGGGCAGCGCTCAGACCGGAAATCTGATCGGAGGTCAGGGCTGCGACCTGATCGCTGGAGAGGTTGGCGAACTGGGCCGAGGAGAAGGCCGCAATCTGCGTCTTGCTCAAAAGGGCAAGGTTGTCGCTGCTCAGCTTGGTAACATCGAGACCGGCAAGAGCCTTGGTGCTGATCGCCTTCAGTTCGTCGGAGCTGAAGGTCGCCAGCTGGTCGGACGACAGAGAGCCGAGCTGGGCAGACGAGAAGCTTGCGATCTGCGTCTTGGTCAAGGCTTCGATCTTGTCGGTGGTGAGGCCGGCAATAGCTTCGGCGGCAAGACCGGCGATAGCCTTGGAGCTGATCGCTGCGATCTCGTCCGTGGCGAAGAGCGCCAGTTCGGCGCTGTCGAGCGTCGCCAGCTGCGCGGAGCTGAGACCGGAAACCTGAGTGGAGGTCAGGGCCGTAAGCTGCTCGGTGGACAGGGCCGCGAACTGGCTGGTGTAGAGCGCCGTAACCTGCGCCTGGGAAAGACCGCTGATCTGGGAGGAACCAAGGATTTCGAGCTGATCGGGCTTCAGACCCTTCAGGGCGGTTGCCGAAATGGCACGCAGGTCGTCAGAATCCAGAAGAGCAATGCTGTCGGTGCTGAGGGCGGCGACCTGAGCCGAGCTCAACGCCTTGAGCTGGCTGCTGTTCAGCGCATTCACATCCTCGGACGTCAGGGCGGCGATTGTGGTCGTCGAAAGCTTGGAAATCTGCGTGGCGGATAGGGAGGAGATGATCGTGGTCATGAACGTGTCCTTGATACCGATTGGCAACGGGTTCACGCCTATCTACCGCCAGACACCGCCATCAGATTACAATGACCGGCTTCCGCAAACAGGCGAAATAATGGGGAACATGGCTCACTTGAACCTGCGCGCTGGAAACACATCATGTCATTCGCGCCGAAGGGGGCACGAATTTTCCACGCTATCTTGTGCGAATGCCGCATCGGAATTCCGCAACATGGAGGTCTTAACAGAAAAACATTTAACGCCGGATTAATTACCTGCCGGAAAGCAGCAACCGGCGCGGGCGATACTAGAATTCGCTATGCTGGCAACACAAGCCCAAAGCAAGCTAGCGCTGATAGGCAGGTAAAACGCTTCTGCGCGCCATTCAACTCCTGCCGTCAGGCGGCCTCTTTCCGGGATGCCCCATGCTCAACGATAATGCATTCGCCTCAACCACCGGTACACCGCTTGCGGATATTCTGAATCAAGCGCGTCTTCAGCTCATGTCCCTGACGGACCTGTTCCAGATCGCCGAACGCTTCAACATCACCGGCCAACGCGCCGCCGCCGCGGAAGTCTACAAGAACTGGGTCGCCTACAACGACGGCAATCCCCTGCTGCATATCGCCTACTTCAACTATTCGGTCACGCTGCGGGCGATGGGCGACATCGCCGGTGCGATCCAGGCCCTGCAGGCCTGCCTGAAGCTCGATCCGAAATTCGGCCAGGGCTATATCAATCTGGGTCTCGCGCTCGAGGATTCCGGCCAGCGCGTCCAGGCCATCCAGCAATGGAAGAGCTACGTCGAAAGCACCTCGGAGATCACGCCCGACCGCGCCCACCATCGCCTGCTGGTGCTGCAGCATATTGGCCGCGTTCTCGAAAACGCCAGCCTGCTCGAAGAAGCCGAGAACACGCTTCGCCAGGCGATGGAACTGCGCCCCGACAAGCCGGAAGCCGGCCAGCACTGGACCGCGATCCGCCAGCGCCAATGCAAGTGGCCAACGCTGGTTCCTTCCGAGAACGTCACCATCCGCAACCTGCTGGACGCGATGTCGCCTTTGACATTGGCGTGCTTCTCCGACGATCCGCTGTTCCAGCTCGCCAAGGCCTATCGCTACAACAAGTTCCTGATCGGCAGTCCCGAGCAGAATGCCTTCCCCCTGCGCAAGCCCCGGCAGAAGAGCGGCACGGCACAGCGCCTGCGCATCGGCTACGTGTCCTCCGACCTGCGCGACCACGCAGTCGGCTTCGCGCTCAGCGAAGTTCTGGAACTGCACGACAAGAAGAGCGTCGAGATCTTCGGCTACTACTGCGGCGAAAGCGGTCCCGAAGACGCCACCATGCGCCGGATGAAGGCCAACATCGATCACTGGCGCGATATCACCAGCGTCAGCAATCAGGACGCCGCCGCGATGATCGCCAATGACGAGATCGATATTCTCGTCGACGTCAACGGCTACACCAAGCATGCCCGTACGAAGATCTTCGCCTATCGTCCGGCCCCGGTCATCGTCAATTTCTGCGGCTATCCGGGCACGATGGGCAGCCCGTTCCATCAGTACATCATCGCCGACGACTACATCATCCCGCCGGAAAACGAGATCTACTACACCGAGAAGGTGCTGCGCATCCCCTGCGACCAGCCGGTGGATCGCAAGCGCGTGATCGCCGCGAAACCGACGCGCACCGAAGCGGGATTGCCGGAAGACAGCTTCGTCTTCGCAAGCTTCAACGGCATGCAGAAGATCACCGCCGAGTGCTTTGCCCGCTGGATGCAGGCTCTGGCCGCAACGCCGGACAGCATTCTCTGGCTGCTTTCCGGCCCGGAAGACGTCAACCAGCGTCTGCGTCAGGTCGCCGCCGAGCACGGCGTTGCACCGAAACGGCTGGTCTTCGCGCCCAAGGTCGGCAACCCGCAGCATCTCGCTCGCATCGGCCTCGCCGATCTGTTCCTCGACACCTTCCCCTATGGCGCCCATTCGACAGCCGCGGATGCGCTGACCATGGGTCTGCCGATCGTGACCGTGCCCGGCAACGGCTTTGCCTCGCGCTTCTGCGCCAGCATCGTATCGTCAGCCGGCATTCCGGAAATGATCAGCGAAAACCCGGAGGATTACGTCCGCAAGGCGATCGCGCTGGCAGCCGACAGGAAGACGCTCGCCGCCATCCGCGAAAAGCTGCTGGCCAACAAGGAAACGAGCGTGCTGCGCGACATTCCGGCTCTGGTGCGCCGGCTCGAGGAGCTCTACTGGCAGATGCAGGGCGAATGCGAGCGCGGGGAAACCCCGGCGCCGGACCTCACCAACCTCGATACCTACTACGAAGTCGGCGTTGAATTTCTGGCCAATGAAACCGGCTGGGAAGATAGCGCCACCTACCGGCAGCGTTATCTCGACAAGCTGTCGAAGTGGAACACCTATTCTCCGCTGCCGCAGGACAAGCGTCTCTGGAAGAAGTAAGGCGCAAGCCTGCCATCCGCTGATACCAAAGCCCCTTGGCGGCGACCGCCAGGGGGTTTTGCGTTTTCAATGCTACCGCGTTTCAAACGGATCGGTCTGGCGTGACAATATATTCCACTATTTTTATAGAGAATAAATCGCCATTTCTTAGAAATCCGGCTTCGCTCCGGCATAGTCTGCCCATCATCCGTGATGGGAAAGCGAGAAACATGCCGGAAGAAGGTTGTAGCGTACCGATCGACACTCTGGTCCTGCCGGGACTGAACGGCTCCGGCGACGGGCATTGGCAATGGCACTGGCTGCGCGATCATGCCAACGCCCGCGGCGTCGAACAGGACAACTGGCTCTGCCCCGATCTCGACAACTGGCGCGCGCAACTGGAAGCCTCGCTTGCCAATGTCGACAGCGTCTGGCTGGTCGCCCACAGCCTCGGCTGCATCCTCGCGGCCAATCTTGCCGACAGCCCGCTCGCCGCGCGGGTCAAGGGCGCCCTGCTGGTCGCGCCCTGCGATCTCGCCGTGGTCGAGGAACTGCACCCTTGCGCCGTGAATTTCGGCGCGATGCCGCTGAAGCGCTTGCCATTCCCCAGCCTGGTGGTCGGCAGCCTCAACGATCCCTACATGGATTTCAACACCACGCGCCGCGCCGCACAGGCCTGGGGAAGCCAGTTAATCGACCTCGGCCATGTCGGCCATATCAACATCCGCAGCGGCTTCGGCCGCTGGCCACAGGGCTACGATCTCCTGCGCCTTCTGCAAGCCGGCGACGCGCCCGCCCAGACCTGCCGCCCCGCGCCGCGATTACCCGCGCAGGCCGCCTATTCCTGAAGGGGACAAATCCGGCGCTTCAACGGGCGCGGGCCCAGGGCGCGATCCACCGTTCCAGCAGTCGGGCCAGCGCCTCCAGCAGAATGGCGATCACCGCGATGACGCCGATGCCGGCGATAACCACATCCGTAACGAGGAACTGCGCCGCGGACTGGATCATGAAGCCGAGCCCCCGCGTCGCCGCCACCAGTTCGGCCGCGACCAGCGTCGACCAGCCTGTTCCGAGCGCGATGCGCGTGCCCGTGAGGATCGACGGCACCGACGACGGAAGAATGACGTGCAGCAGCACCTGCAAGCGTGACGCCCCGAAGGAACGCGCCGCATTGACATGATCCTTCGGCACCGCGCGCACGCCGGCCGCCGTCGCGATGATGATCGAGGGCAGCATGGAAAGCGCGATGACGGTGACCTTCGAGGCCTCTCCGATACCGATCCAGATGATGATCAGCGGCAGATAGGCAAGCGGCGGAAGCGGCCGAAGGAATTCGACGATCGGATCGAGAATGCCGCGACCGACCCGGCTCGTCGCGATCAGCAGCCCGGCCGGAACGCCAATCGCGACCGAAACGACGAGTGCCGCAAGCACACGGCCGAGGCTGGCCGCCGCGTGCTGCGCCAGCGTCGAATCGACGAAGCCCTGCGTCACCAGCATCCAGAGCGACTTTGCCACCACCAGCGGCGATGGCAGGAACACCGGCGAAACGAGTTCGGCAGCAGCGGCCAGATGCCAGGCCACAAGAATGCCGACAACCGTCAGCGCCGAGATGACCGCCACGGGTATCTGACGCCGGCGAACCACCGGCTGGTCGTTTTCAACGGTTTGCGAAAGCGCGACGAGCACGGTCATGCCGCAAGCTCCTCTTCTGGCGAAAGGGTGTGGATGAGATCGGTGAGATCGCCATGGGTGCTTTTGAAGCGCGGCGTGGCGCGCAGCGCTTCCGGCTTTGCGCCGGCCAGCAGCTCGGCGCCAAAACCGGTTTCGAACGTCGCGGCGATCCGCCCCGGATTGGGCGACAGCACGACGATCCGCGTTGCAAGCAGCAAGGCTTCGTCAATGCTGTGGGTGATCAGCAAGGCCCCCGCCCCGCTCTTCTTCCAGATATCGAGGAGAAAGCCCTGCATCTTCGTGCGGGTCAGCGCATCGAGCGCGCCGAGCGGCTCGTCCAGAAGCAGGAAACGCGGCTCCGACGCCAGCGCCCGCGCGATGCCGACCCGCTGGCGCATGCCGCCGGAAAGCTCCCATATCCGCCTGTCGGCCGCGTGGGAAAGCCCGACCAGCGACAGCAATGAATCGGCCCGCGCCCGACGCACAGCCTTGGATACGCCCCGGAGTTTCAAGGGAAAGGCGACATTGTCGCGGGCATTGATCCAAGGATAGAGCGCATCGTCCTGAAAGACCACGGCCCGTTCCGCGCCCGGCCCGGCGACAGGCACGCCATCGAGCAGAACAGCCCCATCCGTCGGGGCCTGAAAGCCTGCGGCGAGATTGAGCAGGCTGGTCTTGCCCGATCCGGAACGGCCGATGATGACGACGAACTCACCGCTTGAGACCGAAAGGTTGATCGCATCGAGAACGCGTTGCGGCGCTGCCCTGCGATCACGCGGCGGGTCGGAAAGGCCGGTATTGCTGAACGTAAGCGTGCTGCGGGTCATCATCTCCCCCTTCATGACGAAACGCGACGCAGCCGGAAGCCGCGTCGCGCAGGAATGATCGGCAGGGATCAGAAGGAGAGCTTGGCGGCTTCCTCGACCCAGCGGGTGGAGACATAGGGCTTGTAGTCTTCCAGCGTCGCCGGGATTTTGCCCTGCTCCTTCAGGAAGGTCGAGGTTTCAGCAACGGCCTTGACCGTTCCGCCGCCAAGCAGATCGGCCCCGGCCTGCTCCTCGAGTGTCGGGAAGGTGTAGCCCTTCAGGAGCGCCGGCACCTCTTCCTGCTTGGCGCCGGTCAGACGAGCGATCTTTTCAGCTTCCGGCGACTTGGCGTCCCAGCTCTCCGGCTTGGCGCGATAGGCGGCGGTCGCATCGCCCGTCACCTTGACGAAGGCGGCGACGACATCCGGATGGGCTTCAGCGAACTTCTTGCTGACGATCCAGGCATCGAAGGTCGGGCCGCCCCAGGTGGCGACATCGGCCGAGGTCGCCAGAACCGTGCCGTTCTTCTTCAGCTCGGCCAGAACCGGATCCCAGACATAGGCGCCGTCAATATCGCCGCGCTGCCATGCCGCGGCGATTTCCGGCGGACGCAGGTTGAGGATTTCGAGCGACTTCGGATCGATGTTCCAGTGTTTCAGCGCCGTCAGCAGGCTGTAATGGGCGGTGGAAACGAAAGGCGTGGCGATTTTCTTGCCGGCCAGGTCTTCCGGCTTGGCGATATCGCGCACGGCAAGCGCCTCGGCTTCGCTGATCAGGCCGACAAGCGCGATCGTCTCGATCGGCAGTTCGCGGCTTGCTGCCGCCGCCAGCGGCGAGGAGCCGACATAGCCGATATCGAGCGAGCCCGAAGCGATGGCGGCGATGACATCGGCGCCGCCGTCGAATTTCTGCCAGTTGATCTTGGCGCCGGTCGCCTTCTCATAGGTGCCGTCAGCCTGCGGAACACGCGAGGGCTCGACGATCGGCTGATAGCCGATATTGAGTGTCACATCGTCGGCGAAGGCCGCGGAAAAGCTGATCGTGGAAGCAATCGTGGCTGCGGCAAGCGCCGCGAAGGTGCGTCGGGTAATCTTGGTCATGGGGTCCTCTCTCCAGAAACAACGGCGGCGCCGAGTACCCATAAATTCTCATAGTCGATCGAATTAGTGGAGAAAAAGCCACCTCATTTTCAGCGGGTTTTGGCGCTTAGTTTTCTTCTGCCGGTATATTCGTGAGGATCGATATGCGCATTTCCGACGAGACCGCGCGCATAAAAAAATTCACATATGAGTTAATCTATAGAATAAGCTTATTTTTGCCACGATGGCGCTTCGGCTAGGTTCACGCCCTCGACGGGCGGATGATCTCATTCCGCGCCGGTTCGAACAGGAGCATTCGAGCATGTCGCCTCAAAACAGCATCCCGGTCGTCGGCATTGTCGGAGGCGGCTTCACCGGCGCGGCCGTCGCGCTGCATCTTGCAGACGCGCTTGGCCCGGATACGGCTGCCCGCATCATCGTTTTCGAACCGCGCGAGAGACTTGGCGCGGGACTCGCCTACGATACCGCCGAGCCGGTTCACCGCATCAATGTCCCGGCTGGCAGAATGAGCCTGCATCTGGACGACCCGGAGCATTTTTCCCGCTGGCTTGCCGAGACCGGCGCCCTTGCCGATGATCCCGAAGCCTTGACCGCCAATGGCCTCGCATTCCCGAGACGCGCAGAGTTCGGGCGCTATGCGTCGGCCCAGCTCGCGCCCCTGCTCGCATCCGGCCGCGTCGAGCACCGGCGCACGCGTGTCACGGATATCGTGCCGAAGGGCGAAGGCTGGAGCGTGCGCACGCAGGATCGCCATGAAACAGAGGTCGATATCCTCGTCCTTGCCGTCAGCCACCCCTCCCCGGCGCTGCCGCGTGCGCTGAAACATCTTGCCGGCCAGCCGAAGCTCATTGCCGACGCCACGAAGCCGGATGCTCTCTCTCCGATCGACAGCGAAGACAGGGTGCTGGTGATCGGCAACGGGCTGACATCGGCCGACGTGATCGCCGCCCTTCGCCGGCGCGGTCATCGCGGCCCGATCACGGCCATTTCCCGCCGGGGCCTGCGCTCGCGCGGTCATCCGAAAGCGCCGCAAGAACCCTATGGCGATTTTCTCGCTTCCCCCGCGCCGACGGCATCCCGCCTCCTGCATCGGGCACGTCTGGAAATCGCCGCCGCCGCCCGGGCCGGCCTCTCCTGGCATGCTGTTCTCGACACGCTCAGGAGTCAGGCTCAGGCGATCTGGGCCGGATTGCCGATCGCCGAACGCCGCAGGATCGTGCGGCATCTGCGACCGTTCTGGGATGTGCACCGTTTCAGGATCGCACCGCAGGTCGAGCAGGCTCTGGATGAAGCGGTCGCGGAAGGAAGCCTTTCGATCCTCGCCGCTTCCGTCGTCGCCATCGGCCATAGCGAGGATGGCTTTCACGTCGATCTGCGCAAACGCCATGACACCGAACCGGTAGCGTTCGATGTCGATGCCGTGGTCGTCACGACCGGCCCCGGCCATGGTGGCATCCTGCAATCCCAGCCCTTCCTGTCCGCGCTTGCCGAGAGGGGCCTGCTCACCCTCTGCCCCACAGGCCTCGGCATCCTGAACGATGCCGATGCGAGGGCCGTGACCACCGCCGGCGACCGTCTCGATACGCTGCTGATTGCCGGCCCCTTGGCGCGCGGCACGGTCGGCGAACTGATGGGACTGCCGCAGGTGACCGAGCATGCCGTGCTGGTTGCCGGAGAAGTGGCGAACGCCCTGTCCGCAGCGACAATCCGCCAGACATCGCCCGTTCGCGGCAGAGCGTAGAGGCTGCCTGCTTCAATCTCCCAGTACACGACACACCATTTTGGCGCAGCTTTGCCCCTCACCCTAGCCCTCTCCCCGCCAGCGGGGAGAGGGGACGACGGAGTTTGCCGCTTGTCCTTCTCCCCGCCTGCGGGGAGAAGGTGGCCGACAGGCCGAATGAGGG
>JAVBSF010000342.1:0-3896 GCA_031556925.1 Pararhizobium sp.
CCGCAGGGCATGTATGCCATGGCCGCGATGGAGTCCGATTTTGACACCGGCGAGCCGATGGGTCTCGAAAATCTCGTCGCCAAGCAGATGATCGTGCCGATGCCGCGTCCGGGCTCCACTGCCGGCTACGCCGCAACGCCCGCTTCTCTCACCACCGCCCTTGCCGCCAAGCCGACCAGTTCCCGTCCGGAACTCGACCGCCTGATCGCTTTCTACGCCAAGCTGAACAACCTGCCGGAAGAGCTCGTGCACCGCGTCGTCAAGCGCGAAAGCACCTACAATCCGAAGGCCTATCACAACGGCAATTACGGCCTGATGCAGATCCGCTACAACACGGCCAAGGGTCTCGGCTATGAAGGCCCGCCGGAAGGCCTTTTCGACGCGGAAACCAATCTGAAATATGCGACGAAATATCTGCGCGGCGCTTTTGTCGTTGCCGACAACCAGCATGACAATGCCGTGAAGCTCTACGCCAGTGGCTATTACTACACGGCCAAGCGCAAGGGTCTGCTCGACGACCTCGACATGCGCTGATCGAGCCGATCCATTTCCCGAACCATCATAAAGGCGATCAACGGATCGCCTTTATGATTTCCGCATCCAGCGCCCGCACATCATAGCCGAGCGATGACGGGGTGAGGCCCAGCCGCACGACGGCGAGATCGAGCGAAGGCACGATCATCACCGTCTGACCGTCATGGCCCTGCATCCAGTAGGCATCGTCGGGCAGCTTGATCGCCTTGTTGCCCGGACCCTCGGTCCAGACCTGACCCGCCCCGTAGACGCCCTTCGAAGCCGATGTCGGCGTGCGCATGAAATCCACATAACCTTCCGGCAGGATCTGCTGATCGCCCCAACGGCCGCCGCGCAGCAGGAACAGCGCAAAACGCGCCCAGTCACGCGCGGTCGCATACATGTAGGACGAACCAACGAAGGTGCCGTGGGCATCCGGCTCGATCACGGCGCTGTTCATGCCGAGAGGGCGAAACAGCGTGACACGCGGAAAGACCAGCGCCTCGCGCGTGCTGTCGAAAGTCGACATCCACAGATGCGACAACAGGGTGCTGGTGCCGCTCGAATAGCTGAACCGCGCGCCCGGCTCCGCGACGAGCGGTTTGTCGGCGGCAAAGCCCGCCATGTCGCCTTCGAGGAACAGCATGCGCGTGACATCGGTCACGGAGCCGTAATCCTCGTTGAATTCGAGACCGCTCTGCATACCCATGAGATCGGACAGAGCGATGCGACTGCGCGGATCGCTACGCCACTGCGGCATCAGTTCGGTGCGATCGAGCGCCATTTTTCCATCGCGGATACGCAGGCCGATCAGCGCCGCCGTCACCGTCTTCGTCATCGACCAGCCGAGCAGCGGCGAGTTGCGGTTAAAACCTTCGCCATATCGTTCGGCGACGATCCTGCCGTTGCGGATCACCACCAGCCCGCGCATGCCGGGGCCGGTCAGGCTGTCGTTTTCGGCGACGGCCTGCAATGCCGGCTCCGTGACCATACCGTCCCCTTCCGGCCAGGGCCTGGTCTCGTCGCCGGGACCGGCACGACGGCGCAACTGGCGATTGCCGGGGAAGGCTGAAAAATCGCCGTCGACGACGGTCGTGCAGCCCAGCCCTTCACGGTAGATCGCATGGCCGGGCGCGGCAAAACCGAAGATGCGCGCCGTCACCGACTTACGGGCATCGTCCACGGAAATGCTGATGAAACGCAAAAGCGGATGGCCGGGCGCCTGCACGTCATCGGACAGAACATCAGCGGCGGCGCGACCGGCCAGAAAGACATTGGAGCAGACGATCTTGGCGGCATAGGCATCGCCGATGCGCAACAGGTCCGGCGGCGACACCGCAAGCCACGCTGCGGCTGACGCGATAAGCGCGATTGCCGAGCCTGCGAACCATTTCAGAACCTTACGCATAAACACCGCCTCTATCTCGCTCGAAGACGGACCGCAGCCCGCCCCCAAATCAAAAGAGCCCGGTCAGGAAAACAGGATTCATGCCATTTAGGAAGAGCATGCGGCCATCAAATCGGCGATACATGCCTATGTCTTTGAATAGGCGAAACAAATATCGAAGAGCTATCAGGCGGGACGCGCTTCGGCCTTTTGGATGTCACGGTCCAGAATGCCCATGACATCCTCGGCGGAAACGGGGCGGGAAATCAGGAAGCCTTGCACCTCGGAAGCGCCGAGCGCCCGCACGAATTCGAGCTGCCCCTCGGTCTCGATGCCCTCGATGGTGGTCGAAACCTGGAAGGTGTTGCCGAGCTGGAGGATGATATCGACCAGCTCCGCATCGCGGCGATTGGCGAGCATGGCCCGGGTAAAGGAGCGATCCACCTTGAGTTGGTCCAGCGGAAAGCGGCGAAGATTGTTGATCGAGGAGAATCCGACGCCGAAATCGTCGAGCGCGACGCGCACGCCATGGGCGCGCAGTTCCGCAAGGCTCTCGCAGATAATAGCCGCATCGACGGAAAAGATCGCTTCCGTGACCTCGATCGTCAGGCGGCCGGGCGCCAGTCCGGCTTCCGCAAGGCATTGCTTGACGTAGGAAACAAAGCCCCGGTCCTTGAACTGGTCGCCCGACACATTGACCGCGACGCCGGTCGGAGACGGCCAGCGCGCGGCCTCCTTGCAGGCGGTGCGCACGACCCAGTTGCCGATCGGCAGGATCATGCCGGTTTTCTCGGCCGCGCCGATGAAGACGTCGGGCTGGATGATGCCTTTTTCCGGATGATGCCAGCGGATCAACGCCTCGAAGGAACGTACGGCGCGGCTCTCGACACCGACGATCGGCTGATATTGGAGAAAGAATTCGCCCGCGGCCAAAGCACGGGAAAGATCGTGTTCGATCTCCAGCTTGCGGCAGGCCTCCTCGGCCATATTCACACTATAATAGACATGGCTGTTGCCGGGAATTTCCTTGGCTTTATAGAGCGCGAGGTCGGCATGCTTGAGCATCTCTGACATCGAGCCGGAGCCATCATTGGCCCGCGCCACGCCGATGCTGGCGCAAGTCCAGAACTTGGCACCGTCGAGATCGAAGGGCTCGGTAAAGATCGCCGAGATGGCGCCGACGACATCCTCGATCTTGCCCTCGGACGGCGCGCCGGCGATCAGGATAACGAACTCGTCTCCCCCCAGCCGATAGATGCCGGCAAGGCCGTTGAGCGTTGCAGTCAGGCGATGGCTGAGCGCGACCAGCAGTTTATCGCCGACATCATGCCCCATCGTATCGTTGACGAACTTGAACCGGTCGAGATCGAGCAGCAGAAGCGCGCCATAGCCGCCGGTCTCGCCCTGCAGATCCCGCTCAAGAGCGAAACGGTTGGCGACGCCGGTCAGCTGATCCGTATGGACCGCCCGCGACAACTGCCGCTCGGTTTCACGGCGCAGTTCCAGCTCCTGGATAAGCCGGCGACGGGACCGGCTCCACTGGAAGACCAGCGCGCCGCTCATCAGCGGCAATGCCACCGCGCCCAGAAGTACCGAAGTTCCCAGAGAAGAAAGCGATTCTCCCGCGAAAACGCCATGACCGTACAACAGGGCCGCGGGCAACAGCGCGCCAGCGGCCATGCCCTTCATCGCATTTCGAAATTCGGAACTGAACGGAAACGCCTTCAACATCATGTTTGTCCTGACAGAGTGATTCTGTTGCGATCGGTTTCGTTTAAGACTGGAAAAGCATGCGCCTCGTTAAAATTGATGAGACTGTATAAACGATTTCGCTACCAAATCGTGAATGCGCCCGCTGCTGCCGCAGGTGCGAACCGCCATGTTTAACAAACATTTGACGCCGCCAGCCCCACCTTGCGCGGGAGTTGCAGCATTTCAGGTGCTCTGTGACGTCATCAAACTGTAGCGGACGCCACCTACAAGCGGCCAACCCAAA
>JAVBSF010000319.1:0-2531 GCA_031556925.1 Pararhizobium sp.
TTGAAAATTTAAAGATTTTAAAAACGGGTGTTGACAAATGAAGTTCGCTTTAACCAATGAGCAACAGCGCTATTTTGAAACGCATGGTGCTTTAGAGCTTGAGGCGCTGCTCTCAGCGGCGCAGCTTTCTGCCCTTCAAGCTGGAATTGATGAGGTATTAGCGTCGCGTTTGAATGTTCCCGAAGAGCGCTTAGAGCGTATGACGTCCGATGAACGCATGGCGGTAGGTCGCGATGCTTGGCGCGCAAGTCAACAAATCAAAAAGGTGGTGGCTCGCTCCAGCTTAGCTGAGGTCTTGGCAGAGCTAACGCGCGAGCGCGTGATTAGATTGGGTTATGATCAGCTTCTCTTGCCATTTAGCACAAATTCAAATAAAGCTCCTGCTGCAGCGCGTTTTTACACTCAAAAACGATCTTTGAAAGAAATCAGCGCTCTGACTGAAGTTACTGGCGGTCTGCTTCTTTGTATTAGGGGGAATGTCGAGCCAGATCTTTTTGCAGAAAAATCTCTGTTTCCGCAAGCTTTAGGCAGCGGAACGTACTTGTCTGGTGATATTGAGATTGATTTTCAGGAATTAAACTGCCGTCCGACGCAACAATTTCTGCTGATTGTCTATACCACCGGAAAGGCCGCTTACACTCTACAACCGGAAGATCCTCACACACATGCACTCAAAAATTTGGGCTATGTCTTTGGAGACCGTTTAAATGATGTGCTGCACCCGATAGTCTTCCGTTAACAAGGAAGCGGCTTTATGCCTTTTGAGTTAATTAATACCGGAGAAGCTAGTGCCCAAAGCAACATGGAATTTGATCGCCATTTACTTAAGGCATTAGATCCTAAAAGTGGCATCTGTCAGTTGCATCTTTACCGCTGGCAGGGCCCTAGTGCCACCTATGGCCATTTTTGTAAGCCAGCGACACTCTTGCAAGCTGAGGGTATTAAGCGCTATCGGCTGCAGTTAGCCCAACGGCCAACAGGTGGCGGTGTGACATTTCATGACTACGACTATGCATTTTCGTTACTTTTATCTGCTAGCCATAGCTGCTTTTGTCACAACATCTTAGAAAGCTATCGCCTCATCCACGAAATAATTTTGCAAGTGATTGCGCGCTTTCAATCAAAACCGGCAGCTCTCTTGTCGCTGGATGAACCTGCGTCTTACGAGTCATGTAGGCATTTTTGTATGGCCAAGCCTACGATTTACGATCTTTCTATTGATGGACAAAAGGTGGCAGGGGGGGCTCAACGCCGCACGAAAGAGGGTATTTTGCATCAAGGAATGATCTCTCTTACGCTGCCGCCAGTTGAGTTTTTAAACGCCGTTCTGCCAGCCGATGGGTATATTGCAGAGGCTATGGCACACCATAGTTATCCGCTCTTGAAAAATGAGGCTTCAAAGAGCCACCTTGACGAAGTTAGAAGCTTGCTCGATTGCTTACTTGTCGAAGTTTGCCAAGAGAGGCTGGCATAGGCGTGTTTCCAAGGCTTCAGCTGTTTTATCACTGATAAATGGCATTAATCTGTGTTTGGGTTTATCTTCTTTGAGAGCCAAAGAAGATAAACCCAAACACACAGTTTATGAAGACACTCCCTAAGTAGGCTTTAGAACCAGTATGCTAATCCTGCCTTAATCCCACTGCCGCGAATCCCGTGTTTTTCTTTAGATAGGCTTATGTTATAGGCAATTCCTAGGTTTACAGACCAGTTAGAGTCGATGTCATATTCGATGATGGCCCCATAGATAGGCCCTTGTGAGTGACTTTTGGTTCTGGTTAGATGTGAAATGGTTGTAAAGGTCCGCGACCAGCTATACTGATAGCTTGCACATATACGTAACCCCTTAGTTAAGGTAAAGTAGATGTCAAAACCTATATAGGGGGATAGAGACTTGAAGCGCTCTTGAAGGTCAAATAAGCCATATGCTGGCAAGTCAATTTTTGTCCAAAGATGGCTATAGCCCAGGCCAGCTCCAGGAGCTACTGCCAGCCATTCGTTATATGGTAAATACCACGAAAGGCCTGCTGCGGCGGTGAAAATTCCACCCTTAGCGGCATTGCCATGACTATACAGAGCATTGCCTTTGATCATCAGCCCTCGGTAAAGTTCATAAGACCCCTCAGCTCGTCCGGCCCACATGTCCATGCGCTTGACTGTATGTCCAGACTCTAAGATATCAACATGGACAAATGAAGGAGCCACTTCAATTTTTCCAATGGGTGCAGCAGCAAGATTGTGTAGGCTAAAAAGTGAAGTTATGCAGATGATAGATTTTAAACAAAGATGTCGCAACATTGTGTTCCTATGAGTATTGATGTGGTGTGTAAGGTTTAAGTTGGTAGGCCTTGAAGGCTACTTGCTAAAGTGTTGAGTCGCATTTCAAATATCTTCTGCGTGCCAAAGTATTAGAGCGACTCCTTATGCCAAAACAGCCACAGGTTAATAGTAGATGGATAGTATAGGCTAAACTTGCTATTTGCGCCACTGTACTTAAAGCCGCGGTTTCTCACGCAGCCCGTGATTAAGAATTG
>JAVBSF010000439.1:0-2774 GCA_031556925.1 Pararhizobium sp.
TCGTATCCCTCGTTCTCGAATACAGCTGCCTCATCGAACGCCCGCTTGACGGTTGCCCGCAGGCTTTCGGGAAGAAAGAAAAGCTTGGGATACCCCCAGCTGAAATGGGCGGCGACACCGCGGGCTTTGTATCCACGCCTATGCTGTCGATGCCAGGCGCGGAAGGCTTCAGCGAGATCGGCGCGATCCCCGCATAAGGCACGGAAACCGACATCCGCGGACTGTTGTCCGATTGCGGGATGTTTCCTAGCAGGTGGGTTTTCAAGAAAGCGGCCGACGAACTCGCACCAGTCGATGACGTCGGGAATGCTGATGGCATCGAGCAGCGGGGCGCTGGTGGCCTCGAGCCAACCGAAGCGACCGAGAAGATAACGGGCAAAGGGCGCGCCGTCGTCTCGTTGGGGCAAGAGTTGGCCCAGCGCGTAGCCGTCCCGGGAATATTCAAAGCCGAGCCAGGACCAAGGGACAATCGTCCCGCCATCGTCCCGCGCCACCAACTCGACGCAGTGGATCGGGCAATGGCGGACGGATTCGACCTCCCACCATCCGCGGTGATGGGGGGACTCGTGGATGCATCCAGGGCACCAGCGCCGCATCCCGAGACGAATGTGATGGTAAGGCAGGCTATGCCCACGGAGGACATAGCCGTCGCCGTCACGGAGCGGCGTGTTGAAGCGCAGCCGCGTGAACCACCCTGGCGGCATGGGGTGCCGCTCGAGTGTCTCCATGAGCTGGTTGGTGGCGACCCTGTTTACCTCGAGGTCGTTCCAATTGGCGAAGGTGGTCATGCTGACCGAGCCTTCCAACTCGGCCAATCGCATGAAGTATCCGTGGGCGGGTTCGTCCGCAGCAGGAGCGGAATCCCATCGCGAGAAAACGAGGGTCTGGATGAATGTCATGTCACGCCGCCATCTGGAAAGGATACGTGGTCTCGCCGATGCGTTTGCGCATGAAGCATGCTTCCTTGAGATGCTTGCCCTGGATGCAAGGAGCATCATCGGCGATCGCGCGCCGCGCGGCGTCCTTCACGATGTTCATCGTCAGGCCGACGGAGCCTCCCGTGGCAAGCTTCCATTCCTCGATCCACTCATCGCGGTCGAGAGCAGAGTCCTGAGCGAACGGGAGGCGCTCGGAGACGCTAGCAAGGAAATCGATATACTCGTCGAGTTCTCCGTTTGTAGAAATGTCGTGTTCAACAAGATGGGCAGCAGGAAATGAGGCGCGGTTGAGTAGTTGCTTGTGGTCCTCCATCCCAGCCTCGATCGTGTTCAAGCCAGCAAGCAGGATCGTGCAGGCCCCACTGTCCGCCAAGGCTTTGATCAACGACAGCATGCCTTTGCGTTTCGCCGGAGGTGCTTCAAAGATGAAGTGAGCGTCGTCCAGGATAACGAATACGGTGCCATGACTCGCTACGCGGCGGACGCATTTGTGTTCGAGCGATTTGCCGCTGATATAGGGCACAGACGACGCTCCGGTGGCGAGGTAGAGCGCCGTAGCCAAATCGGACGCGCCCCACCTGTCCATGACCTCCACGTAGGCGAATGGATAGGTGAAACTACTTTCGGGCGTGAGTTGGTACGGCTTGTTGTCGCGCATGAGCGCTTTCAGGAGCCACGACTTTCCAGCACGGGAATTACCCAGGAAGCCGACGATCTCGCCTGTGATGGGCGCGCCGTTCTTTCCCTGCTTATGCAGGCCGAAGACCTCCTTGTAAGCCGTATTGAAGCGTGGATACCGAACTAGGAGGTTCTTGACCTGCTCCTGCCTTTCGGCAGGAGAAAGTTTGAGCATGGCGATACGGGCGTCATTGTCGTTGGCATAGGATACTTCGTGGAAGTCGGGGAGGATGATCATTCGGTGTCTCCTTTTCTGGCCAGGCGGGCGCGGCGCGCGGCGCGGGCGTCTTCGATCGTCGTTTCAATCGTGGGAGCAGTCTCGGCGGTTGGGGCCGCCGCCGCTGGTGTTTCCTTTGCGGGGCCGGACTTCTCGGTCCGGGGTCGACCACGACCCTTGTGTTCCTTGACGGCGTCTTCGAGCGGATCGCGGATGGTCACGGTGCCGTCGGCGTTCATGACGACGAAGTTTTCGGGCGTCCCGTCACGCTCGTTCCCCGGGTTGCTCAAGGACTTCGACCGCTTCGATTTAGGTTCCAAAGGAGCGGTGAAATCGATGTGGCCCGCACTTGCAGACGCGCTGGTTGTCGCAGTGACGATGGCACTGCGCTTCAGCTTCTTCGAGACCTGGGTCCGGAATTTCAGGAGCGCCTGGGCGTTACGCTGAAGGCCCTTCTTGTCGTAGATGTCCGCCAGTTCTTTCGACAGAGTCCTCTTAGCGACGATGAGGTCCTCGATCGTCACGCGCTTGCCCCTGGTCAGCTTGTTGTGATGCTCGACGGTCTTCCGGTGCTGGTACATGGTAGTCCCGCGGGCATAGTCGAGGCAGCGGCCGTTGGCGCGCAGGCGGATGACCCGGTCCGGGCGATAGGGATTGACGGCAAAAGCATTAGAGACGTCTCCCCACTCAACCGTGAGCTTGTACTTGGCACCCTGGCGATGATCGGGATGGGTGGTGATCTCGAGCAGGTCTTCGGACACGTAGGTGATGTGTTCCGACGTCATGCCGTCGTTCTGGATGGTCACTTCGGTAGTATGCCCACCAAGGGCGAGGAAGATTTCCGGATCGATGGGATCGCGGGGCGGCATGTTCGCCTGTCCTGCCAGCCACACGTCCTCTGGAATGGCCTTCAGACCCGGAAGCTTGCCGATGCCGCGCCG
>JAVBSF010000246.1:0-17558 GCA_031556925.1 Pararhizobium sp.
TCCTGATATCGCATATGCCGTCGGGGCCGCATTTCGTGGCTCTGCAGAAGGAACTGGCCGCGCTGATGGCGAAGAACGACGAGGCTCCTCGCATCGAGATCGCGCCGTGCACGCTTCTGTTGCCGGGCGACAGCAATCCCGAACTCGCCAACGTCATCGCCGGCATCCGCCAGAAGGGGTCGGAGGCGCTGAAAGCCGAGCACTCGGCCGTTCTGGCGGCCTATCAGGACGCGCCCGACTATACGCCGGAACTGGTCGCCGTCGTCGAAGCTTTCCAGAAGGAAAACAACCTGAAGCCGGACGGCATCGTCGGCAAGGCGTCGATCCGCCTTCTGACCGGCGGCGATACCACCGCCGACCGGATCAACAAGGTCGTGATCGCCATGGAACAGGCCCGATGGCTGCCCGCCGATCTCGGCAGCCGCTACGTGCTGATCAACCAGCCGGCCTTCATGGTCTACTACCACGACGACAACAGGGAGCAGTTCTCGATGCGTGTCGTGGTCGGCTCCAAGTCGAACCAGACCTATTTCTTCGAGGACGAGATCCAGACGGTCGAGTTCAATCCCTATTGGGGCGTGCCGCAGTCGATCATCATCAATGAGATGCTGCCGAAGCTGCGGTCCGATCCCGGCTATCTCGATCGCCTCGGCTATCAGGTGGAGGTCGGGGGGCGGCCGGTGTCGTCCTATGACGTCAACTGGAACGGCTCCACTTCGGGCGTCGCCGTCCGCCAGCCGCCGAGCAGCGACAATGCGCTGGGCGAATTGAAGATCCTGTTCCCCAACAGCCACGCCATCTACATGCACGACACGCCGTCGAAGAGCTTCTTCAAACGCGACCAGCGGGCGCTGAGCCATGGCTGCGTACGGCTGGCCGATCCGCGCCGGATGGCCGCTGCCGTCCTCGGCACGACGGTCGAGGATGTCGCCGCGCAGATCGCCGGTGGACGGAACAAGGGCGTGCAGGTGCCGGTGCGCATCCCCGTCTATGTCGCCTATTTCACGGCTTGGCCGGACAAGGACGGCAAGGTCGAGTATTTCGACGACGTTTACGAGCGCGATATGTATATGGGGCGCGCCTTCGAGGCGACGCATGCGGCGCGGCAGGCGCAGGGCTGATACGCGCTGTTCATCATAAAGAAAAAGCCGGCTCGAAAGGCCGGCTTTTTTCATGAATGGACGGGCGTTTCAGGCCTTGACGATCAAGCTTTCCACCAGCGCGGGCGTCAGTTCGTCGAAATGGGTGATGATCGTCGTCGGGCTCAGGCTTTCGATCGGCACGTCCGAATAGCCGAAGGGCACGCCGATCGAGGGAACCGAGGCGTTGCGGGCAACGAGGATGTCGTTGAGGCTGTCACCGATCATGACGGCGCGCTTAGGGGTGCCGCCGGCAAGGCGGATGGTGGCGAGCAGATGCTCCGCGTCGGGTTTGCGTACCGGGAAGGTATCGCCGCCGGTGATCGCGGCAAAACGGGACGCGAGCGACAGGCCGTCGATCAGGCTGCGGGCCAGGCCTTCCAGCTTGTTGGTGCAGACGGCAAGCGTGAAACCGGCGTCCGCCAGACGATCCATCGCTTCGACAAGACCCGGATAGGGCAGGGATTCGCCCGGCATCGATCCCTGGTAGAAATCCACGAATTCCTTCATCTGCCATTCGAGATCGGTAGCGCTCAAGGGAGCCTTGCGCAGTGCGAAGGTGCGCTCGATCATCGCTTTGGCGCCATGGCCGACCAGATGGGTCAGGTCTTCGTAGGTGACCGGCTGCAGGCCGGCCTGAACGACCGCATGATTGAGGCTGGCGATGAGATCGGGGGCGGTATCGACGAGCGTTCCGTCAAGATCAAAAACAACGACTGGAGCAGACAAGAAAAAAGACCTTTCGGGGCCGACGCTGAAACACGAGCCGGGGTAGGGGATCGCGTTCGAAAAATCAATCTCGACTTCCCGGAATGGCTAACGGCCGGGATTTGGCCTGCAGGCTCTTTTGGGCTTTTGTTTGCCCCGGCACCCGTGTAATACCAAGTCTCGGTGAGCGGAGACTATAGGTTCCTGGCATCGAGACTTGATATAAAGTCGAAACGGGACGGAAAAGGGAGCGCGCGGTTTCTATCGTGGCGCTCCTCTTGCTAACAGGGAGCACGCGGCGCATGGACGCCCGCCAGATGAAGATCAAGGCTGCAGAGGCAGCGCTCGCGCATGTCGAGGATGGCATGCGGCTTGGCATCGGCACCGGTTCGACGGCCGAGGAATTCGTAAGGCTTCTTGCCGAAAAGGTGGCTGGCGGCTTTCGCATCCAGGGCGTGCCGACCTCCGAGCGCACGGCGCGACTCTGCGTCGAACTCGGCATTCCGCTGAAATCGCTGGACGAACTGCCGGAACTGGACCTGACGATCGATGGCGCCGACGAGGTGGATCCGCAACTGCGGCTGATCAAGGGCGGCGGCGGCGCGCTGCTGCGGGAAAAGATCGTGGCGACCGCATCGTCGCGGATGATCGTCATCGCCGACGAGACCAAGGTGGTGGATGTGCTCGGCGCCTTCAAGCTGCCGATCGAGGTCAATCCCTTCGGGCTGGTCTCGACCCGGATCGCCGTGGAAAAGCTTGCGGCACGCCATGGACTGACCGGCGATATCGTCGTTCGCGGCTCCGGCGACGGGCCGTTCATGACGGATGGCGGACATCTTATTCTCGACGCATCTTTTGGCCGTATTCCTGATGCAGATGCGCTGGCGCGTGATTTGAACGCGATCGCCGGCGTGGTCGAACACGGATTGTTCATCGGCATCGCATCGCTGGCGATCATCGCCGGGCCGGACGGAGCGAAAACGCTGACGGTCTGAGCCGGGGGCGAATGGAATTGCATCGGCCCGCAGGGGCCGGAGATTGAAGAGACGGCCCGGCGGACCGCCCATCGGCGGAAGGCGGGCTTGGGAAAACAAGGATTGCGGAGGCAGCAGAGGCGCAAAGCCTGCGGCCATCGGCGTAAACGACAGGAGCGTTACAGACATGATCAATTTCGCAGGCCTTGGCCGTACGATGGCTGCCACTGCCGTCATCTTTTCCGCCGTGATGGTGCCTGTCCTCAAGGCGCAGGATGTCAGCGAAGAGCAGATGAAGGCTGCGCGCGCCGCCATCACCGCCATCGGCGCAACCAACAACTTCGACAATATCCTGCCGAATCTTGCCGCCCGCGCCAAGACCTCGCTGATCCAGGCTTCGCCGAACTACGAAGACCTGATCAACAAGACGGTGGATGCCAAGGCTTTGGAACTGGCTACCCGCCGCGCCGATCTGGAGCATGAGGCCGCCGCGATCTACGCCAAGACCTTCACGACCGAGGAACTGAACGCGATCGCCACCTTCTACAATTCCGAGGCCGGCAAGAAGCTTCTGAACAACGGCCCGATCGCTTCGCGCGAAATGCTGAAGGCCGCGGATATCTGGGCCGCCGGCATCTCCCGCGACCTCAATGCTGCGACCGCCAAGGAGCTGGACGCGACGCTCGTGCCGCAGACGCCGGCATCGCCGGCTGGCGAGCAGCCGGCGCAGTAATCGCCGCACACGGATGGGATAGGTTGCGGGCCGCGCGGGGGAAACTTCGCGCGGCCCGAACCGTTTTTGGCCAAGGGTTTGTTGCGCGTCCTCGCGCCATCGGTGTGGAACAAGCGGCGCAGCCGTCCACACGGCCTTTGCAGGGTGCGGCTGCATGCTTATATCAAGTTACCGGCAAGTCGGTCGGGTGCGGATTTCGTCGCGCCGGCTGGTTTTCGGTCCGCCTTTTTTTATGCCGTCCTTTTTGGTCCGGCCCCATCGGGGAGTTTTCGAGCATGGCTTCTTTTGATTACGATCTCTTTGTCATCGGTGGCGGTTCGGGAGGTGTGCGCAGCGGCCGTGTCGCCGCCTCGCTTGGCAAGAAGGTCGGCATTGCTGAGGAATTCCGCTACGGCGGCACCTGCGTCATCCGGGGCTGCGTGCCGAAGAAACTTTATGTCTATGCCTCCCAGTTTTCCGAAGCCTTCGAGGATGCGAAGGGTTTTGGCTGGACCGTCGGCCAAACCGGCTTCGACTGGAAAGCGCTGACATCAGCCAAGGAAAAGGAAATCACCCGGCTCGAAGGGCTCTACCGCAAGGGGCTCGACAATGCCGGCGCAGACATCTTCAACAGCCGCGCCGAAATCGCGGGACCGAACAGCATCCGGCTGATCGCCGAAGACCGGACCGTGACGGCCGAGCGCATCGTGATTGCGGTCGGCGGACACCCGACGCCGCATGAGGCGCTGCCGGGCAACGAATTCTGCATCACGTCTAACGAAGCCTTCGATTTGCCGGAATTGCCGAAGTCGATCCTGATCGCTGGCGGTGGCTACATCGCGGTCGAGTTCGCCAATATTTTCCACGGCCTCGGCGTCGATACGACGCTGATCTATCGTGGCAAGGAGATCCTTTCCCGTTTCGATCACGACCTGCGGCGCGGGTTGCACAACGAAATGGAGGCCAAGGGCATCAGGATCCTCTGCGAGGATATCTTGCAGTCGATCCGCGTCGATGGTGAAGGCCGGCGCTTGGCCGAAACCAAGAGCCATGGGGTGCTGACGGTCGATCAGGTGATGCTGGCGCTGGGCCGCGTGCCGAACACGAGCGGGCTCGGGCTGGAGAAGGCCGGCGTGACCGTCGACGCGCAGGGCGCAATCGTCGTCGATGCGTTTTCGCGCACGAGCGCACCTGGGATCTACGCACTTGGCGATGTGACCAACCGGGTGCAACTGACCCCGGTCGCGATCCATGAGGCCATGTGCTTCATCGAAACCGAGTATCGCAACAACCCGACATCGCCGGACCACGATTTGATCGCGACCGCCGTGTTCTCGCAACCCGAGATCGGCACGGTTGGTCTTGCGGAAGAGGAGGCCGGACGCAGGTTCGAGGAACTGGAGGTCTATCGCGCCGAATTCCGGCCGATGAAGGCGACGCTTTCCGGGCGTGCGGAAAAAATGATCATGAAGCTGATCGTCAACGCCGCCGATCGCAAGGTGGTAGGCGCGCATGTTCTCGGCCACGATGCCGGCGAGATGGCCCAGCTTCTCGGTATTTCGTTGAAAGCGGGTGTGACGAAGGACGTTTTCGATCGCACCATGGCCGTGCATCCGACGGCCGCCGAAGAGCTGGTGACGATGTATACGCCGAGCTACCGGGTTCGCAACGGCGAGCGGCAGTAGAAAGCGGCCTCTCCGCATTCACATGCGGGGGCTGGCACATCCGGAGGCCGACACATCGGAGTGCCGGCAACATCGCGCATGACTGTACAAGCAGGGCTGCAGGGTCTATAAGCCCGGGACTTTTAAGATGCCTATACCGGCAGCAAGACCGGTCGATGAACAGGTGAGTATCATGGCACAGACGTGGAACCCGAGCAGCTGGCGGCAGAAGCCCATTCAGCAGGTACCGGATTATCCGGATTTGGCGGCGCTTGCCGCGACCGAGGCGCAGCTCGCGACCTATCCGCCGCTGGTGTTTGCCGGTGAAGCGCGCCGCCTGAAAAGCTCGCTCGCCAATGTCGCCGAAGGCCGCGGCTTCTTGCTGCAGGGCGGCGACTGTGCCGAAAGCTTTGCCGAGCACGGCGCCGACACGATCCGCGACTTCTTCCGCGCCTTCCTGCAGATGGCCGTTGTCCTGACCTTCGGCGCGCAGCAGCCGGTGGTCAAGGTCGGCCGCATCGCCGGTCAGTTCGCCAAGCCGCGCTCGTCCAACATCGAGAAGCAGGGCGACGTCGAGCTGCCGAGCTATCGCGGCGACATCATCAACGGCATCGAATTCAATGAAGCCGCCCGTATTCCGGCTCCGGAGCGTCAGCTCGACGCTTATCGCCAGTCGGCTGCGACGTTGAACCTGCTGCGCGCTTTCGCGATGGGCGGCTATGCCAGCCTTGCAAACGTGCATCAGTGGATGCTCGGCTACGTCCAGGACAGCCCGCAGGCCGAGCGTTACCGCAAGCTGGCCGACCGCATTTCCGAAACCATGGATTTCATGAAGGCTATCGGCATCAGCTCGGAAAGCAATCCGAGCCTGCGCGAGACCGATTTCTTCACCAGCCATGAGGCGCTGCTGCTCGGCTACGAGCAGGCGCTGACCCGCGTCGATTCGACCTCGGGCGACTGGTATGCGACCTCCGGCCACATGATCTGGATCGGTGACCGTACCCGCCAGCCCGACCATGCGCATATCGAATATTGCCGCGGCATCAAGAACCCGCTGGGTCTGAAGTGTGGTCCCTCGCTGTCGGCCGACGGGCTGATCGAACTCATCGATCTCCTGAACCCGAACAACGAAGCCGGCCGTCTGACCCTGATCTGCCGCTTCGGTCACGACAAGGTGGCCGAGCATCTGCCGCGCCTGATCCGCGCCGTGGAACGCGAGGGCCGCAAGGTCGTCTGGTCCTGCGATCCGATGCATGGCAACACGATCACGCTCAACAACTACAAGACCCGCCCGTTCGAGCGCATCCTGTCGGAAGTCGAAAGCTTCTTCCAGATCCACCGCGCTGAAGGCACCCATCCGGGCGGCATCCATATCGAGATGACCGGCAAGGATGTGACGGAATGCACCGGCGGCGCCCGTGCGCTCTCCGGAGCCGATCTCGCCGATCGTTACCATACCCATTGCGACCCGCGTCTCAACGCCGATCAGGCGCTGGAACTCGCCTTCCTTCTTGCCGAGCGCATGAAGGGTGGTCGTGACGAAAAGCGCATGGTGGTCAACGGCTGATCAAGGCCGCTGATCCCAGCGTTCAAGCCATTGAAATTGACAGGGCCGGGCCGACATTCGATGTTGGCCCGGCTTTTTGTTTTCAAGGGGATGGGAATGGAAGAGGTCCATAGGGGTGGCTGCCTGTGCGGCGCGGTTCGTTTCGAGGCCGGGGCACCGCTACGGGAGGTGATCGCCTGCCACTGCTCCCAGTGCCGGCGGCAGACAGGCCTGCATTATGCGGCCACCAACGTTGCCGATGACCGGCTACGGCTTGAGGGGGCGGATGCGGTGACCTGGTATCGCGCCAGTGACAAGGCGTCGCGCGGATTTTGCCGGATCTGCGGATCGGCGCTGTTCTGGAAGGGGGACGGGCGCGAGGATATCTCGATCATGGCCGGAAGCTTCGATCAGCCGTCAGGGCTGAAGATCGCGGTGCATATCTACTGCGCGGACAAGGCGGATTTTTACGACATCAACGACGATGCGCCTCAGTTCGCGGGTTCAAGCAGCTGAACCAGCCGGGGCGAAATGCGTTGCTTCGGGCTGACGCCAGCGGCGATGAAAAAGGCGTGGTCGAGGGCGCAGAGCTTGAGCGCCTGCCATCTCATGTAAGCGTCCACCAGCTCCGTTGAGACGAACAGGCGGCGGTTACGACCGGCCTTCTCTTCCCATTTTACCCAGCCGCTTGCCTGCGCGCGTGCGAACAGGCGGCGGATATGGGTCCGTGACAGGCCATAATGGGTCGAGAGTTCCGAGAAATTCAGGCCCTCGATACAGAACGGATCGTCCGGCGATCCGCTCGGTCTGATTCTCGACATGACATCATCCAGCAGCAGGCCGCCGTTCTCGGTCCAGACGAAGGAGGCGAGGCAGGCAACGGGATCGCGCCACGCCTCGTCTTCGATCAGCCGCTTGACGGCGATCGGTTGCGCCCGATGGAAAATCGTCGGATCCGCGTCGAGTTGCGCCACTCGGCTGCCATCATCGAGAAGGTCGAGGCCGTGCATCTGGCCGCGAAACCATTTCTCCATGGCGTCGCTGCTGATTTCGGTCGGCTCCAGCGGCCGCGAGCGGCGGTTGGTGTTGCCGGGCACATCGCGGATAAGTTTGTAGGCAAGCAGTTCCGCGAGAAAAGCGGTCGCGGTGTTACGGCTGGCGGCGCCGAACTTCACCATGATGTCCAGAAGTCGCGTTGCGGTGATACCGCTCAAGGGATCGTCCGGGTCGCGTTCCAGATGGAGCGCATAGGCGGATTGGCTCAGCAGCCACTTCTGCTGCGAGGAAACGAGACGCGCCACGCGGGGAAACAGGTCGTAGAGCCCAACGAGATGGGCGGCGCATTGCTGCAGCACCGGAAAATAAGCGGGATTGGCCATCAACATTTCAGGCGTAAGGCTGGGGTGCGCAAACGGGTGTTTCGCGTGGGGCGGGGAGGCTGGCGTCATGATCCTTGCAAGTCCATACCAGTTTTGCCAGCCGGAATATGTACGGAGGTCTTTGTCCCCGCAACATCCTCCGGCTGGCTTTTGAGCGGTAAGTTTACAACGTCTCAGCCGCGCGATCTGTTCGAAAACACATGACAAATGGAAAAAAATTTTATCGCGATCCGTCATTGCACGAGCACGGGACGCAAACAGTTCACTCCGGTCACGCGGACGTCGGCTTCGCCCACCCGTACCCCGACGGCAAGGAGAATGTTGTAAAGAAGCGTATCGATCGCCGGTGTGACCGCCCCCAGCGTTTCGGCGAGCGCCGCCTGGATCAGCTTCGGACTGCCGAGGCTGAGGAACAGGATCTGGATATCGAGGTCGAGGTTCTTCAGCAGGCTCTGGGTCGCCGATGTCAGGGTGTCGCGGGTGGAGACCGACTTGACGGCGCTCGAGGCGACTTCCGAGGGGCTGAAGGTCAGTCGCTGAGGCTGCAGGTTCTGCGTCTCGACATGGGCGATGCCATCGACGCGCAGCAACGTCGAATCGATCAGCCGGGCTTTCTGCACGCGCGGCTTGTCGCCGAAGGCGGAGAGTGCGGAGGGATCGACCGTGCCGATGGCGATTTCGGCGATGCCCGGAACGGCATCGAGCGTGACGCCGGCATTGGTCGGGCTTCCACCATAGCAACGGACATCCGCCAGCCGGGCTTCGGCATAGGCGACCTCGACATAGAGCGGGATCCTGATGCGCAGGCCGGCGAGAGCGGCCAGTCCGTTGACCTCGACGGTCAGCGCAAGCCGGGTCTGGGCGGTGCGCACCGCCGTTCCGGGGGCACCAAGCTTGTGCGGAGGCGTCTCGACAGGCGGTTCGCCGATGGCAAGCTCGACGCGCGCCGTGGCGATGCCGGGAATGCCGGTGAGGGTATCGAGAGCGATCTGGTTCCTGCCGTTCGAGATGGCCGCCGCCGCCGAAAGGAGTTCCAGCGCGCTGATCTTCATGGCCCAGTTCGAGCCGGCATCGACCTTGATCTCCTTCTTCGGATCGATGTTGAGGATTTGCGAGAGCTTGATCGACTTGCCGTTGCGAGCGACGGCGGTATCGATCGTCTTCAGGGCGGAGGTCGCCGCGCTGGAAAGACCACCCACCAGCCGCATCGAGGCCAGAAGCTCGGGCATGGCGAGGTCCGCGTCCAGAACGTCCTCATAGGTCGCCGCCTGGAGGTTGAGGCGGGTGGAGACGATCTTGAGGAACGGCTGGACATCGATATCGGCGGCGGCGAGCGCGCGGTAATCCATAACCTTCAGCGAGATGGATGTGCCGAGCAACTGGCCAAGGACGGCGTTCAGCACGCCGCCATCGAGGCTGGCCAGCCGCGAGCCGACGGAAAAGGCCGCAAGCTTGGTGGAAGCCGCCGTGCCCGTGGCGCTCAGCATCGGCGGGGTGCTGAACATGGCGGCGAGATGCAGTTCGCCTTCGCGCTCCACGGTGACCTGCGCCGCATCGGCCGGGGTCGCGTTGGGAATGAAGCGTTCGACGACATCGAGGCCGGGGTCCGGCAGGTAACGGCCCTTGGTCAAGGTCAGGATGCCGCTTTTCATGGCGGCGACCTGATCGGTGACCGGCTTGCCGTTGACGTCGATCAGGCCTTTCGATGTCGCGATCGCCATCGGCAGGCCGTTTGCCGACAGATGTTTGCGGGCGGTGGCCTCCATATTGGCGAGGTCGGAGGAGGCAACGATCGCGGCGAGGTCAGCGACGGTCTGCATTTCGCGCTTTTGCAAAGTGAGATAGCCGTAGTCGATACCGAGCCCCAGGGACAGCACCACCAGCGGCGCGACGAGAGCGGCGGACAAGGCGATGTTTCCGCTGTTGTCTTCAATCAATCTGCGAACGGAACGGGTGCGCATTTCAGATACCTCCGAGGCGGATGGTCGAATATCGGGTGATCTGCTGATCCGGCATGGCGAAGGTGAAGAGGTTCCAGACCGGCAGCGTGCTGGCGTCATAGGTGATGGTCACCGTGAACTGGTCGATGTTGGTCACATCGTCCTGGACATCGTAGGAGATCTTCCGGGTGTCGATGAAGGCATAGCCGTCGATCGATGTGCGCATGTAATGATCGGCAAGGTTGTGGCGTTCGGTTGCCGAGAGCCCGGCGACGGCCGTGCGGGCGGCGTCGGCGGCGATCTGCTGGATGGCGTGGCTGGCGCTGAGATAGATGCCGTAACCGATCAATGTCAGCACGCACATGAAGAAAAGTGGGGCAATCAAAGCGAACTCGACTGCCGCGGCCCCGTCCTTGCGGGACAACAAACGAAGAAAGGCATGCATGGGCACCTCCCTACATATGAGACCGAGAGAATGATTTCCCGGTACATCTTAAGGATGTGCTCGATGTGTTAAATTTTTGATACTCTCACTGGTTGCTGTTTATTCTCGCGAATGCAACCATGGATTATTGTTGTGAGCATGGCGGGTTGCGGCGGCCGCCGTGCCGGAAGATCAGCTTTCCGGCGTCTGGCCGGCGCGCAGCAGCTGTTCGTGAAGGCGAGCGACGTCGCCGCGCAACTCGGCGATCTCACGCAAAAGCACCGTGTCGATCTTGTGATGCAGCGCGATCAGTTCGACTTCGGATTTGAGATTGACCTGGTAATCCTTGCTGGCGCTGAGGCGATCCTTCGCGGATTGCCGGTTCTGCGACATCATGATGATCGGGGCCTGGATCGCCGCGATCATCGAGAGCACCAGATTGAGGAAGATGAAGGGGTAGGGATCGAATGATTCGCGTGTGAGGATGACCGTATTGAGCACGGCCCAGAAGATCAGGAACAGGATAAAGCCGATGATGAAGCCCCAGGAGCCACCGATACGGGCGATCTTGTCGGCCATACGATCGCCCCGGCTTTGCGTGGAATCGAATTCCGAATTGATGTCGCGTGTGAGCGCGCGTCTCTCCTTGGCGTGCTGAAGCACGAAGAGTTCGGCTTCGCTCAGTTCTTTGCGGGCCTTGCCGAAGAGGCTGTGGGTGGCGTCGTCGATGTCGAACATGAAGGGCTGCTCCGCTGCTGCTCATCCCATCTTGAATAGAAACAGCCGCTTCGGAGCAACCCGGAAAATGCAGCTGTCGCTACATCGCCGGCTGGGCCGGGAAAAGCTCCGCATGGGTTTCGAAGAAACGGTCGGTCGCATAGCGTTTGCCGAACATCATGTCATGTTGGAGGAAGCGGTAGTCGCGCACCGTTTCGTCAATGGTCTTCTGACGGCTCCAGTTCGCGGCATCCTTGCCGTCGGCGCCGACGAGCATGTAGCGATCGACGACATGGTAGCGGTCGAAGATATTGCCGAGGAAGCCGGTGTAGTAGGGGTGCTCGAAGCCGCCCTGCTGCAGAATCTTGTAGGAGAGGAAGGCTGGGCTGATCGTGCCGATATCCTTTACCGGGCCGGTCTTGTTGGACCAGACGACCAGCGGGGTTTCGTGCTGGATCTTCATCTGCTCCAGCGAGCCCTTGCGCGAGGCGGTGACGGTCGGCATGAAGCCGCTGTTGGTATAGACCGTGTTGAGCGGCGGCAGGTGATCGCCGAAGATGACGATGATCGTTTCGCGGTCGCGCTCGCTGGCCCAGTCCATCAGCATCCTGAGACTGTCGTCGGCTTCCTTGACGCCCTGCGCGTAGGTTTCGAGCACATGTCGATCGCTCTCCGGCAGATTGCCCTCGACCTTGATCGTATTTTTCGCATAGCGGTTGGCTTCATAGGGGCCGTGGCCCTGAAGCGTTACCGTGAAGAAGAAGAAGGGATCGCGCAGCTGGTCTGCCTGACGGATGATTTCCTTCGTCAGCGATTCATCCGAGGCGAAGATGCCGCGCTTCTGCATGGGCGGCAGTTTTTCTTCCGAGCGGAAATCCTCGAAGCCGAAGGCCTTGTAAACGGCGTTGCGGTTCCAGAACCAGCCCTGGAAGGGGTGGACCGCGCGGGCGACATAGCCCTCGCCACGGAAGAAGGTGGCGAGCGACGGGATCGGATTGCGGATATATTGCTGGTAAGGGATGCTGCCATAGGGCAGGAAGGCATTCGAAAAGCCGGTCAGTGCCTCGAACTCGACATTGGCCGTCATGCCGCCGAATTCCGGCGAGAAGACATTGCCCGACTGCATGGCGCGGATGGTCGGCATCGGATCGGCCGACAGTTTCAGGTTCGGCAGGCGGGTCGGATCCCACAGCGATTCGCTCATCAGCACGATCACGTCCGGCTTGCCGCGATGAGTGGTGCCGGCTGGAACCTGCTTGACCGGGATATCCTCGATAGCGTTCAGCATGTAGCCGGCGGGCGCGGTGACGTTCGCCATGGGCAGGTTAATGGCAAACGCCATCAGGAAGCCGTTGTGGCGGTAGTTTTCCGTCTGGTCCCACATGATCGGGATGACGCGCAGGCGGTCACGCAGCCACGAGAAATTGTTGTAGTCCATGATGTTGTAGAAGGACGCCAGCAGCGGCAGGGAGACCGCAAGGCGGGCGAGGCGCGGCTTGCGCGACAGCCTCGGGAAGCGGCTCCAGGCAAAGCGGGCAAGCCAGACGAGCGCGCCGATAGAAACGATCAGGCCGATGGCGATGCCGACGGCGGTCCACGGGCGGTCGCGCACCAGAACCGGCATCAGTTCCATGATCTGGCGGCCGAAAAGAAAATCCGTCGGATAGAGCGGATCGGAGAGGAATACCTGCTTCTGGTGGCTGATCAGCGCCGGCAGGACCGCCAGCGGCGCGAGAAACAGCATTGCGTAGTGCTGACGGCCGAAAATCGCGTCGAGAGCGAGGCTCGTCAAGAGGATGACGCCGACCGTGGTCCAGGCCGGGCGCATCGGATCGAGAAAATAGAGCACGGTTTCGCTGATGGAGTTGCGGGAAATGCATTCGACCGCGAAGACCAGCAGAACCGCCAGCAGCAGGGACAACGGCAGCGACAGGACAATGCGGCGCGCATTGGCGCGCACGGCCGCCAGCCCAAAGGAGGGCGTTGCCGTGATCGGGGCGGCGACGTTGCCGACTGCTGTTTCGAAACTGGCCAAGGCCCACTCCAATATTACAAAACTTTCGTGAAACTGTCATACAGTCGTCATCTTGAACGCAACATGAATGATCCGCCCATGCCCGAAAACACCGGGCGCGCCGGGAAAACAGGCGTGAAAACCTGTGCAAAGGTCACGGTTCCGGCTGAGAGGGCAGACGTTTGCGAAGGAAGTCAGGTCCTGTCGCGCCGGCGCATTGCAACAGGATACTTCCGTTTGCGGGGGAACCGCTCTAAGTAACGGAGGCGGCTTCGGTCGCGATCCCATGCAGAACCAAGGCAGGCCCGTCCATGACAGCGCAAAAGACAATTTCCTCGACGCTTCGCATCGCTGTCGCGCAGCTCAATCCGACGGTCGGCGATGTGGCCGGCAATCTCGCCAAGGCGCGCGAGGCGCGCGCCGACGCGGCCCGGCAGGGAGCCGACCTGCTGCTTCTGACGGAACTGTTCATCTCGGGTTATCCGCCGGAAGACCTCGTCCTGAAGCCGGCCTTTCTCAAGGCATGCCAGGCTGCGGTCGATGCGCTGGCGGCCGATACTGCCGATGGCGGGCCGGGTGTGGTCGTCGGCTTTCCACGGCAGGGTGAGACCGGGCGGCACAACTCGGTTGCCGTGCTGGACGCCGGCAAGGTTCTCGTGCTGCGCGACAAGATCGATTTGCCGAACTACGGCGAATTCGACGAAAAGCGGGTGTTCAGCGAAGGCAGCATGCCCGGACCGGTTAATTTTCGCGGCGTGCGGCTCGGCATTCCGATCTGCGAGGAAATCTGGAACGATCTCGGCGTCTGCGAGACGCTGGCCGAAAGCGGCGCGGAAATCCTGCTGGTGCCGAACGGTTCGCCCTATTATCGCGGCAAGGTGGATGTGCGTCATCAGGTGGCGTTGCGGCAGGTGATCGAATCCGGCCTGCCGCTGGTCTTCGCCAACCAGCTCGGCGGTCAGGACGAGCTCGTGTTCGACGGCGCGAGCTTCGGTTTCAATGCCGACAGGACGCTCGCCTTCCAGATGAGCCAGTTCGAAGAGGCGATCGCCGTTGTCGACTGGCATCGCGACGGCGAGACCTGGCGCTGCGAAAGCGGACCTTTCTCGAAAATTCCGGAGCGGGAGGAGGCTGATTATCGCGCCTGCATGCTGGGTTTCCGCGACTATGTGAACAAGAACGGCTTCAAGAACGTTGTGCTCGGGCTGTCCGGAGGCATCGACTCGGCGATCTGCGCCGCTCTCGCCGTCGATGCGCTGGGCGAGGAAAGAGTGCGCACGCTGATGCTGCCCTATCGCTATACCTCTTCGGAATCCTTCAAGGACGCCGAGGACTGTGCGAAGGCGCTGGGCTGCCGCTACGACATCGTGCCGATCGCCGAACCGGTGGAGGGGTTTGCATCCGCGCTTTCCGAACTGTTCGAGGGCACCGAGGCGGGCATCACGGAAGAGAACCTCCAGAGCCGCGCACGCGGCACGATCCTGATGGCGATCTCCAACAAGTTCGGCTCGATGGTGGTGACAACCGGCAACAAGTCCGAAATGTCGGTCGGCTACGCGACGCTCTACGGCGACATGAACGGTGGCTTCAATCCGATCAAGGATCTCTACAAGATGCAGGTCTACAGCCTGTCGCGCTGGCGCAACACGACGGTTCCCCCCGGCGCGCTTGGGCCGTCCGGCGAGGTAATCCCGCAAAACATCATCGACAAGGCGCCATCGGCCGAATTGCGGCCGAACCAGACCGACCAGGATTCGCTGCCGCCCTATCCGGTGCTGGACGATATTCTGGAGTGCCTGGTCGAAAAGGAAATGAGCACCGCCGACATCGTCGCGCGCGGCCATGACGAGCCGACGGTGCACCGGATCGAGCATCTGCTCTACATCGCAGAATACAAGCGCCGGCAATCGGCGCCAGGCGTGAAGATCACCCGGAAGAATTTCGGCCGCGACCGGCGCTATCCGATCACCAACCGTTTTCGCGACCGGTAGACGTTTTTAGTGGGGGAGTTTTGATGCGCAGTTCGGTCGAAATCTATTTTCCGGAAACAGGGGAAAGCCGGGTCGTCTGGCAGACCGACCGGCTGTTCGAGGCGCCGAACTTCACAGCCGACGGCAAATCCCTGATCCTCAATGCCGACGGCCTCCTCTATCGCCTGCCGCTCGATGGCGGCGAGCCGGTGGAAATCGACACCGGGCTGGCGCGTTCCTGCAACAACGATCACGGCCTGTCGCCGGATGGCGCGACGATCGTCATCAGCGACAAGACGGAATATGGCGCTTCCACGATCTATACGCTGCCGATCGGCGGCGGAACGCCCCGGCAGGTCACGAAGAATCTGCCGTCTACTGGCATGGCTGGTCGCCGGATGGCGGCAGGCTCGCCTATTGCGGCATCCGCGACGATGTCTTCGATATCTACACGATCCACATCGAAGGCGGAGAGGAGAAGCGGCTGACCTTCGGCGAAGGGCGCAATGACGGGCCGGACTACAGCCCGGACGGCGCATGGATCTATTTCAACTCCAGCCGCACAGGCCGGATGCAGATCTGGCGCGTGCGCCCGGATGCGAGCGCCGTCGAGCGCATCACCAATAGCGAATACGGCGACTGGTTTCCGCATCCCTCGCCGGACGGGAGGAACCTGCTGGTGCTTTCCTATGACGGCGACGTCTTCGACCACCCGCGAGACCTTCATGTCCGTCTGCGGCTGATGGACATGGATGGCGGCAATGCGCGCGTGCTTTTCGAGCTCTTCGGAGGGCAGGGCACCATCAATGTCCCCAACTGGGCGCCGGATGGAAAATCCTTCGCCTATGTGCGCTACGCTCCCGCGTGAGGATTGGCTTTAGCAATCCAAAGTATTTTATTTAACCAATTTACAACCAGGTTGCTTAAACGAAACTTCTGCTTTGATCGCTACGATTGACCCCGTTGCTGAAGGCTGGCGAAAGACCGGCCGGCGGTGAACGGCGCGCAATGGCTGCGTGATCAGGCTCTTGCCCGGATGGGAAGCGCCGGAAAAGGGGACGGTCGCATGGGGTTTGGCAGGGGTTTTGCAGAAAGGAGACCGGGACGCACGATCCTCGTCATCCATGCCGCCTGTGCCGGGCTTGCGCTTCTGGTCATCGCCAGTCTGGCGATCGTGCTCGACCGCTCCGTGACCGAGGCGGACCGTTTCGGCCTGACGGCGGAGCGCAAGCTGGTGGACGCGGAATTGCAGCACCAGATCGATGCGGTGGTTCAGTATCAGGCGGAACTGTCCTTCTGGGACAAGACCTTTGCCCAGATCGAGGACGGCAGGGTCGACGATGTCTTCGTCATGGAGGAGATGACCGAATGGCTCTGGGCCGATTTCGGCTTCCGCTGGATGATTTTCGCAAATCGCGCGGGCGAGCCGATCCTTGCGGTCAAGGATGGCAAGGCGGTGGAAAACGGCGAGGGCGCCCGCACTCTGAAATGGGCGGGCGATCTTCTGGAACGCGCCGACGGCCTCTACAACGACAATCTTCATGCGGATGGAAACGGCTGGCTTCTCAACAGGGGTGAGCGCGATTCGGATGCCCTGCGCGCCGCCATTCCGGATATTCATGCCAGCGACATTCGCGTGGTTGATGGCGCGCTCAGCATCGTGGTGGCGCAGGCGATCGTTCCGCATTCGCTGCATATTCCCGCATCTCGCCGCGAGCCGGTTTTCATGGTCACGGTCAAGCCGTTTACCGCGCGGATGATGGCCGACATGGAAGAGCGGCTCGGCATATCGCATTTGACTTTCTCTCCGGTGCGGCAGGTGGCGGAGGGCGCGATCCATGTCGCGCTTGGAAATTGCACCGAGCCATCCTGCATGGTCGCGGCCTGGACGCCACGCCGGCCCGGCAGTTTTGTGCGGTCGGAAACCCTGCCGAGCGTGATCGTCATCGGATTGTTCGCAGCCCTGGTAATGACCTTCATCGCCCTGCGTTTCGCCTCCGTCGTCTCGGCGCTGGAGACCAGCGAGGCGGAAAACCGTCATCAGGCAAGTCACGACCGGCTGACGGGGCTTCTCAACCGAGCAGGCTTCGAATGGGCGCTGGCGGCGGCGATGCTGGAGGTGAAGGAGCGTCCCTTCTCGCTGCTTTGCATCGACCTCGACAAATTCAAGGCCGTGAACGACACCTACGGACATCCGGCCGGCGATGCGCTGCTGAAGATGCTGGCCGAGCGCTTCCAGGCGAAGGTTGCCGGTCGCGGCAGCCTGGCGCGGATCGGTGGCGACGAATTTGCCATCCTCCTCGATCATTCGGTTTCGAGACGGCAGGCGATAGAACTGGCGCAGTCGCTCGTCGTTGAAGCGCAGATCCCG
>JAVBSF010000529.1:0-10453 GCA_031556925.1 Pararhizobium sp.
ACCTGAGTCCGGGCTCCAGCGCAGGATGCGGTTGCCCGGAATATCGGAAAACAGCAGGCAATTGTGATCGCCGAACCAGACCGGGCCCTCGACCCAGTCGAAACCGTCGGCAAGCTTCTTCAGCGGGGCGTTCCCCAGAACATAGGTGGAGAATTCCTTGTCCTCCGCCACGAAAAACGACATGCCGCTTCCTCCCTCAAAATGTGTCTGGCGGCAAGATAACGATCATGCCGCGCCGGGCAAGGGCGAAACACGCGCCTTCCGGTTCAGCCCGACAGTTCGGTGTTCGACAGGGAGAACAGCGACCAGACGGCCAGAAACAGCGCAGCCACCAGCGGGCCCACGACAAAGCCGTTCATGCCGATCACCGAAATGCCGCCCAGCGTCGAGATCAGCACCAGCCAGTCCGGCAGGCGGGTCGCCTTGCCGACCAGCGGCGGGCGCAGCAGGTTGTCGACCGTGCCGATCACAAAGACGCCGACGACGATCAGGACGCCGCCCTTCACATAACTGCCCGCGAGGATCAGCGACGCGGCCGCCGGTCCCCAGACGAGAAAGGCGCCCACGGCCGGCAGCAGCGACAAGACCGCCATCAGCACGCCCCACAGAAGAGCGGCCTGAACGCCGAGCAGCCAGAAGGTGAGGCCGCCGATCGCCCCCTGGATGACCGCGATGATGACATTGCCCTTCACCGTCGCCGAAACCACGGAGGAAAACTGGCGGATCAGGTGGTCGGTGTAGCTGCGGTTGAGCGGGCTGGAGGCGCGCAGGGTCTCCACGAGTTGCGGCCCGTCGCGAAACAGGAAGAACAAGAGATAGACCATCACGCCGAGGCTGATCAGCACCTGCGCGGTGTTCTGCCCGATCGAGAGCGCCTTGCCGGCGATGACCTGGCTCACCTGCCCGATGAAGGAGGTAAGCCGCGCCTGGATTTCCGAAAATTCCGCGAGATTGAGCGCCGCCAGCGCGTCCAGCATGAAGCGCGGCAGCATGTCGCGCGCCTGTCCCAGCATGGCCGCCGGATCGAATTCACGGTTGCCGAGGCGCGTGACGAGGCCACTTGCCTCCCGCGTCAGCGAGGCCAGCAGCAGCGACACGGGGATGACCACGATGAAGATGCAGATCAGCGTGCTGGCGATCGCCGCCAGGCCCGGCCGCTGCCCGAACAGCCCCGTCAGCCGGCGCTGCAGCGGATTGAAGAGGATGGCGAGAATGACCGCCCAGAGGATCCCCCCGTAAAACGGCAGGACAAGAACGAGAAAGGCGACGGAGACGAGCACGACAAGGGTGATGAAGCTGGCCCTCTGGATTGTCGACGTGTTCACTGCTCTTCTCCACGCGGGCTCTCTCACGGGCGAGAGGATAGCCTTGTCGGTCAAGAGGATGCAACCGCGGGCGGGGCGGAGATTTGCGATTGCCCGCGGACGGTTGCGGGGGCAGCGTGCCGCTGCGCGCCTTATCCGGCCTCCGGCGCGAAGGTGCCTCCCAGGGAGCCGAGGGCTTCGATCGTGTCGACGTCTATTGCGGCCGAAGCCCCGATCTCGACATCGTGAACGGCCAGCCCAGATGTCTCGATGATCGCGCGCGCGCCGATGTCCCCGGTCAGGGAAAAAACCTCGTCGAAGAGGGCACGGGGCAGAATGATCGGATTGCCGCGCCTGCCGTTCGCGGTCGCCCTGACGATGCAGTTTCCGCCCGCCGCTTCAAAGACGTCGCAAAGCGCGCGCAGATGCTGCGCGGTGATCTCCGGCATGTCGGCGAGATGGATCAGGATACCGTCGCAGGACGGCGGCAGGGCTCCCACCGCGCATTTCAGCGAGGAGGAAAGCCCGGTCGCGAAGGCGGGGTTGAAGACCTTTTGCACAGGCAGATCGCCGACGGCCGCCGCCACCGCTTCCGCCATATGGCCGGTCACCAGGAGCGCGTGCCCCTGGCCGGCTTCGAGCGCCTTTTCGGCCGCAAGCCGCACCAGCGGCACGTCGCCAAGGCGGGCAAGCATCTTGTTGCAGTCGCCCATGCGGCTCGACCGGCCGGCCGCCAGAACCGCGATCGCAACCGACGGGGCGTTTTCGGGAGAAGGCCCGGATCGCCGGGGATGCGGCCTCGGCACATCCGCGCGCAACCCGCCCACGCCCATCAAGGCGATATCCCGCGCGCCCACATCGATGCCCGCCATCAGCCGGGTCAGAACGAGATCGAGCCCGTTGTCCTTGATGCTGCGGGCGCAGCCGGGGGCGCCGATGACGGGCTTTCCGGCAAGCTCTCCCAGCACGAGCAGGTTTCCGGGATCGACGGGCATGCCGACATGGGTCAACCGGCCGCCCGCCGCCACGATCGCGCTCGGAACGATATCGGCGCGGTCGGCGATCGCCGATGCCCCGAAGATCACGGTCAGGTCGTTTGCCTCCGCCATCTCCCGCAGGGCGGCGGCAAGGGCCGGTACGGTATAGGGCACCCTCGTCTCACCCGTCAGGACGCCGTGACCGGCGGCAACGCGGGCGTCGATCGCCATATGGGTTTTCTCAAGCACACTACCTTTCAGCGCCGCGTTCGTGCACTGGATCAGGCCGACCGACAGGCCGAGAAACGGCTTCACCGAAAAGACTTCCGCCTGCAGGGCGGCCTCGACAGCGGCGGCCACGACGGCGCCGGGCACGCCATAGGGTATGATCTTGACCGTCGCGACGAGCTGGTTGCGGTAGACGCGCTCATGGGGCCGCAGCGTTGACAGCGTGATCGCCGGATCGATGAGGTTGACCGCGTTCACCTGATCGGCATCGACGACGAAGACCCCGTCGGCGGCGGCATAGAAATTGACGCGGCCGGTCGCCGCCTGAGCGCGGACGACGCAATCGCCCTCCACCGCGCGGGCGACCCGCTCCGCCGCCCTGTTTTCCTCCAGATCGCCCGGCTCGAGCCGCGCAGCCCAGACGGATGCGACACCTTCCGCCTTCAACAGCTCGATCTCCCGCTGGCCGAGGATGTTTCCCTTCTGGAGCACTGTGCCGCCGGCGCGCACCCGGTGGGCCAGCATGGCTCCTGCGGCCTCATGGGTGGATAGCTGCCCGAATATCATGCCGAGATGTCCTTCACGTGGATGTCAGCTTTCTTTGTTTTCGTCTGGCTTTTCGCAATGCTTTAGCCGGCGCGCAGGACGCCGATGACTTCCGCCAGGATCGCGATGGCGATCTCTTCCGGGGTCTCCGCGCCGATCGGCAGGCCGATGGGGGCATGAACGCACGCCATGGCGTCCGCAGGCACGCCGGCCGCGAGCAGCCGCTCGGTTCTCCTGCCATGGGTCGTCCTGCTGCCAAGGGCACCGACATAGAAGCAGCCGGCCGTCAGCGCCGCGCCAATCGCGGCGTCGTCGATGTCCGGATTGTGCGAAAGGGCGACGAGAGCCGTGCGGCGATCCAGCCCGAGCGCGTCCAGCGCATCCTGCGGCCACTCGATCATGAGCTGCGTGCCCGGAAACCGGTCCGGCGTGGCAAAGGCGGAACGCGGGTCGATGAGGACGGTGTTCCAGCCGAGGCGCGTTGCGGCGTCCAAGAGCAGCTGCGCGATATGCACGGCCCCCACGACCACCAGACGCGGCGGCGGCATATAGGGATTGACGAAAACCTCCCGGTCGTCCGCCATGACGGAGCCGGGGCGTCCCGCCCGCAGGGCCGAAACGGCCACGGCCTCGATATCGCCTGCCGCCGCGCCGGCATCGGCAAGGAACCGGCTGCGCGCGCCGGCCACGTCGATGAGCTGCAGGCAGGGCGCGCGAAGGGCGCGCGCGGCGTTCACCGCCTTGAGGGCGCAAAGGTCGGTCACGACCTCGACATGAACCCGGATCCGCCCGCCGCAGGTCAGCCCCACGCGCCAAGCCGTCTCGTCGGCGACGCCGAATTCGAGCAGATGGCCCCGACCCGTTTCAATAGCCTCGATAGCGGTGGCGATGACATCCGTTTCCACGCATCCACCGGAGACCGACCCTTCGAAATTCCCATCGGAATCGACCAGCAGGTGGCTGCCCGCAGGACGCGGCGCCGAGCCCCATGTGCTGACGACGGTCGCAAGCGCGATTTTCCGGCCTTGCGACATCCAGGCTTCCGCCAGGGCCAGGGGATCAAGGGCTGGGGAAAGGGTCATGGCGACAGCGCTTCAAAGGTTCAGTCATGGATGGCATCGAGAGGACTGCCGCCGGCATGATCGAGGAACGTCGCGCAAAGCAGCTGACCGTCCAGCATTCCGCGGCAGCCGCCGAGCCGCAACTCGATATGCGCTCCTTCCGCCGCGCGATCGACCGACAGGACGCCTCTCGATACCTGCCCCGGCGAAAGGCGGAGCGCGTGGATATCGACGGCATAGTCGCCGCTGCGGGGGATCATCATCTGGGCTTGGGGCAGGCCGCCGGCCTCAAGGTCCAGCACATAGGTGCCGGGACGCAGCAACCGCGCCCTGGCCAGGAGTTCGTAGGGGCGCCCCAGCATCCGCCGGACCGTATCGAAACAGCCGCCGCCAAGCGCCGCGCGGATCGCCGACGACGATACGTGGTGCTGCGACACCGTGAACGAAGGCGCGATCGTCACCCCGAAACCGTATTCGGCGCCCAGCGCGCACAGCGTATCGGCGTCGCCGGTCCGTCCCTTGCCGAAGCGGAAATTGCTGCCGACCACCACATGGGAAAGGCCCAGCCGGCCGACGACGATGTCGCGCGCGAACTGTTCCGGAGAAAGGGCGCAAAGCGCTGCGTCGAAGGTCAGCTGGAACAGTCTTTCGACACCCAGCGCGGACAGGGCCCGCACACGGGCCACCGGGCCGGCAAGACGAAAGGGGTCGGCGGCAGGCGCGACGAAGGAACGGGGATGCGGCTCGAAGGTGACCACCCCCAGCGCGGCGCCGCGCCGGCGGGCCTCGGCACGGGCAAGGTCGATGACGCTGTGATGCCCGAGATGGACGCCGTCGAAATTGCCGATCGCGGCGCAGGCGCCCCGGTCGGGCTCCGAGACCTCCCGCCAGTGGTCGAACAGCCGCAAGGCCGGTTCCGGCATGTCGTCATCAACGGCATTGTGTCGCAAAAGCCCCCCTGCCCGCTGCAGCGAACGACCGCCGCGAACATATGAAGCCTTATGGATCCGTGCTGACGGCATCTCCCATCCTCCCCTTTCACGATCGTCGCAGAGCAAAGATCATGGGAGATACGATCTCGCGGAGAGATCATTACGTCAAATTACATTGAGTCGCCCTCACAATAACCAAATGGTTATCATGAGGGCGCGCGGCACGGCGAAAAGACAATGCCGCCGCTGATCGCGACGGCATTGTCGGGACCATCCGGCAGGGCCGGCGGCCTCACTTCTTGTCGAGGAACTCGCCGATGGTCTCGTCGGTGTGGTAGACGGGCTTTTCGTAGTAATGCGGGCCGTCGTAGATCTCGATCATGACGCTGCGTTCATGGGCGATGGTAGGCCCGTGCGGATGATCCTTCGGGTTCATGTAGAAGGTGCCGGGCTTCAGCCGCAGGCCGACATCGGTATATTCGTAGTCGCCTTCGAGGCAGTACATGAACTGGTTCGAGGCATGGATGTGCTTGACCGGGATATGACCGCCCTTGTCGAATTCGAGGATGGCGATGCTGGCGCCGGTGGCCGGGTTCTTCCAGAGGAAATACTGGCGAAGCCCGTAATCGGGAAAGTTGACCCACTTGTCCGGATCGAGCTCCGTGCTGTGGATCAGGATCTCCAGCGATTTCGCCAGCGCTTCGGGATTATCGGTGTTCATGGCTGTTCCTCCAGGTTCGGCCGCCCCCTGGCGACCCATTCTTCATATTCCACACGGCTTTCCGGCGTTGCCGGGAAGAGACCAAAGATCGAGCGGCCGCGCCGGATATGGGCGGCGACGAATTCTTCGTAATCGCCGGCCGCATCGACCTCGCGCGCCACCTCCTCGGCGAGCGCGCGCGGGATCACCACCACGCCGCCGCCGTCGCCGACGACGATATCGCCGGCATAGACGGCCACGCCCGCGCAGCCGATCGGCGCATTGAACTCGACCGGGTGAAGGGCGATCGGCGTCGCCGGGCCCGAACCCTGCCGCTGGAAGCAGGGCAGGCCGGTCTCGACGATGCCGGGCGTGTCGCGGTAGCCGCCGTCGGTCACCACGCCCGCGGCACCCCGCACCTTGAGGCGCAGCGCCATCATGTCACCCATCGACGAGGCCCGGAGTTCGCCGCCGGTTCCCATCACCAGCACCGCGCCGGGCGGGCATTCCTCGATCGCGCGCCGGTGCATGCTGTCGTTTCGCGCATAGAGCGCCATCGTATCCAGATCCTCGCGGGCGGGGATGAAGCGCAGCGTGAACGCCGGGCCGACCATGCGCGGCTGGCCTTCGGACACCGGCGAAAGACCGACGAGGAACGTATTGCGAAAGCCGCGCTTCAAAAGCGCGTTGCTGAGGCTTGCGGGATCGCAACGCATCAGCGTGGCGCGCAGCTCCTGCGAAATGGGCTCGATGGCCGGATAGTCGAGATTTGCCATCAGGCCTTCTCCTTGACCACCGTGTTGCGCAGGATGCCGACGCCCTGAAGCTCTATCTCGACGATATCGCCGTCCTTCATCCAGACCGGCGGATCGCGCCTGAGCCCGACGCCGCCCGGCGTGCCCGAGACGATGACATCGCCCGGTTCCAGCGTCATGAAGGTGGAGATGTGGCTGATCAGATAGGGCAGCTTGAACATCATCATGTCGGTGGTGGCGTTCTGCATTTCCTGGCCGTTGAGACGGCAGACGAGCTTCAGCACCGCATCGGGGGCGATTTCGTCCGGCGTCACCATCCAGGGGCCGAAAGCGCCGGTGGCGGGGAAATTCTTGCCCGGCGTCCACTGGTTGGTCGCCAGCTGCCAGTCGCGCACCGAGCCGTCATTATAGGCGGAAATGCCCGCGACATGGGACAGGGCGTCAGCTTCGGAAATGCGGCGGCCGGCCTTGCCGATGACCACGGCCATCTCGGCTTCGAAATCGAACTGGTCGCTTTCGGCCGGGCAGAGCAGCGGACGCAGATGCCCGGTCTGGGATTCCGGCACGCGCAGGAAAAGAGCAGGCGCGGGCGTCGTCGCGGCATGCTTGCCTTCGAGACGATGTTCCAGATAATTGAGGCCGACGCAGATGATCTTGCCGGGATTGGCAACGACCGGAAGGAAGGTCACGTCGGCGAGACGGAAATCGGCGGTCGCGCCGCGCAGGGCGGCCGCTGCGCCGGAAAGCGCGCCGGTGCGCAGCGCCTCTTTCAGATCGGCGACGCCGAGCCGCAGGCCGAGATCGTAGATCTTGTCGCCATCGACAGCGCCGAAGCCGGCGCGGGACTGGGTGACGTAGGACATCAGTTTCATCAGTGGTTCTCCGTGCTGGCACCTGCCAGTGCCTGTTGGAGCGCCCGCTTCGCGGCGACGCCGACGAGATGGGCGCGATAGGCGGCACTTGCGTGCATGTCGTTGTTGAGCCCCTTGGCCTCCTGCCGGAGACCGTCGAGGGCGGTAAGCGCGAAATTGTCGGCAAGCGCCGCCTCGAAATCCGGCTGGCGGAAAACGCAGGGGCCTGCCCCGTTCACCGCCACCCGCACCCCTTCGAGGGTCTCGGCGATGAAGCAGCCGGTCGTCACATAGCCGGACGCCTGGCTGGCGATCTTGCAATAACCCGCGCGCGCCGGGCGCGGAAAGCGGATGCGCAGCACCAGCTCGCCCGGCTCCAGCGCCGTCGAGAACAGGCCGGTGAAGAAATCGTCGGCGGGAATGCGGCGCTGCGTCGTCTCGACCTCGGCGCCCAGCCCCACCAGCGCGGCCGGATAGTCGGCCGCCGGATCGTTGTTGGAAATCGAGCCGCCCATGGTGCCCATATGGCGCACCTGCGGATGGGCGATGCCGCTTGCGAGATAGGAAAGCGCCGGGATCGCCGCGCGGATCTCCGGGCTGGTCGCGGTTTCCACATGGCGCGTCATCGCCCCGACCGTCACGGCCAGATCGTCGACGACGATGCCGCGCAGCTCGGCAAGCCCGCGCAGGTCCACCAGCGTCGAGGGGCGCGCCAGCCGCTGCTTCAGGGTCGGGATCAGCGTCTGGCCGCCGGCAAGCGCCTTGGCCTCCGGGTCGGCCTGCAGGATGCCGATGGCCTCGTCGAGACTCTTGGGGCGCACATAGTCGAAAGCGGGAAGGTTCATCGGGCCGCACCGCTCATCCGGCAGGAGCCGGGCGCGTTCGCCGCCACGTCCATGATCGCATCGACGATGTTCTGATAGCCGGTGCAGCGGCAGAGATTGCCTTCGAGCGCGTGACGCACCGCCGTCTCGTCGCCACCGATGCCGCGGCTGACGATATCGACGCCCTGCATCACCATGCCCGGCGTGCAATAGCCGCATTGCAGCGCGTGATGATGGCGGAACGCCTCCTGCATCGGATGCAGGTTTTCGGCGCTGCCCAGCCCCTCGATGGTCGTAAGCTCGCCGCCGTCGGCCTGTACCGCCAGCACGGTGCAGGATTTCACCGAGCGGCCGTCGAGATGCACGGTGCAACAGCCGCATTGGGTGGTGTCGCAGCCGACATGGGTGCCCTTCAGCCCGCAGTTTTCGCGCAGGAAATGCACGAGCAGCGTGCGCGGCTCGACCTCATGGGTTTCCGGAACGCCATTGACCGTGATCGTGACCGACATCATAGCGTCTCTCCTTAAACTAGAGCATTTCCAGGAAAAGTGCGAAGCGGTTTTCCGTCCGGAAATGCGTCAAAACAAATCGTTAGAGTGTTTTCGCAGTTCGAAGAAAAGCGGAAACGCTCTAGTCCGTCAGGAAAGGCGGGAACCGGTTTCCCTGACGGACGACAAAAAAAACCGGCCGGCTAGTGCGTTCCAAGCCAGGCGGCGAGCCCGGCAAAGACTGTTACCGTGACCGCCCAGGCCCAGGCGGGCATCTGCACAACGAACTGGCCGCGCGTATCCGGGGCCGCCATCAGGCGGCCGTCGCCGCCCTCGTAGGCCGGCGCATTCGCGGCGCCGCCGGCAGCCGCCGCGCCGCCTCCTTCTCCTTCCCGGCGCTGGGCTGCGCCGGGATTGTTCAGAAGTTCCTGGAACCGGCCGAAGAACTGGCTCGACATCCTCGCCGCCGCCGCATCGACGAGGCGCGAGCCGATCTGGGCGAGCCGCCCGCCGATCTGGGCTTCGGCCTTGTAGCTGAGCTTGGTCTTGTTTTCCCCAACCTCGGCGAGCGTCACCAGCGCCGTGCCCTTGGCGAAGCCGGCAATGCCGCCCTCGCCTTCAAAACGCAGGCCGTATTGCTCGGGTGGGGCCATGTCCTGCTGCTGCAGCTTGCCCTTGAAGCGGGCGCGCAGCGGGCCGATGGAGGCGACGACGACGGCCGAATAGGCGCCGTCGCCCTCGTCCGTGACGGTTTCGCAGCCCGGTATCGCCGCCCGCAGGATTTCGGTGTCCATCAGCCCGGCCCAGACCTTTGCGCGGGGGGCGTCGATCAGCTGTTCACCTGTCAGTTCCATGATGTGTCTTTTCCTTCTCGATCATGCCGGGCCTGTCGGTCCTGGGCGTCCGGCGCCCTTCTGTTCTTCAAAGCGGCGGCATGTCCGCCGGGCGGCTGGTCTGCCAGCGGAATGCGTGGATCTCGATGCGGGCGGATAGCTCCGCCTGCTCGAAGGGATCGTTGCGCAGGATTTCGCGCACTTCCGCCTCGTCCTCGGCCTCGATCAGCATGAAGCCGCCGCAACCTTCGCCAGCGCCGTCGAGCAGCGGGCCGCCGCAGCGCACGCGGCTGGAGAATTTCTGCATGTAGTCACGGTGGGCGGGGCGGGTTTCGGCGCGGATCGCGCCGGCGCGGCCATCGGTGCGGTCGAGGCGGTAAACGGCGAAAAGTGTCATGCGTCTGTTCCTTCGGACGGGGCCGTTGCGGCCGGGTTCATCACCGACCAGACCGACATCGGCGTGATCGGCATGGTCATGTCGCGCACCCCATAGGGCCGCAGGGCGTCCACCACGGCGGCGACGATGGCGGGCGGCAGGCCGACCGTGCCGCTTTCCGCGCCGCCCTTGACGCCGAGCGGGTTCGTCTGGGTCGGTATGGGGCGAAGCCCCAGCCGCAACCGCGGAAAATCGCCCGCATGCGGCATGGCGTAATCGGTAAAGGAGCCGGTCAGAAGCTGGCCGTTCTCATCGTGGACGATGCCTTCCTTCAGCGCCTGGCCGACCGCCTGGGCGATCGCGCCCTGCAGCTGGCCTTCGAGCAAAAGCGGATTGACAGCCACGCCGACATCGTCGACGCCGATGATTTCAGCGAGGCTGACGGCCCCGGTCTCGTGGTCGATCTCGACCTCGGCGATATAGCAGCCATTGGGATAGTTCTGCTTGGTGGCCGAGAAATGCCCGACGCCTTCGAGACCCGACCAGAGTTCCGGCGGCAGCGGCTTGGGAGCGGCCCA
>JAVBSF010000174.1:0-26041 GCA_031556925.1 Pararhizobium sp.
TGTCCCGCCCCATCGCCGCCGCAATGGACGATCCTTTTGCCCATTGCCTCCAGAACCGGTCTTGCCCGCTCGAAGGCTGCGGGAGAACCGCCGGCCATGAAGGTCAGCGTACCCGCCGCCGCCCCGCCGGTCCCGCCCGAAACCGGCGCATCGAGCGACGGGCAATCCCGGATCGCCGCCATCTCATGTGCAGCCCGGGCGCTTTCGACATCGACCGTCGAGCAATCGATCAGCAGCGTGCGCGACGCGACGCGAGTGGAAAGCTCCTTCCAGACGGACACGACATGCTCGCCCTTAGGCAGCATGGTGATGACGCAATCAGCATTCGAAACGGCATCCGGCAGGCTTCCGGCTCCGGTGACGCCGGTCCGCACGGCGGCTTCCAACGAGGCTGGAGAAAGATCGAAACCGGTCACCGGATGGCCGGCCTTGACGAGATTGGCCGCCATCGGCCCACCCATATTGCCCAGCCCTATGAACGCTATCCTTGTCATATATCCGCCTCCCGCGAATCGCATCGATACTCCCACCCGTAAAAATATCCCGCTTTGCGCGATCCGCCAGTGGTGGGATGATCACGAAAATCCTGGCATAGAGCGGCAACAGCCATCTGGCACTGGCCTTCGGCCGGCGCTATGGTTGCCGCAACCTGCCGAACGCAACGGATATCAAGGGAGTAGCCAATGATCACAGGTGCACAATGCCGGGCCGCGCGGGCGCTTGCTGAGCTTTCGCTCGAAACCCTCGCCCGGCTGGCGAAGCTGGATGCCGCCGTGATCGATGCATTCGAGAACAAGCTCTCCGAACCGGCTGCGGCGACGCTTGACGTGATCCAGAAAACACTGGAATCATCAGGCGTCACCTTTATTCCCGAAAATGGCGCCGGTGTCGGCGTACGCCTGAAATTCAGCCGTTCGGAAACCCGCCGGATCGCCATTCTCGAAGGTGAAGGCGGGATTGTCGGCAATGACGACGTCCCCTGACCTATCCCTCCCAACGAAATTCCGCCGGGCTCTTTCCCGTCCATTTGCGGAAGGCGCGGTAGAAGGCGCTCGGTTCGGAAAAGCCGAGATCGGCGGCGATTTCGCTGATGCTGTTTGCTGTGCTCAGCAGCCGGTCGATGGCGAGATCGCGGCGGATATCGTCCTTGATACCGGCATAGTTCTGACCCTCCGCCTGCAACCGGTGCCGCAGCGTCGAGGGAGACATACGCATCTGTGTGGCCAAGGTCTCGAAACCAGACCATGACATCGGTGGCGCCTGGCGCAAACGCCGACGCACCGCTGCGGCAAGGCCCGCATCGTAGCGATAGCGTACGAGAATATTGGCAGGCGCACCCCGCAGGAATTGTTTGAGCGCCTGTTCGCTGCGGGAAATCGGCAATTTCAACACCGATCTATCGAAGGCAAGGCAACTGATGTCGGCGCCGAACTGCACCGGCGCGCCGAAGAACAGGCGATAATCCGCGCCCTGCTGCGGCTCTTCACAGCGAAAATCCACACGACGGATCGGAACGCGGCGGCCGACAAGCCAGCAGGCGATGCCATGCAGCAAAATCCAGTAGGTGCGATAAGCGAAGGCAGATCGCGGAGCGCCACGATCGCGAAGCAAAATTTCCGCCGTGCTTTCGCGCAGCACCAGTTCACCGCTCGGATCTTCCAGGACGACATCGAGAAACCGCAGCGCCCGTCGCAGCGCATGTTCCAGCGTCGGTGCGTGAAGGATGCAGTGGCAGAGAAGCGTGAAACTGCCGCTCCGCATCGGCCGCGCGCCCATTCCGAAGAATTCGTCGTCGAGCGTATCCGCGACAGCAAGCCATAGGGCACCGTAGGTTTCCGCCGAGATCGGCCGATCGATGTGCGTTGGCAGTCCAAGCGCTACGAGAAGCGGCGCAACGGGCTTTCCGGCGCGGCGCAGGCTATCGAGCGCTTCCTCCACGAAGGAGGGCGAGATCATGCGGCGGTCTGTATCCTGAGGGGCCATACCTCCATTATGGCAAAACTGGCCGAAAAATCGAGACAGTTCTGTCATCGTTTGCAACAGGAGCCGGGCATAGAATCCACAGGGACATTCAGGGCGGGGAGGCCTTGGAGAGATCGCGAGCGATCGCAGCAGCGAGGAGTGCAACATGACCGACCGGATATCCCCCTCTCAAGAGGGCTTCCCGTGCTGATGCGCGGCAAGACGCTTGTCATCACCGGCGCAGGCTCTGGTTTAGGAGCAGCCGTCGCACGCATGGCCGTGGCGGAAGGCGCAAGTGTTGTAGTCGTCGATCTCAATGCGGATGCGGGACAGGGCGTCGCAGCGGAACTGGGTGCCGCCGCCCGGTTCGTCCGCGCCGACGTCACGCAGGAGGCGGACGGTGTGGCCGCCATCAGCGTCGCCCTTGAGAGCTTTGGGCATCTCCATGGACTGGTGAATTGTGCAGGGATCGCCCCGGCCGAAAAGGTTCTGGGTCGCGAGGGGCCGCATCTTCTCGAAAGCTTCACCCGCGCCGTGAACATCAATCTCATCGGCACCTTCAACATGATGCGGCTCGCCGCCGAGGTGATGGCTCGGCAAGAACCGGATGCGGAAGGCGAACGCGGCGTCATCGTCAACACCGCCTCGGTCGCGGCCTTTGACGGACAAATCGGGCAGGCTGCCTATGCCGCCTCCAAGGCTGGCGTCGCCGGCATGACGCTGCCGGTCGCGCGCGAGCTTGCTCGCCATGGCATACGGGTGATGGCAATTGCGCCCGGCATTTTCGAGACGCCGATGATGGCCGGCATGCCGCCAGAGGTGCAGGAGGCGCTCGGCAAGAGCGTACCCTTCCCGCCCCGGCTCGGACGTCCTCAGGAATTTGCCGCGCTGGTCCGCCACATCTTCGAAAACACCATGTTGAACGGCGAGGTGATCCGCCTCGACGGGGCGCTGCGCATGGGCGCGCGCTGAAATCGACAAACGGGAGACAGCCTATGCAAGATCCTATCGTTATCGTCGGTTCGGCCCGCACGCCGATGGGCAGTTTTCAGGGCGAGTTGCAGGGTGCGGCGGCGCCTGAGCTCGGGGCGGCCGCTATCCGCGCTGCGATCGATCGCAGCGGGGTGGCGTCTGATAATATCGAGGAAGTCGTCTTCGGCTGCGTGCTGCCGGCCGGTCAGGGACAGGCGCCGGCGCGGCAGGCGGCGCTCGGGGCGGGTCTGCCGCTATCCGCCGGGGCGAGCACCATCAACAAGATGTGCGGCTCGGGCATGAAAGCGGTGATGCTGGCCCATGATCTCATCGCGGCGGGCAGCGCCTCCGTTGCTGTCGCAGGCGGCATGGAAAGCATGAGCAATGCGCCCTATCTCCTTGACAGGGCCCGCGCCGGTTACCGGCTCGGCCATGGGAGGGTGATAGACCATATGTTCCTGGACGGGCTGGAGGATGCCTATGACAAGGGGCGGCTGATGGGAAGCTTTGCCGAGGATTGCGCCGAGGCTTACCAGTTCACGCGCCCGGCGCAGGACGATTTCGCCGTGACCTCGTTGCTGCGGGCGCAGAATGCGATTGCCGAGGGGCTTTTCGATGCCGAGATCACACCGGTCACGCTGAAGAACGGTAGGGCGGAAAAGACGGTGACGGCGGATGAGCAGCCGGGCAAGGCAAGGCTCGAAAAGATCCCGACGCTAAGGCCGGCTTTTCGCGAAGACGGCACGGTGACGGCGGCCAATTCCAGCTCGATCTCCGATGGGGCGGCGGCCCTCGTGCTGATGCGCCGTTCCGAGGCCAAGAAGCGCGGCCTCCCGCCGCTGGCGACCATCGTGGCCCATGCCTCCCATGCGCAGGCGCCGAACCTCTTTGCGACGGCACCGATCGGCGCCTTGCAAAAGCTCTCTCAACGTAGCGGCTGGGCGTTGTCCGATGTCGATCTCTTCGAGATCAACGAAGCCTTCGCTGTCGTCACCATGGCGGCGATGCGCGATCTCGATCTGCCGCATGACAAGGTGAACGTGCATGGCGGCGCCTGCGCGCTCGGGCATCCCATCGGCGCCTCCGGCGCGCGGGTACTCGTCACGCTACTGGCGGCGATGGAACGCTACGATCTGAAGCGCGGCATGGCCGCCCTTTGCATCGGCGGTGGTGAAGCCACGGCGGTTGCCCTTGAGCGGGGTGCGGCATGATCCTCTCCGAAGACCATATCCAGATTCGCGATGTCGCTCGCGCCTTCGCCCGCGAGCGACTGGCCCCGGGCGCTGCGCAGCGCGATGTCGATCACGCCTTTCCCCGCGAGGAACTCAAGGAGATGGGTGAACTCGGCTTTCTCGGCATGCTGGTGCCGGAGGAGTATGGCGGGTCGGATACTGGTACCGTGGCTTATGCCGCAGCGCTGGAGGAGATCGCTGCCGGCGATGGCCCCTGCTCGACAATCATGAGCGTGCACAGTTCCGTCGGCTGCGTCCCGATCCTGAAATTCGGCACCGAGGAACAGAAACAGCGTTTCCTGCCGAAGCTGGCGAGCGGCGAATGGATCGGCGGCTTTGCCCTGACCGAGCCGCAGGCCGGCTCGGATGCCTCCAATCTCAAGACCCGTGCTATCCGGGATGGCGACCACTATGTGCTGAACGGCGCCAAGCAGTTCATCACGTCAGGCAAGAACGGTCAGGTGATCATCGTTTTTGCTGTGACGGACCCGGATGCCGGCAAGAAGGGCATTACCGCCTTCATCGTTCCCACCGATACGCCCGGCTACGAAGTTGTCCGCGTCGAGCACAAGCTCGGGCTTCATTCGTCCGATACCTGCCAGATCGCCTTCAACGACATGCGTGTATCGGCCGATTTGCGGCTCGGCGCGGAAGGCGAAGGCTATCGCATCGCTCTTGCTAATCTCGAAGGCGGACGGATCGGCATCGCCGCGCAATCGGTCGGCATGGCGCAGGCCGCTTTCGAGGCGGCGCGGAATTATGCCCGCGAGCGCATTGCCTTCGGCAAGCCGATCATCGGGCATCAGGCGGTCGCCTTCCGCCTTGCGGATATGGCGACCCAGATCGAGGCGGCGCGGCATCTGGTGCTGCATGCGGCGGAACTTCGGGAAAAGGGCCTGCCCTGCCTGCAGGAAGCCTCGATGGCCAAGCTTTTTGCGTCGGAAATGGCCGAAAAGGTCTGTTCCGACGCGATCCAGATCCATGGCGGCTACGGCTACATGAGCGATTATCCGGTGGAGCGGATCTATCGCGATGTCCGTATCTGCCAGATTTATGAAGGAACAAGCGACGTGCAGCGCATGGTGATCGCGCGCGGGTTCTAAAACAAGAAAACAGGTCTTCTGCCGGGAGAGAGCGGCAGGAGGGCTGCAATGGGAGGAAAAGGAATGAGCGATTTTGCGCCTTTGAGCCTGCATGTGCCGGAACCGGCGGTCAGGCCCGGCGGCGAGCCGGATTTTTCCAACGTCAAGATCCCGAAGGCCGGCTCGGTGCCGCGCCCGCCGGTCGATGTCGCGTCGGAGGATATCCGCGATCTCGCCTATTCGATCATCCGCGTGCTCAACCGCGAGGGCGAAGCGGTTGGCCCATGGGCTGGCACGCTTTCGGATGAGGAGGTGCTGACGGGCTTGCGCCACATGATGAAGCTTCGCGCCTTCGATGCGCGCATGCTGATGGCGCAGCGTCAGGGCAAGACCTCGTTCTACATGCAGCATCTGGGCGAGGAAGCCGTGAGCTGCGCTTTCCGCAAGGCGCTGGAAAAGGGCGACATGAACTTCCCGACCTACCGGCAGGCGGGCCTGCTCATCGCCGATGACTATCCGATGGTCACGATGATGAACCAGATCTTTTCCAACGAGAACGATCCGCTGCGCGGCCGGCAGATGCCGGTGCTGCACTCCTCCAAGGAGCATGGCTTCTTCACCGTCTCCGGCAATCTCGCCACGCAATATGTGCAGGCCGTCGGCTGGGCGATGGCGTCCGCCATCCGCAACGACACCCGCATCGCCGCCGCCTGGATCGGCGATGGCTCGACGGCGGAATCCGATTTCCATTCGGCGCTCGTCTTTGCCTCCACCTACAAAGCGCCGGTCATCCTCAACATCGTCAACAATCAATGGGCGATCTCGACCTTTCAGGGCATCGCCCGCGGCGGTTCCGGCACTTTTGCCGCCCGTGGCCTCGGCTTCGGCATCCCGGCTCTGCGGGTCGATGGGAACGACTATCTGGCCGTCCATGCGGTCGCGAAATGGGCCGTTGAGCGCGCGCGCCGCAATCTCGGGCCGACACTGGTCGAATACGTCACCTACCGTGTCGGCGCGCATTCAACCTCGGACGATCCGAGCGTCTACCGGCCGAAGACGGAATCGGAGGCTTGGCCGCTTGGTGATCCCGTCTTGCGGCTGAAAAAGCATCTCATCCTCCGCGGTGTCTGGTCCGAGGAGCGCCATGCGCAGGCAGAGGCCGAAATCATGGACGAGGTCATTCAGGCGCAGAAGGAGGCCGAGAGCCACGGCACGCTCCATGCCGGCGGCAAACCCTCCGTGCGGGATATTTTTGAGGGCGTCTATGCCGAGATGCCAGCCCATATCCGTCGCCAGCGGCAGAAGGCAGGATATTGATATGACACGCATGACAATGATCGAGGCGGTGCGCAGCGCCATGGATGTTTCGATGGGGCGTGACGACCGGGTTGTGGTCTTCGGCGAGGATGTCGGCTATTTCGGCGGCGTCTTTCGCTGTACGCAAGGGCTGCAGGCCAAATATGGTCGCACCCGCTGCTTCGATGCCCCGATCAGCGAAAGCGGCATCGTCGGCACGGCGATCGGCATGGCGGCCTATGGGCTTAAACCCTGCGTCGAAATCCAGTTCGCCGATTACATGTATCCGGCCTACGACCAGATCACTCAGGAAGCCGCACGCATCCGTTATCGCTCGAACGGCGATTTCACCTGCCCGATCGTGCTGCGCATGCCGACCGGCGGCGGCATCTTCGGCGGCCAGACGCACAGCCAGAGCCCGGAAGCACTGTTCACCCATGTGTGTGGTTTGAAGGTGGTTGTTCCGTCTAATCCCTTCGATGCCAAGGGCTTGCTGATCGCCGCCATCGACGATCCCGATCCGGTGATTTTCCTCGAACCCAAGCGGCTCTACAACGGCCCCTTCGACGGCCATCACGAAAAGCCGGTGACGCCCTGGTCGAAGCATGAGCTCGGCGAGGTGCCGGAAGGCTATTATTCGATCCCGATCGGCAAGGCGGATATCCGCCGGCAGGGCTCGGCAGTCACCGTCATCGCCTATGGCACTATGGTCCATGTGGCGTTGGCGGCGGTCGAGGAGACTGGGATCGACGCCGAGGTGATCGACCTGCGCAGCCTCTCGCCGCTCGACCTCGATACCATCGTGCAGTCGGTGCAAAAGACTGGACGCTGCGTCGTGGTGCATGAGGCGACGCTGACATCCGGCTTCGGCGGCGAGATCGCCGCGCTGGTGCAGGAACATTGTTTCTACCATCTCGAAGCGCCGGTCGTGCGCGTCGCCGGCTGGGATACGCCCTATCCGCATGCGCAGGAATGGGATTATTTCCCCGGCCCAGCCCGCGTCGGTCGCGCACTTGCCGAAGTGATGGAGGGTTGAGACATGGCTGAATTCACCATCAAGATGCCGGATGTCGGCGAAGGCGTGGCAGAGGCCGAGCTTGTCGAATGGCATGTGAAGCCCGGCGATCCCGTGCGCGAGGACATGATCGTCGCGGCTGTCATGACGGACAAGGCGACGGTGGAGATACCCTCCCCCGTCACCGGCACGGTAACGTGGATCGGTGCCGAGATCGGCGACCGTATCGCCGTGAAAGCGCCGCTGATGCGGATCGAGACGGATTCTGTGGCTGCAAGAGAGCAACCGGAATCTGCTCCTTCTCCCCGATCGCGGGGAGAACGGGCGGATGAGGGGCAATTCCCGCAAACTCTGTCCGTGCCACCCCCCTCATCCGGCCCTTCGGGCCACCTTCTCCCCGCGAGCGGGGAGAAGGGAAGCCGTGCCACACTCGACACGCAGGCCAAGCCGCTCGCATCCCCTGCCGTGCGCCTTCGCGCACGAGACAGCGGCGTCGATCTGCGCCAGGTTCAGGGCACCGGCCCCGCCGGTCGCATTACCCATGACGATCTCGATGGTTTCCAGTCTCGCGGCGCGCAGCCGGCCGACACCACGGGTGGTCTCGTGCGCGACACCAGAACCGAGGAGATCAAGATCACCGGCCTGCGTCGCCGCATCGCCGAGAAGATGACGCTGGCGACTTCGCGCATTCCCCACATCACCTATGTCGAGGAAGTCGATGTCACCGATCTCGAAGACCTGCGCGCAGCGATGAACAGCGGCCGCAAGAGCGAGCAGCCGAAACTCACCCTCCTGCCCTTCCTGATGAAAGCCATGGTCCGCACCATCGCCGAACAGCCGGCGATCAACGCCACCTTCGATGACGATGCCGGCATCGTGACGCGCTATGGCGCCGTCCATATCGGCATCGCCACCCAGACACCGTCCGGCCTGATGGTGCCCGTGGTGCGCCATGCGGAAGCCCGCGGCATCTGGGATTGCGCCGCCGAAATCACCCGTCTTGCGGAAGCCGCGCGCACCGGCTCGGCGCTGCGCGAGGAACTGAGCGGCTCGACCATCACCGTCACCTCGCTCGGGGCGCTCGGCGGCATCGTCACCACCCCGGTCATCAACCACCCGGAAGTGGCGATCGTCGGCGTCAACAAGATCGTGACGAAACCGGTCTGGGATGGCAGTCAGTTCATACCGCGCAAGATGATGAACCTGTCGTCCAGCTTCGATCATCGCATCGTCGATGGCTGGGATGCCGCCACCTTCATCCAGCGGATCAAGGCGCTCATTGAAACCCCCGCGCTCATTTTCATCGAAGGCTGAAGCCATGAAGGAAATTCTCTGCAAGCTTCTCGTCATCGGCGCCGGCCCCGGCGGTTACGCCTGCGCCATCCGCGCCGGGCAATTGGGCGTGGATACCGTCATCGTCGAGGCGGGGAAGGCGGGTGGCACCTGCCTCAATGTCGGCTGCATTCCTTCCAAGGCGCTGATCCATGCGGCGGATGAATTCGATATCGCGAAGAAAGCGGCAGCCGGCAAAAGTCCGGTTGGCATCAGCCTTTCCGCGCCGGCTATCGATCTGTCGCGTACGGTAGCGTGGAAGGATGGCATCGTCGGGCGGCTGAACAGCGGTGTCGTCGGCCTGCTCCGCAAGGCCGGCGTCAAGATACTGCACGGCCACGGCCATTTTCGCGATGGCAAGAGCGTGGAGGTTGAAACGGAGACCGGCACCCAGTTGGTTCGCGCCGAAACGATCGTCATCGCCACGGGTTCCGAACCAGTCGAATTGCCCGCTTTACCTTTCGGCGGCCGAATCCTCTCCTCCACCGAAGCGCTGGCGCTGACGACAGTGCCGGAAAAGCTCGTCGTTGTCGGCGGCGGTTATATCGGGCTTGAACTCGGCACCGCCTTCGCCAAACTCGGCTCGTCCGTCACCGTCGTAGAAGGCATGGAACGCATCCTGCCGCTTTACGACGCCGATCTCACCAAGCCCGTCTCCCGCAAGCTTTCGGAACTTGGCGTAGAGGTGCTGCTTGGCGCGAAAGCGCGCGGTTTCTCGCCGGAGAAAAACATGCTGCTCGTCGAAACCGCCGATGGCCGGGAGAAGGCGCTTGCGGCGGACAAGGTTCTCATCACGGTCGGTCGCAAGGCGCGGCTCGAAGGCTGGGGGCTGGAAGAACTCGATCTCGACCGCGCCGGCCGTTTCCTGCGGATCGACGATCAGTGCCGCACATCCATGCGCGGTGTCTATGCCGTCGGCGATGTCACCGGCGAGCCGATGCTGGCCCACCGCGCCATCGCGCAGGGCGAGATGGTCGCCGAGATCGTTGCCGGGAGAAAGCGCGCTTGGGACAAGCGATGCATCCCCTCCGTCTGCTTCACCGATCCCGAAATCGTCTCGGCAGGGCTGTCGCCCGAAGAGGCAAGAAAGCAGGGATACAATATCCGCGTCGGCCAGTTTCCTTTTACGGCCAATGGCCGGGCGATGACCATGTCGTCGGAAGATGGTTTCGTGCGCATCGTCGCCCGTGCAGACAACAATCTCGTGCTTGGGATTCAGGCTGTCGGCTCCGGGGTCTCCGAGCTTTCGAGCAGCTTCGCGCTGGCAATCGAGATGGGCGCGAGACTTGAGGATATCGCGGCAACGGTGCATAGCCATCCGACCCGCAGCGAAGCCTTCCAGGAAGCCGCCATGAAAGCCCTTGGCCATGCACTCCATGCCTGATGTCGCCCCCAAACAGACAATCGTCGAACGCCGGGGCGCACTCGGCCATATCCGCCTCGATCGCCCCAAGGCCCTGAACAGCCTGACGCTCGATATGGTGAGGGATATCGATGAAGCGCTGGACCGCTTCGAAAGCGATCCCTCCATATCGGCCGTGTTGATCAGCGGCGAAGGCGAACGCGGTTTTTGCGCCGGTGGCGATATTCGCTCCGTCCACGATCAGGGCAAGGCAGGCTCATCGGCCCCGATCGATTTCTGGGCGGAAGAATACCGGCTGAATGCCCGCATCGCCCGCTATTCCAAGCCCTATGTCGCCTTCATGGACGGTATCGTCATGGGCGGCGGCGCGGGGCTTTCCGTTCATGGCAGCCATCGCATCGTCACGGAGCGCACCCGTTTTGCCATGCCGGAAACCGGCATCGGCTTTTATCCCGATGTCGGCGGGTCATGGTTCCTGACGCGCGGACCGGGAGAGCTCGGCACCTATATCGGGCTGACCGGAGAAATCCTCGGCGGGGCGGACGTGATCCTCGCCGGCCTTGCCGATCAGCACATGCCGTCGGATCGTTTCCCTGATCTGATAGAACGATTGGCCGGCCTTTCCCAATGCGGGGCCGCCGAAATCGGGGCCGCCATCGCCGCTGTCGCCACGGAACCCCCGCCGTGTCTGCTGGCGCCGGTGCGTGACGAGATCGACCGGCTTTTCCGCTTCGATACCATGGAGGAGATCGTCACCACGCTCGAAGAGGAAGGTAGCGGTTTCGCCCTGAAGACACTGGAAACACTGCGTCGCAAATCGCCCACCAGCCTCAAAGTCACCTTACGTCTTCTGCAGCTCGGTCGGGATTCCGCCTCTCTGGAGGATTGCCTCCAGCGCGAATTTTCGGCTTTGACCGGCGTCATGAAAAGCCACGATTTTTATGAAGGCGTGCGCGCCGCCGTCATCGACAAGGACCGCAATCCGAAATGGCAGCCGGCAAGCCTCGACAGGGTGACGGAGCGCGAACTTGCCCCCTATTTCACGCCGTCATCGCAGCCGCTTTTTCCCGAAAGCTGACAGGAGCCTCCCATGGAGCAACCGATCCTCATCGAACGCCGCGACCGCGTCGTCCTCGTGACGCTCAACCGGCCCGCGGCGCGCAATGCGCTGAACACCGAGATCATGCGGGCGCTGGGTGAACAGCTTGTCGTATTGGATCGCGATCCGGGCGTCGGCTGCTTCGTGATTACCGGATCGGAAAAGGCCTTCGCCGCCGGCGCCGACATCAAGGAAATGGCCGCGCAATCCTACACCGATATGTATCTGGAGGATTTCTTCGGCGCCTGGGACCGCTTCACCGCCTTGCGCACGCCAAAAATTGCGGCAGTTTCCGGCTATGCGCTGGGCGGCGGCTGCGAGCTGGCGATGATGTGCGACATGATCTTCGCCGCCGATACCGCCCTGTTCGGCCAGCCGGAGATCAAGCTCGGCGTCATCCCCGGGATGGGCGGCTCCCAGCGGTTGACGCGGCTGATCGGCAAATCCAAGGCGATGGACATGATCCTGACCGGCCGGATGATGAATGCGGTCGAAGCCGAACGATCCGGCCTCGTGGCGCGGGTCATCCCCGCGGATCGATTGATCGAAGAGACCCTTGAAGCGGCACGAACCATCGCCAACTATAGCAAGATAGCGACGATGACTGCGCGCGAAGCCGTGGACCGGACCATGGAAGTCGGCTTGCGCGAAGGCCTGCTCTACGAGCGGCGCGTGTTCCACGCGCTTTTCGCGACCGAGGATCAGAAGGAAGGCATGGCGGCTTTTGTTGAAAAGCGTGCGCCGAGCTTCAAGGGGCGTTAGGTCGCGGCGGCGAGGCTCCGGCGGAATCGCTTGACGTGATAGAAATGCGCAACGATAACCGCTGCCGCAACGATAGGTCGCCAAGAATGAAACAAATTTCGTCGAAGCAGACCTGGTTCATGATCTGCGCCGCCATGGCTTTGAGCGGCATCGTCTATGGTTTGCTCGTCTTCCCCGGAGAGCCGCCTGTGATCGGGGCGATTTTCGCCCTTCTGATGGGTCTGCCGATCATTGCCTTCGAGCGCGGGCTGATCTTTCGCCGGATCCATCGCCGCATCCAGCTGTTTTCGACCGTGGCGCTCTTCGTCACCTCGCTGATCATTTATGAAATCCTGATGAGCGCCGGTTATGCCATTGCATCCTTCACCCTTCGCACCGCCGGGATGATCGACCCGCGCCCGATGCACGAAGCCGCTGTCATGCCGCTTTCGGTGTTTCTCTATGCGCTTGGGGTCTGCGCCCTCATCATCTTCGTGCTGCGCGTCCGCGAACTGCTCGGCCGCGAGATTTTCGCCAGCATGCTGATCAGCAAATATCGCAAGCCGGTGACCGAGGAGCGCGTTTTCCTGTTCATCGATCTCGTCGATTCAACGGCCTTCGCCGAGCGCAACGGTGATCTGCGTGCGCAGCAATATCTGAGCGCCCTGTTTGCCGCTTTTGCCGAGCCGGTCCGCCGCCACAAGGGCGCGATCGACGACTATATCGGCGATGCCGCTATCGTCACCTGGCCGCTGAAACGTGGCATCGAAAAGGCGCGCTGCATCGCCTGCGTCTTCGAGATATTCGATGCGATCGAGGCCAACGCGGAAAATTGGCTGAAGACTTATGGCCAGGTTCCGCGTCTGCGCGCTGCTCTTCACGGGGGAACGATCATCACCGCGGAAATCGGCGTCGATCACCACAAGATCGCCTATTTCGGCGATACGGTGAACACGACGGCCCGGCTTGAAAATATGTGCCGGTCGCTGAACCGGCCGATCCTGATCTCGGCCGATCTGGCTGGCCGCATCGAGATGCCGGAAACGGTGGCGGTTGAACCCCTTGGAACCCACGCCCTGCGCGGACGTGGCCAGATGCTTGAGGTCATGGCGCTAAGCCGACCGCCCAGGGCATCCAATGTTGATCTTCGCGGAAAATTGGCCGGTTCGCGGCGGTAGAAACAGTTTCATTTCGCCGCAAAGCGTTTTAAGTATCCGGCAACAGTCAGGTTTATGATTGGTCACGCGGAGATACGGTCATAAAACGCAGCATCTATCTCGTCCTGGGCTGGCTTTTCGTCGTCATCGGCGTCATCGGCGCTTTTCTGCCGCTGTTGCCGACGACGCCGTTTCTGCTGCTTTCCATCTGGTTTTTCGCGCGCTCGTCGCCGAAGATGGAAAGCTGGCTTTTCAACCATCCGCGCTTCGGCGCCGGCCTGCGCACCTGGCGCGATGAACGGGCAATCCCGCTCAAGGCAAAGGTGCTGGCCGTTTCCATGATCGCAGCCAGCTACGTCTTGATGTGGTTCACCTCACACCCATCGCCCACCGTTGCGATCGTGATCGCGGCGATCCTGTGCTGCAGCGCGCTGTTTATCGTCACTCGCAACAGTCCGGCCCGGAAATAGCCGGCTCAGTCGCTGCCGTAGCCGGTCAGGAACGCGGTCAGATTGTCCGAAAGCGCATCGCAGAGATAACCGCCCTCCTGCACGATGACCGTGGGCAGACCGAGCGCCGCGATGGCCTGGGCTATTCGGGAAAAGCCCGGTGTGGAAACGGAAAGCCCGCCGAAGGGATCGCCCTCATAGGCATCGAGCCCCAGCGCCACGACCAGCGCATCCGGAGCGAAAGCTTCGATGCGGCGCAGGCCCATGGAAAGCGCTTCCAGAAAACCGGCATTGGCCGTGTGGCGCGGCAGCGGCAGGTTGAGGTTGTAGCCCAGCCCCTCGCCTTCGCCGCGTTCATCCGCATGGCCCCAGAAGAAGGGATAGAAGCGCACGGGATCGGCATGGATCGAAACCGTCAGCACATCGCTGCGGCGATAGAAGATGCCCTGCGTGCCGTTGCCATGGTGAAGATCGACGTCGAGAATGGCGACCCGTTTCGATGAGCCGAGCAGATGCTGGGCCGCAATGGCCGAATTGTTGAAGAAGCAGAAGCCGCCGGCGACATCGGCAAAGGCATGGTGCCCCGGCGGACGGCAGAGCGCATAGGCGGACCGTTCGCCGGAAAGCACCGCGTTTGCCGCCTCGACCGCGCTCCAGGCGCTCCAGCAGGCGCTGCCCCAGGTATCAGCCGAGATCGGGCAGGCGGTATCGGCCATATGATAACCGGCCTGACCGACGGCCGAGGCCGGGTAACGACCCATGCGGGCGAGCGGGTGGATATTGGGGATCACCTCTTCCGACGCCCCCTCGATGCGCTGCCAGCGCAGGAAGATGTTCTGAAGGAAGTCGATATATTCCGGCGTATGGATGGCCGCGACCGGCTTCAGGCCGTGATCTACAGGGCGAACGATCTCCGATCCCGCTGCTCTTGCACCAGCCAGCAGACGGTCGATCCGTTCGGGTTTTTCCGGGTTCGGCTGCGGCGCACCGCTCGACAGGAACATTTTCGGATCGTGGCGTTTCTGTTCTTCGGCGTAAAAGGTTTTCATCATCTCTCCTCAGACGCCGCTTTCACCGAGACCGGCGAGCAATTGGAAGGCATCGCCATAGGCAGCGTGGATACGCTCTTCCTGCGACCATGTAAGGCCCAGTCGCTCATAGAAACGTTGCGCCGAAACATTCTTCGCATCGACGGAAAGCCGCAGATATGTCCCGCCCTGTTCGCGGACATGGGCGGCCGTATGGCGCAACAGCGAAATGCCGATACCACGGCTGCGGAAACGTTCGTCGACAACGATATCCTGGATATAGGCGCCCCGCTGTCCCCGCCATGTCGAGAAGCTCGGGAAGAACAGGCACATGCCAGCGAAGGCTGCCTCCCTCTTCTCCCCAGCGGGGAGAAGGTGGCCCGCAGGGCCGGATGAGGGGGCTGGCTGGCTTTGAATTCGCGGAGATACCCCCTCATCTGCCCTTCGGGCATCTTCTCCCCGCTGGGGAGAAGAGGAAATCTCCGCGATCAGCACCTCAAAAGCCGGCCTTGGTCCAAACCCATGACGCCGGATATCCTCCACCGTCGAGGTTACCTTGCTCACGCCGTTCACATGACGGGCGATCATCAACAGGCCGGCATGGATCGCCTCGGCATCCCCCTCCACGGCAAGCCGCACCGTCACGGGTGTTTCCATCTCCGCCATCAGAAGGCAACCTCGCCGCCGCCCTTCAGCGCCAGCATCGCCCGCGCTTCGTCCGGTGTGGCGATTTCCAGCGAGAGGGCTTCGAGGATACTGCGGATGCGCCGCACCTGCGCGGCATTCGAGGCGGCGAGTTCGCCGCGCCCGAGATAAAGATTGTCTTCCAGACCGACGCGCACATGGCCTCCCATCGTTGTTGCCATCGTCGCCAGCGGCATCTGCTGACGCCCGGCCGCCAGAACCGAGAAGCGATAGTCGCTGCCGAACAGCTTGTCGGCAATATGCTTCATGTGGATGAGGTTGTCGGGATCGGTGCCGATGCCGCCCAGAATGCCCATGACGAACTGGATGAACAGCGGTCCCTTCACCAGGCCGCGATCATGAAAATGCTTCAGCGTGTAGAGATGGCCGACATCGTAGCACTCGAATTCGAAGCGCGTGCCGCAGCCCTCGCCGAGCCGTAGCAAGATATTTTCGATATCGGCAAAGGTGTTCTTGAAGATCGTGCCGCGCGTCGCTTCCAGAAGCTCAGGTTCCCAGGCGTGCTGCCATTCCATGCCGGGCTTGGCCAGCGGATAGATGCCGAAGTTCATCGAGCCCATGTTGAGCGAGCACATTTCCGGTCGGGCGCGGAGTGCTGCCGCCAGCCGATCATCCAGCGACATCAGCGAACTGCCGCCGGTGGAAATGTTGATGACGGCATCGGTTGCCTGCCGTATGCGCGGCAGGAACTGCATGAACACGGCGGGGTCAGCGCTCGGTCGGCCATTTTCCGGGTTGCGGGCGTGGAGATGCAGGATCGCCGCGCCAGCCTGCGCCGCCTCGATCGCCTGCTTGGCGATCTGGTCCGGCGTTACCGGGAGGTAGGGGCTCATCGACGGCGTGTGAACGGAGCCGGTGAGGGCGCAGGTGATGATGACCTTGCGGGCTGCCATGGCGCTCTCCTCAGCCGTTGACCGGCAGGCCGAGTTCGCCAGCAAGCTGCAGCAGCGTCTCGTCGAGGATCGAGACGATTTCCGCGATCTCTTCTGATGTGATGATCATCGGCGGACAGACGAGGAAATGATCGCCCTCGACACCGCCGCGCGTTCGGCGGGAATAGATGATCAAGCCCTTGTCATAGGCTATATCGACCACGCGCTGGAAAGCGTTCAGCTCCTTCGGCAGCGGCTTCATCGTCTCCTGGTCGGCGACGAATTCGGCGGCGAGCAGCAGGCCCTTGCCCCTGACATCGCCGATGAAGGGGAAACGTTCCGAGAGCTTGACCAGCTCCGCCTTCAGATGTTCGCCCATGACGGCGGCATTCTCGACCAACCCGAGCCGCTCGATCTCGTCCAGCACCGCAAGCCCCGCAGCGCAGGCGAGCGGATTGCCAGCATAGGTATAGCCATGCATGAAGCCGCCATTGTCGAGAACCGGCTGCACCAACCGCGACGGCGCGATCATGGCGCCGAGCGGGCTGTAGCCTGCACCAAAACCCTTGGAGAGTGCGATCAGGTCCGGCCGGCAGTTCCAGTGATCGCCGCCGAGGAATTTGCCGGTGCGGCCGGCGCCGCTCATCACCTCGTCATGGATCAGGAGAATGCCGTAACGATCGCAGATTTCGCGGATGCGTGGATAATAGCTGTCGGGCGCCACAAGCGCGCCGGTCGAAGCGCCGCCGATCGGCTCCATGATGAAGGCGAGCACGCTTTCAGGCCCTTCCGCAAGGATCTTGTCCTCCAGCATATCCGCGTAGCGGATGCCGCGTTCCTCCATCGAAAAATTGTCCCGGTCGAGATAGGCGGTTGGCGCCGCGATCTTCGGCATCGCCTGCATCATCGGCGTGAAGGTATCGGTGAGCGCCGCATAGCCGGTAACGGCAAGTGCGCCCAGCGTGCTGCCGTGATAGGAAGGAAAGCGCGAAATCACCTTCCAGCGGCTCGCTTGCCCGACAGCAACCGCATATTGCCGGGCGAGCTTCAGGCAGGATTCCACCGCTTCCGAGCCGCCGGAGACGAAGAACACCTTGTCCATTCCCTCCGGCATGTAGCCGGCGGCGCGGCGGGCAAGTTCTTCGGCCGGCTCGTTTTCGAAATGCAGGCGGTAGGCGAAAGAGACGCGATCCAGCTGCGCCTTCATTGCCTCGATCACATGGCGGTTGCCGTGGCCGATATTGGCGACCATGGCGCCGCTGGAGCCATCGATCACCCGCTTGCCGCTCTGGTCATAGAGATAGATGCCCTCGGCGCGATCGACGAGCGGGCGGCGCAGGCGTGTCTGATAGAAGAGATGGGAAGCGGGGCGATCGGTCATCGGGTCTGCCTGGGTTCGATATTGAGATAGCGGTTCAGCACATTGGCGGTGATACGCTCGACCATCGGGTCACGCCGTGCGAGGCCGGCGACCCATTCGCAGGTGCCGGCGTGAAAAACCTCGCCCTTACCGCGTCTGAAATTGACGATCATGCCGTTGCTGTAGCGAACCTTTTCCATGTTTTCGTCGCTGGCCTCGCCATAAAGCGTTTCGGCGATGAAGCGGCCATCCTCGTCGCCGAAGAACTGGTCTTCCGGGGCTAGGATATCGCTTTCTTCCACCTGGCTCGCCATGCCGAGCGCCAGGATTTCGAGGCCCTCCGGCGCGCCGCTGTCAGCCGTCGGATAGGGCAGGCCATGGCGGATTTCGTAAGGTAGGCCGTCGACCTCGTAGCCATAGATGTGGCTGTCGGCGCCGATCAGGTCGCCATAAAACAGGCCGGTGCCGGCAAAGGCCCAGTGGCGGGGACGATAGACCGGAAAACCGCGTGCCCCCCGCGGCGCGCAGCCGCCCCAGCCGGCATAGACGCCGTTGGTGGCGTTCAGCCCGAAGGTCAGCGCGCCAGGGCGGCCGATTTCCGGCGCTTCCCAGGAGTTGGTGGCACGGGTGACATCACTGCCGCGATAGGCCGGGTCATCCGTGCGGGCGATGTATTTGTAGCAGACCTGCCGACGGCCCTCGTCCTCCAGCCGCGTCTGCCACATGAAATTGCCGGCGAAACGAGCAGCCCTGCCGCCGCGTTCAACGAAGGCATCGACCGCATCGCGCATCTCCCAGGTCCAGTATTCGTCGTGGCCGACGAAAACGGCGCAGTCATAGCCATCGAGAATGCTGGAGTCGAAATGCAACTCGTGCTGGCTGGCGAGATCGATGGCGTAACCCTCGGCCTCCGCCCAGCGGAAGAAATGGCTGTCGTAACTTGCCCAGCCGGAGGAGGCGTATTTCTTGGAATAGCCCTTGGCATAGGCCCATTCCATATGCGGGTAACGCGGGATGGTGCCGGGCGGCAGGTTTACCTCCAGCGGCACGCGCGGCGCATCCTTTGGCAGCCGCACGAAACCGCGGCAGAGTGGCCGCTCCATACTCACCGTCGTTGCAAACTGGTCGCGGTTCAGCCCGGTAATGCCCTGATAATGATTGGAGCCGCCCCAGGTGTTATAGGCGCTCCAGGTGCCGGTTGCCGCCACTTGCAGAATGCGACCTTTCTTCGATCCTGCCGCCGGACGCACGATGAGCAGATGGTCATAATGGATCGAACTGCCATCGCGTCCCTCTGCCGTCAGCGTGATGCGATAGGCACCGGAAGGCCAGCTCGGATCGATGTCGAAGGCGATGGTCGCCTCCCAGCCGCAGCCGGTAACCGAGCATTGGTCGGGCGTTTCCTGCCAGCGCGTGGCGATGCCGTCCTTCACGAGAACGACGGTCTCGGCCGCGCCATCGCGAACGACTTCCAGCCGGCAAGTGGGTGCCGTCGCGCTGATATGCAGCTCCACGGTCGCGCCGGGGCGATAGGCATAGGCGCGGGTATAGCCCCAGATCTCACCGCGATCGCCATCCATGCCGGGATATTCGTAGTAATGACCGCGCACGGCAAAGCGACGCTCTTCGGCGCTCAGTCCGAAATCCGGAAAAATGTCATCCGTCAAAGCCCGCCTCCACCGCATCGATGCACGCAGATAAAATCATCATGGACGGCCCGGCACAAATACATTAGCTGAAACAGCAGCATTCATGAAATCTATGAGTAGGTCATGACCGCCCCGCGCCGACGCTTCGTTTGGGAACTTGACTGGAACCTGCTGCGCACCTTCATGGTGATCGCGGAGGAAGAGAGCTTGACGGCGGCCGGCGATCGCCTGTCGCTGAAGCAGCCGACCATCAGCAATGCGTTGCGCCGGCTGGAGGCGCACATGGCCTGCCGCCTGATCGAGCGCTCGGCCAACCACTTCCGGCTGACGCCGGCGGGGGAGCGGCTGCACGGTGCCTGCCTCACCATGTTCAACATCGCTTCGGGCCTGCCCGATCTCGTCAATGACGATCCGGATCAGGTGAGCGGCCATGTCGACATGGCCTTTGCCAGTCATATCGAATGCCCGTTTCTCGACCGCTTCCTTGCCGATTTTCACCAGACATTTCCGCGCGTCAGCTTCTCGACCACGGTGCTTTCCAGCCAGGATGTGACGGATGCGGTGCTTGCGGGCGATGCCTGCCTTGGTATTTGTCTGGCGCAGGAAAAGCAGCCGGAACTCGACTATATCAAGCTTTACCGCGAGCATTTCGGCTTCTTCTGTGGGCCAAGCCATCCGCTCTTCGGCAGGCAGGATGTCGCGATTTCCGATCTCGCAACGCTCGACTACGTCTCCTTCCGCACGGATCATCCGCAAGGCGCGCTGGCGCCGATTGCGCGGTTGAGACGGCGGGAGAATTTCAACGGCCACATCGCCGGTCTCTTCACCAATCTCGAAGAGGTCAAGCGGCTGATCAAGATCGGCTTCGGTTTCGGCCCGCTCCCGATCCATGTGGTTGCCGCTGACGTCGAGGCCGGCCATCTCTGGCAACTGCCGCCCTATGACAGCCCGCCGGTGGTGGATGTCTATCTCGTCAGCAATCCGAAAATACGGCGCAGCAAGGCGGAAACCTTGCTTCTGGAAAAGCTGGTTGCTGCGATCGATACGGTGCCGTTGTCGGAACGGACTTATCCGCGGAACTTTGCGGACCTTTCAGAATAAATCGTTCAAGCATTCTCTGAATGAATGGCTTTGGCCCCTCACCCTAGCCCTCTCCCCGCACGCAGGGAGAGGGGACGACGGAATTTGTCGCTTGTCCCTTCTCCCCGTTCTGACGAGGAGAAGGTGGCCGACAGGCCGGATGAGGGGCGTTTCCCTATCATGCAGTTTATCGCACCGCCTTCACGCCCGTCCCCGCTTGACGCGATGTAAATCATTTGCATTATTGCTCAGATGTCAGACCAATTTGGTCAAGGATCCGAGCATGGCGACGATGACGAATGCAAGAGCGGCCCTCCTGCCCCTGCCTCCGGCGGACCGGGCAGCGCAGGTGACGGCCGCTCTTGCTGATTACATCGACCGCGCCAATCTCGGGGCCGGCGACCGGCTGCCGACCGAGCGAGAGCTGACGGCGGCGCTCGGCGTCGGTCGCTCGACCATCCGCGAGGCCATCCGGCATTTTCAGGCACTGGGCGTCGTCGAAGCCCGCAAGGGTAGCGGCACCTACCTGCTGCGGCCGATCTCGGCGGCGACGGTTCACATGCCGCTTTCCTTCGAGACCAGCCACCTGCGCGACGTTCTGTTGCAGACGCTGGAAGTGCGACGCGGCATCGAGGCCGAGGCCGGTATGGTCGCCGCACGCCGCCGCACGGCGGAAGATCTTGCGATCATCGAGCAGAAACTCGACGAAATGGAGCGGGTGCAGATCGCCAAAGGTACATCCGGCCCGGAAGACCTCGCCTTCCATCTGTCAATCTATGACGCCACCCACAACCCTCTGTTCAAGCAGCTCCTGGAGCAGATGCGCGGTGCCTTCGAGCATTTCTGGGAAAAGCCCTTCGATCGCCCGGATTTCGCCCGCCGCTCTTTCCCCTTCCATCGCACGCTGTTCAACGCCATCGCCGCCGGCGATCCGGATGCGGCGCGCGAAGAAACACTGAAAATCCTCGCCATCGTCGAGGAAGACATCAAGGAAATGTCGAAATGATCAATGGCTTCGATCCGTTCGAAGATGCTTCCCTCATCGTTGCCCACGATGAGAGCAATGCCTATGACGCCGTCGTGCCGCCGATCGTGCAGACGTCGCTCTTCACCTTCACCGATTACGACGACATGGTCGCCTCCTATCGCGGCGAAAAGGTACGCCCGATCTACACCCGCGGCCTGAACCCCACGGTGCGCATGTTCGAGGAGATGCTGGCAAAGCTCGAAGGCGCCGAAGACGCCATGGGGTTTGCGAGCGGCATGTCGGCGATCTCGTCCACCGTCCTGTCCTTCGTCGAGCCGGGCGACCGGATCGTTGCCGTCAAGCATCTCTATCCTGATGCCTTCCGCCTGTTCGGCACCTTCCTCAAGCGCATGCGCATCGAAGTGACCTATGTCGATGGTCGCGACGAAGAAGAAGTGGCAAAGGCGCTTCCGGGCGCCAAGCTGTTTTACATGGAAAGCCCGACCAGCTGGATCATGGAAACCCATGATGTCGCGGCGCTTGCGGCACTCGCGAAACAGCATGGCGTCATCACCACCATCGACAACAGCTGGGCAAGCCCGGTCTTCCAGCAGCCGATCTCGCTCGGCGTGGATCTCGTTATCCACTCGGCGTCCAAATATCTCGGCGGGCATAGTGATGTGGTTGCCGGCGTCGTTGCCGGCTCGAAGGAGTTGATCGGCCGCATTCGTGCTGAGGCCTATCCCTATCTCGGCGGCAAACTTTCGCCCTTCGACGCCTGGCTTTTGATCCGCGGCATGCGCACGCTGCCGATCCGCATGAAGACGCATGAACGCTCGACGACCGAGATTACCAAGCGACTTGCCGCCCATCCGCTGGTCGAGACCGTCTGCTATCCGGGCCTCGGCAACCAGCTCCCACCGGGGCTTTCGGGCACGTCCGGCCTGTTTTCCTTCATCTTCCGGGAAGGCGTTGATATCCGCAGCTTCTCGGATCACTTGCAGCTTTTCAAGCTGGGCGTCAGCTGGGGCGGGCACGAAAGCCTGATCGTCCCCGGCGAAGTCGTCCTTGCGCAAAAGGCACAGCCCAATTCCGCGGTCGCCTTCGGCATCAGCCCGCGGTCGGTACGGCTCCATGTCGGCCTGGAGGGTACGGAGGCCCTCTGGAGCGATCTCGAAGCGGCGATATCCGCCGCCTCGGCTGGCTGACACAAAGACCAACGCAATCACAAAAAGGGGAAATGAAAATGAGGAAACTGATTGCCGCAACCGTTCTTGCCTCGCTGATGGCGGGAACGGCTCTCGCCGACACCAAGCTGAAGCTGGTGGAAGTCATCACCAGCCCCGAGCGCACCGAGACGCTGAAGTCGATCGTTGCGAAATTCGAGGCCGCCAATCCCGGCACCACCGTTGAGGTCATCTCGCTTCCCTGGGGCGAAGCCTTCCAGAAGTTCGCGACCATGGTGTCCGCCGGCGAAATTCCTGACGTGATGGAAATGCCGGATACCTGGCTGTCGCTCTATGCCAACAACGGCATGCTCGAAAGCCTCGAGCCCTATCTCGCCAAGTGGGAGCACACGAGCGGTCTGACGGATCGCGCGCTGGAACTCGGCCGCGACGTCAAGGACACGGCCTATATGCTGCCTTACGGTTTCTATCTGCGCGCCATGTTCTACAACAAGAAGATCTTCGCGGAAGCCGGTGTCGAAGGCCCGCCGAAGACCATGGACGAGTTCGTTGCCGCGTCTGAAAAGATCTCGAAGCTTCCGGGCAAATACGGCTACTGCCTGCGCGGCGGACCGGGCGGCCTCAATGGCTGGATGATGTTCGGCGCCACCATGGCCGGCGACAACACCTACTTCAACGAAGACGGCACCTCCAAGTTCAGCGAAGAAGGCTGGGTCAAGGGCTTCACCTGGCTGATCGACCTCTACAAGAAGGGCTATGCGCCGAAGGATAGCGTCAACTGGGGCTTCAACGAGATCGTCGCCGGCTTCTACACCGGCACCTGCGCGATGCTCGATCAGGACCCGGATGCGCTGATCGCCATCAGCGAGCGCATGGATGCCGCCGATTACGGTGTCGTGCCGATGCCGAAGGGCCCGGCCGGCAAGACCTTCCCGACCATCGGTTATGCCGGCTGGTCGATGATGTCGGCCAGCGCCAACAAGGATCTGTCGTGGAAGCTGATCGCAACGCTCGAAGGCCCGGATGGCAATATCGAGTGGAACAAGCGTATCGGCGCACTGCCGGCGCTGAAGGCGGCCGAAAGCGATCCATTCTATCAGGGCGACGCTTTCAAGGGCTGGTTCGAGGAGCTGGCCGACAAGGATGCCGTACCGACTGTCATGCCGACCTATCTTGAGGAATTCGCCTTCTTCAAGGATTCGATGGCGATCAAGACCAGCCAGGAAGCCCTTCTCGGCGATATCACGCCGGAAGAAATGGCAAAGCAGTGGGCCGACTACATGACCAAGGCCCAGCAGAAGTTCCTGGCCAGCAAGTAAGCCTATCGGGCCGGCGCCGTTCGGGGCGCCGGCCTCCCGCTGATCAAAAACGTCACTTTCGCCATGAAGCCGCGCCGTGCGCTACGGCAGCCGCTTCGATCTCCCGCTCAGACCAGGGCTTTGGCTTTTGCCATGGCCGAGAACGGATTTCGTGCCGATGTCCCATTCCGCTGTCCAGTTCGATGGCTCCCGACAGCCCCGCACCCGGCTGCGCAAGAAGCTCACCGACGCGATTGCGCCCTATCTCTATAGTGCGCCGGCGCTGATCCTGATCGTTGCCGTCATGCTCGTGCCGCTGGTCGTCGGCATTTCCTATGCCTTCCGCGATATCCAGCTGCTCAATCCCTTCTCCGGCGGCTTTATCGGTCTGGATCATTTTCGCACGCTGTCCCAGGACGAAGCCTTCTTCCGGGCGCTGCGCAATACGCTGTGGTGGACGGGCGCTTCCGTCTTCCTGCAATTCTTCCTCGGCCTCGGCCTGGCGCTTCTTCTCGACAAACCCTTTTACGGTCGCGGCATCGTGCAAGCACTGGTCTTCCTGCCCTGGGCGGTGCCGAGCTTCCTCGCCGGTCTCAACTGGTCGTGGCTGTTCAATCCGGTCGTCGGTCCCCTGCCCCACTGGCTTTATGCCATGGGCATCATGAGCGAGCCGTCCAACATCCTCTCCGATCCGCAGCTCGCCATGTGGGGGCCGATCGTCGCCAATGTCTGGTGGGGCATTCCCTTTTTCGCCATCACCCTGCTCGCAGCCCTTCAGGCGATCCCGCGCGATCTCTATGAAGCGGCAAGCATCGATGGCGCCGGCCCGGTGCAGCGTTTCTTCTCGATCACCCTGCCCTTCCTCGCGCCGACGATTGCGATCACCGTTCTTCTGCGCACCGTCTGGATTTCCAATTTCGCCGATCTGATCATCGTCATGACCAATGGCGGCCCGGCGGATCGCACCCAGATCGTCGCCAGCTACATCTTCACCCAGGCCTTCAAGCGGCTGGATTTCGGCTATGCCTCGGCGATCGCGCTGGTGCTGCTCGCGCTTCTGATCACCTATTCGATGCTGATCGTCGTGCTGCGCCAATGGCTGTTGAGCAAGGATTGAGACGATGACGAGACGCCTCCTTCCCATCCTCGCGCATCGCTTGGCGATCCTCGCCTATATCGTCTTCGCGCTCTTCCCGCTCTACTGGCTCCTGAAAGTCTCGGTCACGCCCAACAAGCTGCTCTATTCCGAGGGCATCCGCATGTGGCCGTCGCGCATGAGCTTCGAGCATTTCGATTTCGTACTGCGCCATTCGGATTTTCCGGTGTTCTTCAAGAACAGCCTGATCGTCTCGGGTTCGACAGCGATCATCGTCACCGCGCTTGCCTCGCTTGCCGGCTATGCGCTGTCGCGCTTTTCCTTCCGGGGCAAATACTGGCTGGTGGCGTTGTTGCTTTTGACGCAGATGTTCCCGCTGGTCATGCTGGTCGCGCCGATATTCAAGATCCTCTCGCCGCTCGGTCTCACCAACAGCCTGACCGGCCTCGTCATCGTCTATACCGCCTTCAATGTTCCCTTTGCCACCTTCCTGATGCAGTCCTTCTTCGACGGTATTCCGAAGGATCTCGAGGAGGCCGCAATGATCGATGGCGCGACGCAATTCGTCGCCTTCCGCCAGATCATCCTGCCTCTGACCCTGCCGGGCATCGCCGCAACGCTCGGCTTCGTCTTCACGGCGGCGTGGAGCGAGCTTCTGTTCTCGCTGATGCTGATTTCCGGCAATCAGGCGGCGACCTTCCCGGTCGGGCTTCTGTCCTTCGTGTCGAAATTCTCCGTCGATTTCGGGCAGATGATGGCGGCAGGCGTGCTGGCGCTGATCCCGGCCTGCCTCTTCTTCCTGCTGATCCAACGTTATCTCGTGCAGGGCCTGACGGCCGGCGCGGTGAAAGGCTGATCCCATGGCATCCATCGATATCGCCAATGTCCGCAAATCCTACGGCATCCATCCGGTCCTGCACGGCATCGACCTGAACATCCGGGATGGCGAGTTCGTCGTGCTCGTCGGCCCGTCGGGCTGCGGCAAGTCGACATTGCTGCGCATGATCGCTGGCCTCGAAAATGTTACCGAGGGCGAAATCCGAATTGCCGAAAAACGCGTGAACGATCTCGCGCCCAAGGACCGCGACATCGCCATGGT
>JAVBSF010000414.1:0-11243 GCA_031556925.1 Pararhizobium sp.
CGTCCCCCTCATCCGGCCCTGCGGGCCAGCTTCTCCCCGCTGGGGAGAGAAGGGAGCCAGCGACCCCGCGCACCTTGCAAGGAATTCCCCAACGCATTCCCGCGCCTTTTCCTTCGCGGCAGAAGCCACCGAATCCTCAAGATCGAGGATGACCGCATCCGCTCCCGAGGCAACCGCCTTTTCGAACCGCTCGGGCCGATCGCCGGGCACGAAGAGCAGCGACCGCAATCTCATGCCGGCTTCCTCTGCAGCAACGCCGTCCGCAGCATCTTGCAGACCACCTCGTCCCGTTGGTTCAGCGCCCGATGCTCGAAGGTGACGATGCCCGCATCCGGTCGCGAGCCGGAGGGCCGAAGCGCGGTCACGTCCGTCTCCACCCGCAGCGTATCGCCGATGAAGACCGGCTTCGGCATCACCACCTTGTCGTAACCGAGATTGGCGACCAACACGCCGAGCGTCGTATCGCCCACGGACAGGCCCACCGTCAGCGCGAAGGTGAAGGTGCCGTTGACGACGATCCGGCCGAACTCCGTCGCGCCGGCATATTCGGCGTCGAGATGCAGCGGCTGCGGATTGTGGGTGAGCGTGGTGATCAGCAGATTGTCGGTCTCCGTCACCGTGCGGCGGATATCGTGGGCGATCTGATCGCCGACAGCCCATTCGTCGAAGAAACGTCCTGCCATCACGCCTCGTCCTTCTCGACGGTCGCCATCAGCTGGCTTTCGCTGACCTTCATGCCGACGCTGGCGCGCAGGCCCCGCACGGTGCCGTCGAACGGCGCTTTCAGTCCGTGCTCCATCTTCATCGCCTCGACAGTCATCAGCCGCTCGCCCTTCCTGACTTTCGCCCCCTCGATCGTTTCGACCGATGTCACCAGCCCCGGCATCGGCGAGAGGATCGCCCCGTCCCCGCCTGTATCGGAGGCCTCCACCCGTCCCGCGCCGGGCAGGCCGACCGGCCACGCGGCCCCCTCGTGAAAGACCACGGTGTCCTCGCCGATGGTGACCGCCCTTGCGGTATCGGCCGGATCGATACGGCCGACATAGGGCTTTGCGCCCACCAGCACATGCGCCCTGAGATCGGGCTCGGCGGCGACGCGAAAGCCCGTGAGCGCGGTCCACGGATCGCCGCCATCCCGGCGGCAAAGGCCTGTGGCCGCAGCGTCGATGACGCACTGCTCCGGCTCGCCGGCAACAAGCCGCTCGCCGTTGCGGTCGAGAAATCCGGTATCGACGGCCCCGGCGCGGAATTCACCGTCATCAGCGATCCGGCAAAGCAGATTGGCATTGGATTTCACCGGCCAGATTTCGATTTCGCCGCAGGCCTTCGCCAGCCGGTCCAGCGCGGCGTTACGGTCATGGCCATGGGCGACGATCTTGGCGATCATCGGATCATAGAAGCCGGTGATCTCGTTGCCGTCCTCCACGCCGCTATCGACGCGCACACCCCGCGGAAGCCGCAGATGCTCCAAGACGCCCGTCGACGGCAGATAGCCGGTCTGCGGGTTTTCCGCATAAAGCCGCGCCTCGACGGCGCAGCCGCGCATGACAATCTCGTCCTGCGTTTTCGGCAGCGGCTCGCCCGCGGCCGCCTTCAGCTGCCAGAGCACCAGATCCTCGCCGGTGATCGCCTCCGTCACCGGATGCTCGACCTGCAGGCGCGTGTTCATCTCCATGAACCAGATGCGGTCGGCGCGGAGCCCGTCAGAAGCATCCGCGATGAACTCGACCGTGCCCGCCCCGACGTAATCCACCGCCCGCGCCGCTTTCACCGCCGCCTCGCAGATCGCCTGCCGGGTCGCGGCATCCATGCCCGGCGCCGGCGCTTCCTCGATGACCTTCTGGTGGCGGCGCTGCACCGAGCAATCGCGCTCGAAGAGATGCACGGCATGGCCATGGCGATCGGCAAAGACCTGCACCTCGATATGGCGCGGGTTGAGCACGTATTTTTCGATCAGCACCCGGTCGTCACCGAAGGAAGCGGCCGCCTCGCGCCGGCAGGAGGCGAGTGCGGCGGCGAAATCCACAGGCCCCTCCACCCGCCGCATGCCCTTACCGCCACCGCCGGCCACGGCCTTGATCAGAACGGGATAGCCGACCTCTTCCGCCTCGCGGGCGAGACGCGCTTCGGACTGGTCGTCGCCCATGTAACCGGGCGTCACGGGAACACCGGCCCGCTGCATCAGCGCCTTGGCCGCATCCTTCAGCCCCATGGCGCGGATCGCCGCCGGCGGCGCTCCGACCCAGACCATTCCGGCGGCCTCGACGGCTTCGGCGAATTCGGCATTTTCCGAGAGGAAGCCATACCCCGGATGGATCGCCTGCGCGCCGCTCCTGCGGGCCGCATCGAGAATACGCGGGACAGCAAGATAGCTTTCGCGCGCGGCCGCCGGGCCGATGGCGATCGCCTCGTCGGCTTCCCTTACGTAAGGCAGGCCGGCATCGGCTTCCGAATACACCGCTATGCTACGGATTTCCATGACTTTTGCGGTGCGGATGATGCGCCGGGCGATTTCGCCGCGATTGGCGATGAGAAGGCTTTCGAACATGGCGTCCTCACATCCTGAAAACGCCGAAGCGCGGCGATTGCGGGATCGGGGCATTGAGCACGGCCGAAAAGGCCAGCCCCAGAATATCCCGCGTCTGCAGGGGATCGATAATACCGTCATCCCAGAGCCGGGCCGTCGCGTAATAGGGGCTGCCCTCCCGCTCGTAGCCTTCGCGAACCGTGGTCCTGAACGCCTCCTCCGCCTCGGCCGGCCAGCCCTCGCCGCGCGCCTTCATCGCATCGCGCCGGATAGTCGACAGCACCGAGGCCGCCTGCTCGCCGCCCATGACGCTGATGCGGCTGTTGGGCCAGGTGAACAGGAAACGCGGCCGGTAGGCGCGCCCGGCCATGCCGTAATTGCCCGCTCCGAAACTGCCGCCGATCAGCAGCGTCACCTTTGGCACACTGGCGGTCGCAACCGCCGTCACCAGCTTCGCCCCGTCCTTGGCGATGCCGCCCGCCTCGTATTTGCCGCCGACCATGAAGCCCGAAATATTCTGCAGGAACAGCAGGGGAATGCGCCGCTGGCAGGCCAGCTCGATGAAATGCGCGCCCTTCAGCGCGCTTTCGGAAAACAGCACGCCATTGTTGGCGATGACCGCCACCGGCATGCCCCAGATGCGGGCGAAGCCGCAGACCAGCGTCGTGCCGTAAAGCTGCTTGAACTCATGCAGCTCCGAGCCATCGACGATACGGCCGATGATTTCGCGCACATCGTAGGGAATGCGCACATCCTGCGGAATGATGCCATAGAGATCGGCAGGATCCAGTTTTGGCGCACGCGGGGCGGACAGTTCGATGTCGACGACTTTCGGCCGGTTCAGCCGGGAAACGATATCGCGCACGATCATCAGCGCATGGCTGTCGTTGTCAGCGACATGATCGACCACGCCGGAGCGCCGCCCATGGGTTTCGGCCCCGCCCAGTTCCTCGGCCGAGATTATCTCCCCCGTCGCCGCCTTCACCAAGGGCGGGCCGGCGAGGAAAATGGTGCCCTGATTGCGCACGATCACCGTTTCGTCCGACATCGCCGGCACATAGGCGCCGCCCGCCGTGCAGCTTCCCATCACACAGGCGATCTGGGCGATGCCTTGAGCCGACATCTGTGCCTGATTGTAGAAGATCGCCCCGAAATGATCCCGGTCGGGAAAGACCTCGGCCTGATGCGGCAGGTTCGCCCCGCCGGAATCGACGAGGTAGATGCAGGCCAGCCGGTTTTCCAGCGCCACCTCCTGCGCACGCAGATGCTTCTTCACGGTCATCGGGAAATAGGCGCCGCCTTTGACAGTGGCGTCGTTGGCGACGATCATCACCTCGCGGCCCGAGACCCGGCCGACGCCGGTGACGATGCCCGCGGCCTCGGCCTCGCCGTCATACATGCCGTTTGCCGCCAGCGTCCCCAGCTCCAGAAACGGGCTGCCGGGATCGAGCAGCGTTTGGATGCGCTCGCGTGCGAGCAGCTTGCCCTTGGCCGTATGGCGCTCGCGGGCCCGCGCCGGGCCACCCTGCCGATGCAGCGCCACCTGCCGGTGAAGCTCGCCTGCGAGAGCTTCGTTCACTGCGCGGTTTGCCTGGAAAAGATCGTCCTCGCGATCGACGGCGCTGGAAAGAACGGTCATGAAGCGACAAGCTCCCGGCCGATCAGATAGCGGCGGATTTCATTGGTTCCCGCGCCGATGTCATAGAGCTTGGCATCCCTGAGATAGCGCTCCACCGGCCATTCGCGTGTATAGCCAGCCCCGCCCAGCGCCTGGATCGCCTCCAGCGAGACCTTCACGGCATTCTCGCTGGCGAGCAGAATGGCGGCGGCGGCATCGGAGCGCGTGGCGCGCCCGGTATCGCAGGCCCGTGCCACGGAATAGACGTAAGCCCGCGCCGAATTCAGCGCTACATACATATCCGCGACCTTGGCCTGCATCAGCTGGAATTCGCCGATCGGCTTTCCGAACTGTTTTCGATCCCGCACATAGGGCAGCACGACATCGAGGCAGGCCTGCATGATGCCGAGCGGCCCGCCGGCCAAAACCGTCCGCTCGTAGTCGAGCCCGGACATGAGGATCTTCACCCCCTCGCCTTCATGGCCCATCAGCGCCTCGGCCGGCACCTCGCAATCGGTAAAGACGAGTTCCGCCGTGTCGCTGCCACGCATGCCGACCTTGTCGAGCTTGGGCGAAACGCTGAACCCCGGCGTCCCCTTCTCGATGATGAAGGCCGAAATCCCCTTCGGCCCGGCCGCCATGTCGGTCTTGGCATAGACGACGAACACATCCGCATGGGGTGCATTGGTGATCCAGAATTTCGTGCCGTTCAACACATAGCGGTCAGCCCTCCTTTCCGCCTTCAGCCGCATCGAAACGACATCCGACCCCGAGCCCGCCTCCGACATCGCCAGCGAGCCGACATGCTCGCCGGATATCAGCTTCGGCAGATACCGGTTCTTCTGCTTGGGCGTCGCCCAGCGGCGGATCTGGTTGATGCAGAGATTGGAATGGGCGCCGTAGCTGAGGCCGATGGAGGCGGACGCCCGCGAAACCTCCTCCATGGCCACGACATGCTCGAGATAACCGAGGCCGATCCCCCCGAATTCCTCTTCGACGGTCATGCCGTGCAGCCCGAGCGCGCCCATGTCCGGCCATAGCTGACGGGCAAAACTGTTGGTGCGATCGATTTCGGCCGCGATCGGCGCGATCCTGTCGGCCGCAAACCGCGCCGTCGTCTCGCGAATGGCATCCGCCGTCTCGCCGAGCGAAAAATCAAACATATGTCTCCTCCCCCGAACGCTCTCCCAACGCAGCGGGCGTGGATATTACATATGGAGGATCACTGTGAAGTCCATCCGCGAGACAAGCAATTCTGTTGATGGCGGAAATACGGCTCGCGGCGCGGCAGAACCGGAAAACGCCCTTGCCGGCGCAAAACCCTTCTCGACCTTCACGCTTGAGGATCTTCTTCCACGGCCTCGGCTGTCCTGTCGCGTTGGCCATGGCGAACTGCAATCGCAACCATTACAGATAAATATGCATCAAGATTAGTTACAATTCGATGTAAAGCCAGTTAGGCGGCGGCTCCGTTTGCTGCGTCAATGTCCCTTGTGACATCCGCGATCGTGACTTTGGACAGCTCACGCATAGTCACGATCTCGACAGCGGACACACGATCCTTCAGCACCGATTCAATCTGTCGCCCGACGGGACATCGCGGGTTCGGCCCCTCATGGACCGAAATGAGCTTCCCGTCCGCCTCGACCGCTTTGTAAACATCGAGAAGCGAAATCCGGCTCCCCGGCCGGGCGAGCAGTGCCCCTCCTCCACTTCCCATTTGCGAGGTCGTCAGGCCAGCTTTTGCTAGCTGCGACAGATGCCGTCGGATCAATGCGGGGTTCGTGTTGACGCTTGACGCGATGAGTTCCGAAGACGCTGGAAACCCGTCCTGAGTGTGCAGGAATGCAAGAATGTGAGTGGCGACGGCAAAACGGGTATTCATGAACAACTCCGATTGTGTAATTAAAATAGTAACACAAACAGGACAGAGCAAGGGTGGTGGGCGCATTTTGGGGCCTCAATACAACCGCCTGGCCCGCGATTCAACAAGCCCTCAATGCTAAGGATTCGGGAGGAATGCGGTGACATCCATGCAGAAAGCCCGCAACGTTGCCGTCGTTTCGACTTGGCGCCTCAGCGACCGATCAAGTCAGGGCCGACAGGAGCGCTTCAAGCCCGCGGTCAACGGCGGCGATACTCTCACGCGCGTGCGGCAGGAATATTTCACCCATCCGAGAAATTCGGATTCCCCGACCATCCCGTTCGAAAAGCTCGACCCCCAGATGGCTTTCCAGTTCTCCGATCGTCCGGGTGACGGCCGGCTGGGTAACTCCCAAGACTTTCGCAGCGCGCCCGACGCTGCTTTGGCGAGCTACCTCGATGAAGGTGTGGAGGTGGCGGAACTTAATCCTTTGATCCCAGAGTTGCCGATCTTTCATGGCTGGAGCACCCATTGTTTGAGCCGAGCCAATGGCTGACTGCCGGTCATGGCCGGGCGACATTCATCTGTCATCTGATGGTCCTTTTTTGAGGGCCTATCGGGCGAAGTGTCTGTTTACATTGAAATGTAACTATTATAGATACATATAATCTGCTACAAATGAGGTTACACATATGTTGTCTATTTTCTCCCGTCACACCCTTCTCGCAGCGGCCGCGATTATTCCTGTTGTCGCCGGTGCCATCTCCACGGGTCATGCCCAAACCGTGGGAGAAAAATCCCGCCAGGAAAAGCAGGTTGTGGATCTTCTCAAGGCAATAGAGACAGGTGCGAGCGAGCCGGTCGGCGTAATCAATCCGGAAAAGTACATCCAGCACAATCTCGGCGCTGGCGACGGATTGGCAGGCTTTGGCAATCTTTTGGCCGCGCTTCCGAAGGGCTCCGCGAAGGTGGACACCGTGCGCGTCTTTCAGGATGGGGATTTCGTCGTCGCACACACAGACTATAATTTCTTTGGGCCGAAGATCGGCTTTGACATCTTCCGGTTCGAAGACGGTAAGATTGTCGAGCACTGGGACAATCTCCAGGAAACCGCAGGGCCCAACCCTAGCGGCCACACGATGATCGATGGTCCGACCGAGCCGTCTGACGTGGAAAAAACGGAAGCCAACAAGCAGCTTGTCGCAGGTTTCGTCGACGACATCCTCGTAAACGGACGCATGGACAAGCTGACCGGGTACATTGATGACGGCAACTACACGCAGCACAATCCGCAGATCGCCGATGGGCTCTCCGGTCTTGGCGCAGCCATCAAAGCCATGGCGGACGCTGGGATCGCGATGAAGTATGACACTGTCCATAAAGTGCTCGGAAAGGGTGACTTCGTCCTTACGGCGAGCGAAGGCGTCTTCGGTGGCAAGGAGACGGCCTTTTACGATCTTTTCCGCGTGAAGGACGGGAAGATCGTCGAACATTGGGACACGATCGAAACGATCCCCGCGAAGGCTGAGTGGAAGAACCAGAACGGGAAGTTCTGAGGAATTCAGACGCTGCATTAGAAGAGGCCGGCCGTCGAGTCGGCCTCTTATTTAAGAGAGTGCTCGCTTCACAGACTCTGAGTGTCGCCTCCGATATCGAGATGCGAAAGAAAAGCGGATGTCTCGATAGGGTAGCGCATTCTCGGTTTCGAGGGCGGTCCCGACCGAGCCTTAATCCAAAGCCGAAAACAAGAACACATTCACGAACGATGGCCGGAGGATCAACTGCCTCCGGCCAATCTGCTTCAGAACGGGTAGTGCTGGTGCGGATCTTCGATGGTGATCCACCGCAGGTCGGTGAATTCGTTGATCGCGGCCTTGCCGCCGAAGCGACCATAGCCGGAGTTCTTCACACCGCCGAACGGCATCTGCGCCTCGTCGTGCACGGTCGGACCATTGATATGGCAGATGCCCGACTGGATCTGCTCCGCGACGGCCATAGCTCGCTGCACATCGCGACTGTAGACGGAAGACGAGAGGCCGTACTCGGATTCGTTGGCGATCCGGATCGCTTCGGCCTCATCTTTCACCCGGATGATTGGCTTCACCGGCCCGAACGACTCCTCTTCAAAGCTGCGCATTCCCGGCTTGACGTGATCAAGCAACGTGGCTTCGACCACCGACCCTTCGCGCTTGCCGCCAGCCACCAGTGTCGCACCTTTGCCGACCCCGTCCGCGATAAACTCTTCCATTTTGGCCGCGGCCTCCGGCGTGACGAGCGAACCGAGCACGACATGACCGCGAGGATCCCCTGCTGGCAGCTTGCTTGCGCGAGCCGCCAGCTTTTCGACGAACTCATCCGCGATCTTCTCATCAACGATGATGCGCTCGGTCGACATGCAGATCTGTCCCATGTTCGCAAACGCACCGAAGATCGCGCCGTTCACGGCAGCGTCAATATCCGCGTCGTCGAGAACGATGAACGGTGCCTTGCCGCCAAGTTCCAGCAGCGCCGGTTTGAGATGCCGGCCGCAAAGCTCGCCGATGATGCGGCCGACCTTGGTGGAACCGGTGAAGTTCACACGGCGCACTTCGGGGGCCGCGATCAGGGCTTCAACGATTTTGGCGGCGTCCTGAGGCGCGTTGGTGATGACGTTCACTACACCATCTGGAAGGCCCGCTTCGACGAGCGAGCGGCCGATGAGCAGATGTAGTCCTGGGCAGGCTTCTGAAGCCTTCAGGATCACTGTGTTCCCACAGGCGAGCGCCATCGCGATTGCACGGGTGCCGAGAATGACCGGTGCGTTCCACGGAGCGATACCCAGGCAAACGCCAGCGGCCTGGCGCACGCCCATCGACAGGGTACCCGGCTTGTCCGACGGGATGATTTCACCTTGAATCTGGGTCGTCATGCTCGCGGCTTCCCGTAGGATGCCGGCGGCGAGCATCGTGTTGAATCCGGCCCACGGAGCCGTGCCGCCCGTCTCGGCGATCATGATCTTCGCAAATTCGTCCGCTTTCGAAGCGAGGACATCGGCGGCTTTCAACAGGAGAGTTCTGCGATCACCAGGACCGGTTTTAGACCATGCGGGGAAAGCCGCCGCGGCTGCGGCAACGGCGGCCTTTACGTCTTCCAGGTCGGATGCCGGTGCACGGCTCGCGATCTCGCCGGTATACGGATCGACGCGGTCATACGTCTTTCCGGACTTGGCAGGTACGAACTTGCCGCCGATGATCTGTTGAAGTTCCAACATGTGTTCTTCCTTTAATTAGAAGCCGAGCACTTCGGCATTGATGGAGGCTTCGAGGCCGCCATCATTCGAGATGTTTGCGCCGTTAATCCAACGGGCGCCGTCCGAGGCGAGGAACAGGATGACCGGCGCGATGTCGGATGCGGTTGCCGCGCGCCCTACCCGCGTGATGTCGGAATCGACCTTCTGGTCGCCGAGCACCGAGCGGAACTCCTTGAGGATCGTGGTTTCGACCGGTCCTGGGCTCACGGCGTTCACGCGGATGCCACGATCCTTGAAAATCGGGTCGTGCGCCGCCTTCTGGGTCCATAGGATGAGCAGTTCCTTTGACAGCGGATACCCGATTTCGTTGGAGATGCCGTTGTCAGCCATGACCGCCTTGATGTCGGGGAAGCCTGCCACCGCCACCAGTGCCTTCGCGCGATCAAGGTTGGCCCGCCAGCCGTAGCCCGCGACCGAAGCGACATTCACGACCGCTCCGCCCTCACGGATGGCGGGGGCGCATGCCTGGGACAAAGCCCTCAATCCATAGAAGTTGACGGCCAACGTGGCCTCCGCTCCGACCTTGCCCGAAATGCCCGCGACATTCAGCAGCGCGTCGAAGCGCTTTGGCAGTTGGCGAACCACATCGACGATGCCTTGGGGAGTGGAAAGATCCCCCTTGATGAAGCTTGCGCTTGGGATCTTGGGCTCGTTGACATCGATCCCGATGACGTCTGCGCCGAGAGATATCGCGAGTTCCGCCGTCCGGGCTCCGATACCAGCCGCTACACCGGTAATTACTACGGTCTTTCCGTATAGCATTGTCTACTCCATTGCTTTCTTGGCTTTGAGTTCCAACCTGTATCCGACAGGCATAAGCGAGATTCCGAACCGCTCCTCCAGAGCGCCCCAAAGGCCGCGAGGAAGGAAGAGCGAGAACAGCAGCGCTACGAGTCCCAGCCCGATGAGGTACCAGACTCCCATCGCGCCGAACGCGGTTTCGATAACGAAAAAGATTACAGCGCCGAGGATCGCCCCTTCGAAGCGGCCGAGACCGCCGACGAGCACCATGAAGATCATGTAGGCCGTCCATTGGACCGAGAAATATGTCTTAGGCTGGAAGCTGGTGGCGCTCGCGAGCCAGATCGCTCCGGCGATCCCCGTCCCGAACGCGGCGAGCATGAAAAGGATTCGCTTGGTAGCGACCACGTTGACCCCAAGGGTGCCGGCGGCGTCCTCATTGTCGCGGATAGCCTGGATAGCCGACCCGACACGGCTTCTGAGAAGCGCGAAGAGACCAACCAGAAGCGCAACCGTAGCAAACAGAGCCACGCAGTAGATCAAAGTGCGGCGCGTTCCCGCCGGATAGGCGTTGAGCGAGATCAAGGAAGTGCCCGTCTCGCCCTGAATCAGCCCGTCAAGGTTGACGAGAAGATGGGTAAGCGCGGAGACGACCCACATGGCGATGGCAAATTCGCCACCTTTCAGCCGAAGCATCACAAGCGACAGCGGATACGCCACCAGCCCGACAACGGCGGCGCTGAGGAAGATCGAAATAAAGGGATCAATGCCGGCGTCTGCGAGACGGACGGTGAAATAGGCTCCCAACCCGAAGAACATCTGCTGACCGACCGAGACAAGTCCTCCATAGCCCGCCAGCGCGTTCCACATCGCCGCGAGGATCACGTAGACGAAAAGTGCTGTGAGCCGATCGACGGTGCCCGCGCCGCCGAAAACGGGCACAAGCGCGAACACTGCGATCACTGCGATGGAGACCCAGGCGGCGATGCGAGACGCCTTCGTCCAGCGATGAACGTCCTTTATCGTAGGAGTCAGCATTTGCTTTGAACTGGAGATCGTCATGCTGCGGCTCCGCGCTTCATGAGCCGTGCGGGTAGCGCGGCGAGGTTTGGCAGGAACAAGCGCACGAGGAGGATCACGAGAAACACCGCGTGGCCTGCGATCAGGAAGCCGAGGGGATGGAAGGAGGCACCGAGCGTCTGAG
>JAVBSF010000219.1:0-5180 GCA_031556925.1 Pararhizobium sp.
ATTCCAATTTGCTGACTCATTGGTGAAATTAAAGGTTTTGACTGCCTTTGTCACTTCCCAAATGTTGGACGCCTCGACCACAGCTGTCCCTCCTGTGGCCTCTCGCGTTGGCTCTTTCTCTCCAAGTTTAACACAGCCGGAAAGTAGAAAAATCGCGCTTATGGTGAGCGCTGTAATCTTCAAAGCGCGAGCAGTTTTCATGGTTAGCATATCGCAAAATAAGAAGGTTGTCTAAGGCTGTAGCCTATGTTAGGATAATTTCAATTTAAGGAGAGTTCTATGGGTACACCCGCCGCTGTTTATCTCGAGCGTTTCGATAAGACTGTTCGAGTCAACTACGATGGCTATAAGAGCCACATGATCCCCACGCTCACCCGGCTTATCGAGGACGATCTTCTTGAGAGCTTCGTGGCTCACCCCGAGTACAGCTCGCTCGTGGAAACTGAAGAGGAATTCGAGCGTTTCGCTAAAGAGGGCTACAACGCTCGCTATGTTTCAGTAGCTGGCGTGGGTTTTGCTTATCCTGAGGATGACAGCTTCGAGTCTGTCACTGTCTGGGACGGCGCTGACAGCTATATCTTTGACAATGATGCGCCTTTCGAGTATGTCATCACACGAGCGGGCGAGATTATCGTTCACAAAGGCTATGACGAGGAAGAGGACTAACCATGGCTTTCAAGATTCCATTTCTTAAGAATTTCCGCCGGGGGTTCGCTACGAACTCTTCTTCGAGCCACAGCTTCGTTTACCTGAAAGAGCCGGTAGCCCATGCGAACGCCGATGGTGATGTCACTGGCGAAGAGTTCGGCTGGAACGACTTCAAGCTTGAGACAATCAAGGAGAAGCTTTTCTACGTGCTCGCTGGGCTCATCGGTGGCGGCTGGAGTGCACCCACTAAGGGTGAGCTGGAGGACGCTTACGAGGAGTACGGAGATGATTTCCCCGAGCTTTCTAAGGATGATTTCGCTGAGGCGCTTCAGACGAGCGTTGACCACGATTCCGGTAATCTCATCTCCGCCTCTGAAGCTCGTGATCCCCACGTGGTGATTTTCGGTGGCAATGACAACGGTGGCGAGTCTAACGAGCGAGCTAAGGTTGTCCGCGCTGGGCTCGTGGACTGGGAACGCACTGAGATGAGTTGGGATGATGAGGACAACATCCGAGAGGATGATGTTGAGGGTCAGAAGATTCTTGAAAAGCGCAACGAGCGCTGGAATCGCTAACAGAGGAGATACCAATGAGCAAGCTACAGATTACTCGCATCCGTCGCGGTCTTTTTCGTGATCGGCTCGTGCTGCGTGCGGTGGAGGCTGGTGAGGCGACCCTTACGAGCCTCTTTGGGAATAAGACTTATCGAGTCGAAGAATCGCAGCGAGTTGCGGTGCGAATGAGCGGCTGGAGTCGCTATGAGGCACAGGATGAGCTCACACTCACTGAGCTTCTTGGGAACTCACTCAACGCCCGTCAGATGCTCGAGGTGAGCTGATGAAGAAGATTAAAGCGACTTTTAGCGCCACGCTAAGGATTTTCGAGCTTGCTTGGGCTCACCCTATTTTCTTCCTGCGGAAGTCATTGCATTCGGGGTTTGGCACTATGCTCGTTTTCTTCTCTGCTCTATATTTTATCCTCTACTTGATTCCCGCTTATGTGAGTATTCTGATCGATGGGTTCACTTTAAGTAATCTCGTCTCATTGATTGTTTACTCTTTTGTTTGCTATGGCTCTTTCAGCTGCACTATTGCTTTCGGATATACAGAGTGGCTTAAAAACGTAACTAAGGATATTGCTGAAGCTTCGACACGGCTGAGAAAATTGCATAAGAAGATTCGTAAAAATGAGGATGAAAGCCATCGAGTGGTGAAGCGAGCGGAGCGGGGTGAGTTGGGCCCGCTGGATGATGAGCTTGTGAATAGGCTTAATTCTGAGTTCCTCTCTCTTGAGGCTTCATTGAGCGAGCTTACAGAGGTGTTCGAACAGCAGACTCTAGAGCTTCAAACCTATGGAAAGAGTCCAATTGGGGATTAATTTTGTAAGCCTAGAGGTTCGCCCGCGAGGTTTCATGGAGTTTGCGAGTTTCTGGGGTGTCATAGGTTCAAAACTCCAAAACGACCACGATGAAGATCTTCATATCCGCGGCGACGAGTGGAAGAGCTACAGCAAACAGGCTCGAGTGTTTGCTCGCACAATTCTTCGCGGTGCGGAGGAAACAACTCGAGCCCTGGAGCTAATGAATTCCGTTAAGGCCACAAGTGACAGCGCTAGCCCACGTGAGAAAAGAATCATTGAAGATGCGCTTTCAGCTCGCTCAGCCGGCATGAGTCGAATCGGCTTTGATGAGCTTTATTTCGCTCTTTCCTACTCTAGTAAGCTAAAGGATAGCATTATCGATTATGGCGATGAGGCGATCACCTTACTCTTGAACGGCCAGGAAGATGACGCTCCTCAGCTGAAAGCTTTTATTCTTTTCTATGAGGAATGCAAACGACTTATCTCGCTTCCACGAGTCCCTCTAGAGGCCGTAGAGAATCTTTTGAATCTCGGAGAGCGTTATATTTCCTTAGACCCGAAGCCAGAGGAGTCCGAGGAGGCTCGAGAGGCAATCGTCACGCTCGGAGCGCAGCTTTATTCAGTGGCTCTGATTGCTGAACCCTTGGGTATCGAATAACAGTTGAAAAAGCTGTTGTGCTGTGTTAGTGTCAAACTATGTTGATCTTCGATATCGATGACACTATTTCTCCCACGCAGCCTAAAGAGTCGGCTCCGACCCCTGGAGAGACAGCCCGAGCTGGCGCCTGGAATATCTTCATTCCCGCGCACATTCTGGAGATTCTGCGCTCGCGAGATGACATCGCTCTTCTCTCCACTTGGGGAGAAATGGCCGAAGATGTGCCGAAGGCCTTCGGGTTTCAGGCAAAGACTCTTCTGATCTCCGACTATAGTGACAAGCTGGGAATCAAGGGTAAGTTTGAGGTAATCAAGCAGCTTAAGCCCGCCGGCTGGGCCGACGATCACATTACTCCCACCATGAAAAAGTGGTGTGAGGCCGAGGGTATCGCAACTGTCCGACCCCGCGGCGGTTACATCGCTGAGAAGGGGCTTGCGACTTTTCTCGCCGCGTTGAAGTGAGCGCTGGCTGACAGTCTAAGCTCATCACTACAGCTAACACATCGTTGTTCAACTGAACAGTAAAACTCGCTTAGACTGTTGTCTAGCGTTGCTTACCACCATCACTGAAGCACTTAGGAAAAGATAGGAAAGCTTATGGCTAATCTCGAATCGGTTTCACTCGAAGCCGCTTTCGCTACGCTTGACTCTGTACCTTACAATGGAGATGACCAGCTCGACCTTATGGTTAGCGAAACCACTCTCCCCTATCGAGAGCTCGCTTGGCTCAACTGGATCGAAGAGGTTGAGGCGATCATCGGCAAGAGCGCCGACGGTGACCAGGTTGAGGATGGCTACAGCATCGACGGTTTTTATGCGCTTTGGGAGCGGGGACTCACTCCCGCCATGGCTATTGAGGAGGTTAAGCATGTCAAATTCTAAGTCAGCTTCACAGGAGCTCACGGTGACGCTTCAGCTTTTCTCCTTTTCAAGCTCCGTTGGGGATAGCGAGTCATATCTAGTGTGCCTAAAGAACCGCAAGGATCAGGTTTACAGCTCTGGAAGCGCCTCGAGTCGCCGGAAGGCTCGCCGGCTTGGAAAGGTCTTCCTCAGGGACGCTAAGCTTGGCATCTATCATCGCTGAGAGGACAGAGAAGGCGACTGCATATGTTAGCAGTCGCCTTCTCTTTTTCTTTTATTCGCCGAGCTCGCTCTCGCTTTCCATGGGGCGGTGACCATCCCAAACGCTCATCGGAGCGTAGCTTCCATCCGCTTCAAGCCAGGTGAAAATTCCTCCAGCTAAATACGCCTGCGAGTTGATCCTATAGACAAGTTGCCCCACAATGTAAGACATTTCTCGGGCTAAAGTTTCGTCATCTGTTCCCGAAACCTGGCAACTTAGAAGTGTGGTAGAGTTCCAGCTATCCTCATCTCCAGCTAGGTAGCTGGTCACTTTATTTCTCTTTTCCGCTACTGTGTTAATTTGAGAAGCTCGCGCCCATTCTAGTTGCTCATCTGAGCTTATGGAGGTGGTAGTCGCATCCTCATCCCCCAGCTGCAAGAGTACGCACGCTTGAGTGATAGCGGGGTCCTCAGTGTTAACCAGTTCAATTCTAGCAGCTGCTACACAGCCAGCTATTTCCTCAGTAGACTCCACGGTGGCGAGTGTGGTGTCGCAACCATCGAGTTCAGCCTCCCAGAAGGTAACCTCTAAAAGATATGCTGGCTCAGGATAATCTCCGTTTTCGCTCTCTTTGACATAAGAGCCGAATTCGCCGTCTCCCCTATCGGGAACCCCCATCAGCTGCCCAGCGTGGACATCCGAATCAACCTCTTCAATGGTGAGGCTCGTAGCCTGATTCTCTTTGATGTTTTCCATATCCTTAGCAATTGCCTGCTGAATTGCATAGGTGGTTCCACCGATAGCTCCAGCTCCAAGAGCTAGAATGGTGACCCAAACGATCACTCCAATGAAGAGCGAGATGATGAGAGGGCCAATCGCTTTCTTTTTAAGCTCTTGAAGCTTAGCGATTCTTCGCTCGAGCTTTTCTTTCTTCTTTTTAAGCTCGATTGCTTCACGAGTATATTCTCGTTGAGCCGCTTGCGGGCCAGTCTTAGATTCGGCAATTTGACTTAGCACATCATCTAAGGCCGCTTGAAGTTTAGCCTCAGCGCTGGGCTCAAATATTCTTCGAACCGTGAGGTTGAAAGTTTCTGGAGAAATTGCGCTCCAGCTGTTTAAGGTGCGCTTGTTTGACTGTGGAGAACTCATGTTTAATCTATCGGTTCATCATCTTTCTCGGATGGTGTATCATTGGCCATGTAAATGGTTTCCAACCTGGGAGTATTAATGCTCGTCTTTTACGTCATCCTCGCTGCAGTGATTGCCGGTGTCGGTATTGCGCTCGCCTTGCTGCACAAGATTCACTGGACGGCTTTCGCCGTGGGCGCTATTGTTGCCCTGCTTCTTCCCTGGGGAGTGAATGCTGCCACCATGGCAATCGCTAAAAGCGATCAGCAGACTTTCAACGAATACTGGAAGGGCTTCGAGACGGACACCTCTCAGCGTGACACTA
>JAVBSF010000194.1:0-6110 GCA_031556925.1 Pararhizobium sp.
TCGACCGCCGCGTTGCCCTCGTCGGAATTGGCGGCCTTCAGCCCGTCCAGCACCTCGGTGATCAGGTTGCCGATCTCGCGGAACTCGGCCGCGCCGAAGCCGCGCGTCGTGCCGGCCGGCGTACCCAGACGGATGCCGGAGGTGACGAAGGGCTTTTCCGGGTCGAAGGGGATGCCGTTCTTGTTGCACGTGATGTAGCCACGGCCGAGTGCCGCTTCCGCCCGCTTGCCGGTGGCGTTCTTCTTGCGCAGGTCGACCAGCATCAGGTGGTTGTCGGTGCCGCCCGATACGATGTCGAGGCCGCCGGCGATCAGCGTTTCGGCCAGCGCCTTGGCGTTCTTGACGATCTGGGCAGCGTAATCCTTGAATTCCGGCTGCAGAGCTTCGCCGAAGGCGACGGCCTTGGCAGCGATGATGTGCATCAGCGGGCCGCCCTGCAGGCCGGGGAACACGGCCGAGTTGATCTTCTTGGCGATATCCTCGTCGTTGGTCAGAACGACACCACCGCGCGGGCCACGCAGCGACTTGTGGGTCGTGGTGGTCGCAACATGGCAATGCGGGAACGGCGACGGATGCTGACCACCGGCAACGAGACCGGCGATGTGGGCCATGTCGACCATAAGGTAGGCGCCAACTTCATCGGCGATCTCGCGGAAACGCTTCCAGTCCCAGATGCGGGAGTAAGCCGTGCCGCCGGCGATGATCAGCTTCGGCTTGTTCTTGAGAGCCTTTTCAGCGACGTCGTCCATGTCGAGCAGGTTGTCGCCTTCGCGCACGCCGTAGGAAACGACGTTGAACCACTTGCCGGACATGTTGACCGGCGAACCGTGGGTCAGGTGGCCGCCCGAGTTGAGGTCAAGGCCCATGAAGGTGTCGCCCGGCTGCAACAGCGCCAGGAACACGGCCTGGTTCATCTGCGAACCCGAGTTCGGCTGAACGTTGGCGAAGTTGACGCCGAACAGCTTCTTGGCGCGCTCGATGGCGAGTTCTTCGGCGATATCGACGAACTGGCAGCCGCCGTAATAGCGCTTGCCCGGATAACCTTCGGCATACTTGTTCGTCATGATCGAGCCCTGCGCTTCCAAGACGGCGCGCGAGACGATGTTTTCAGAGGCGATCAGTTCGATCTCGTGACGCTGACGACCAAGCTCCTTTTCGATCGCGCCAAAGATATCCGGATCGGTATCGGCAAGCGAGCGGGTGAAGAAGGTGTCGGTTGTGGAAGAAACGCTCATTCTCAGGGCTCCTGTGAGGATGTGGCACGGTGTTTACCGTCCTCGCATGGCAAGGGCAATACGGGCTGTGCGATTTGCGCCATTTCCCACGCTTCGCGCGCATCCCTGCGACGCTTTGCACCACCGAAACGTTCCGAAAGAGCATCGATGAGGAGACGCAGAGTGCGGCAAGCACCCTCTTCTCCCCGGCGGGGAGAAGTGCCGAACGAAAGTGAGGCGATGAGGGGGTGGTGCGGCAAACTCTAAGGTCGTCGGCTCCCCCTCATCCGGCCCTTTGGGCCACCTTCTCCCCGCTGGGGAGAAGAGGGGAGCAAGCTGCTCGCAGGCAACAAAAAACCCGGCCTTGAGCAAGCCGGGTTCTTGAAGATTGAAACCTTATTCGACCGAACCGACCACCGGCTCGATGCCGGTCGTGGTCTGAAGCGCCAGTTCCTGCGCGCCGTCCATCTCGTAGATATCGTCGCGGAACTGCACGATGTGAGGGATCGTCGACCAGGCCGAGATATACTTGAAGTAGACCGGAACCTCTTCCGCCAGCTTGATCGGGTTGTTCTGGCCCGAACGGATCGTCGCCTCGATCTGGGAACGGCTCCAGCCGGGAGTTTCCTTCAGGAGCCAGACCGTCAGGTCGCGAACGTTCTGCACGCGCACGCAGCCCGAGGACTCGAAGCGCGCGAGCTTGTTGAACAGGCCCTGCGACGGCGTGTCGTGCATGTATTCGTTGTTCGGGTTGTGGAAGTTGATCTTGGTCGAGGCCATCGCGTTGATCTTGCCCGGATCCTGACGGAAGGTCAGGTTCGGCGCCTTCTCGGCGTTCCAGTCGATCGTTTCCGGCGAAACCTCGTTGCCGCTGCCGTCGAGCAGGCGGATAGCGTTGTCCTTGAGGTAGTTCGGATCCTTGCGCATCAAAGGCACGATGTCCTTCTCGACGATCGAGCGCGGCGCAGTCCAGTACGGGTTGAGGATGACCTCGTAGATCTTGGAATTGATGATATGCGTCGGACGCGACAGACGGCCGACGATCGCCGTGTGGCGCTGAACCACGCGGCCATTTTCGATGACCTCGATCTGCGCACCGGGAATATTGACCACGATATAGCGACGGCCGAGATCGCCCGACATCGACTGCAGGCGGACAAGGTTGGTATTCAGCTGGTTCAGGCGAACGTCAGCCGAAACATTCAGCGCCTTCATCGAGAATTCGCCGAGAACACCGTCCGCCGGAAGGCCGTGACGCGCCTGGAAGCGCTTGACCGCGCCGTCGACATAGGAATCGAAGGCATTGGACATGCCGGCCGACTTTTCGAGGTCGCCGGTGATCATCAGGCGCTGGCGCAGGGCCTGCACGCTCGGATCGGAAACACCCATTTCCAGCTTCAGGCCGGTATTGACCATCGGCCAGCCGCCGGCGGAAACGATCCGCTGATAGTCGGCAATCGCCTGCTCGGTGTTGGCGATGGTTTCCATCGAGAAGATCGGCGTGTTGGAAGACACGGCCGCCGTGGAGCGCGAGGCCTTGGCGTCGAACTGGTCGTCCCAAGTGCCACGGCGCGGCGCATTGATGATCTCGAGCAGCGCATCCTGTGCGCTGGCGCCACCTGCCCATGCAGCGGCGCCGACTGCGGCGGCCGAACGCAGGAAAGACCGGCGCGAGAAAGCATCAATTCCGTTTTTCTTCGACATATCTCATCATCCCAATGCTGCTACGCAAACACGCCTCAGCGCTACCACGAACAGGGTTAACCAAAGCCAAATCATACGCGCCGGGATCAGCTTTTAACGTTCACGATTGCGCGAACATGCTGCAACGGGAAACCAATTAGCCCAGCCCCGCAACCCGTTATTCAATGTGTGGCTGTCATAGCAATATGGCCAATTCGTGTCACATTCCCATGACTTCGGCTACCCGCGCACCTGCCTTATTTGCCCATCGGCAATCCTGCAACAGTCACAGCAAAGCACGGCATATTTCGGGCAAGATGCAAAAATGAGCACGCCCGGCCGCAGGGCGACCGGGCGTTGCTGAAATCTGGATGTTTTCACCGATTACAGGCGATACATGATGCTATCGTTCCAGAAGCGGTCCAGACGCTGCAAGAGCTTGTTCATTTCGCCGAATTCGTCGGTGCCGATGCCGCCGACCTTCTGGATCGAGCCGATGTGGCGCTCATAGAGCTTGGCAACCGTTTCGGCGATTTCCTGGCCGTCTTCCGTCAGGCTGATGCGGACCGAGCGACGGTCGATGCGCGAGCGCTGATGGTTGATGAAGCCGAGGTCGACCAGCTTCTTGACGTTGTAGGAAACGTTGGAACCGAGATAGTAACCGCGGGAGCGAAGTTCGCCGGCGGTGAGTTCCGAGTTGCCGATGTTGAAGAGCAGGAGAGCCTGGACGGCGTTGACGTCGCTGCGGCCCTGACGGTCGAACTCGTCCTTGATGACGTCGAGCAGGCGACGGTGCCGACGCTCGACGAGGTGGAGGGATTCCATATAGAGCGAACGGATCGCATCTTCATGGGGGTCTTTTGCGACGACTGCCTGCGGCTTGATCTTGGTGTTCATTGTACTGCCTCACTGTTTTGTTTGGCGGTGTGATTGGTTATCCCCGCCTTGAGACAGACACTATCGAATACGTATAAAATTCGACTTAAACCGTAGGCTTAACAGCACCTTACATTTCACGACCGTTGTATCAGGGTGAATCATTTCTTGCAGCCTTGGCTTGCCTCACCCGCCGCAGGAGGATCGCGACCCTGAAAAGAACGAAGACAACAGCCACCGTTCCATGCAGCAAAAGCAGCAGCGGCTTGGTCCCGAATATGTCGGGATAGAAGCCGAACATGGCGATCTCGGCGGCAGCCGCCACCAGCCAGATCACCGGTCCCCACGACACCATCAGCCACAGCCCGAGTGCCGCGACCGGATAGACGACCGCCAGCGCCGTTGCCGCCACGCGCCACGCGACAGGAAGCAGATCGAAGCGACCCGAACCATTGAAGGAATAGCCGATCAGCAGTGCCCAGTAATTGAGGCCGAACCAGAAACAGCTGACCGCGACGAGGCGCAGGAAAATGCCGAAAAGGATTTCGGCAAGCGACAGACGCGGCACCTGGACAGAATCAAGGGTCATGGCCGCACGATAAAGGTCTCCCCTTCCCTTCGCCAGCCGCTTTGCCGGAGGAAATGAAAAGCAGGCACCACTTTGCCGCATGATCCCAAGCTTTTCATTTCACCCGCCCGCGTGATAAACCGCCGCCAGCACACGATGACGGAAAGGCTTAGGCAATGGCGGACAAGACGAACCCTGTGGATATCATCACCGGCCACCGCCGCATGCGCCGCAACCGCAAGGCCGACTGGACCCGTCGCATGGTGCGCGAAAACCAGTTGACCGTGGACGATCTTATCTGGCCGATCTTCATCGTGCCCGGCAGCAACATCGTCGAGCCGATCGACGCCATGCCCGGCGTCAACCGCATGAGCATCGACAAGGCCGTGGAAGCGGCGCGTGAAGCCGCCGATCTCGGCATCCCGGCGCTCGCCACCTTCCCCAACATCGAGATGTCGCTGCGCGACGAGACCGGCTCCAACAGCCTTGCCGCCGACAACCTCATCAACGAGACCACCCGCGCCATCAAGAAGGCGGTACCGAACATCGGCATCATCACCGATGTGGCTCTCGATCCCTTCACCAGCCACGGCCATGACGGCATTTTGCGCGATGGCGAGATCGTCAACGACGAGACCGTCGCCCAGATCGCCCGCGCGGCGGTTGCCCAGGCCGATGCCGGCGCAGATATCATCGCCCCCTCCGACATGATGGACGGCCGCATCGGCGCCATCCGCCGCGCGCTCGACGCCGCCGGCCCCCAGAATGTCGGCATCATGTCTTATGCCACCAAATTCGCCTCCGCCTTCTACGGCCCTTACCGCGAGGCAATCGGCACCGGCGGCCTTTTGAAAGGCGACAAGAAGACCTACTACATCGACCCCGCCAACGGCACCGAAGCCATGCGCGACGCCGCCCTCGACGTCGAGGAAGGCGCAGACATGCTGATGGTCAAGCCGGGCCTTCCCTATCTCGATATCTGCTGGCGCATGAAGGAGGGCTTCGGCCTGCCCGTCTTCGCCTATCAGGTCTCCGGCGAATACACGATGATCAAGGCCGCCGCCGCCAACGGCTGGATCGACGGCGAGCGCGTCATGCTCGAAACCCTGCTCGCCTTCAAGCGCGCGGGCTGTGACGGGATATTGAGTTATTTTGCGCTGGATGTGGCGAGGATTTTGGCGAAGCGGTAAGGCCAGATATCGCCGGCTCAAAACTCCTTCCGCCGCCGCAGATGTGTACCGCCCGCATAGCTCGGCTTCCGAGTTAACACGGCAGATGCGCACGCAATAGTGTATAAACGGCGTCAGAAAAAAGGAGTTTTCCATGTCTGGAAAGATTGGTTTCTGGGGCCGCCTGATTGCCGTGCAAGAACGCCGGATGCGTCCCTTTGTCAACGATGCGCTGAGCCGCCTGGATGATCAAACCCTCCTCGGCCTGGGACATGACCCGGCTGAACTACGCTCACGGCCGCGCAGGTCTTATCTATAACGCGGCGAGCGGCACTTGTCGCTGATTGCACCTCGATAGCCGGGGCGCGTCTTCCGAAACAGGATGGCAAAATGCCATGACGTTTCGGGGCGCGCCCCTGCCTTTTTTGGGACCGCTTTTTTCCGGTTGGCTACCAAGCCCGGCCATCAGGCAAGCCCAGACTCCCCCGTTGGCGTCAAGTCGAATGGAACGCCATCGCTGGTCGTGTGGGCGCAAAGCAAGGTGAGCAAGCCTCCATTGCATTCGCTCCCGCCTCTCCCCATATTCATATCCGAGCCAAC
>JAVBSF010000139.1:0-17951 GCA_031556925.1 Pararhizobium sp.
CCTTAAATAAAGTTCCACGGTGTAGATCCCCTGTCCCTCCTGCGCTCATTGCAGAAAGGAAATAGGTGGCCGGATTTTACTCCGCCCGCGGCAGCATTATGCCGCCGCTACCGTGGCCGACTTTTGCACCGCCGCTCTCACCCGACCCGTTCCCTACAATGAGAAACTCGACTCGCTTCTCGGGCATGTGGGCGGAAAGTCCGAGAGCCATACGCCGGAGGCGTACGTGGCGCGGCCACTCTCCAGCCACCTTCCGTCTCCATGGGTATTGGGGAGCAGCGGTAGCACCGCTCGGATAGCCGCCCATCATGGTGCGGGCTTCACCTTCGCGCACTTCATTAATCCGACCGGCGCAGGCGCACGGGCGGCACAAGAATATCGCTCGGAGTTCAAGCGCTCCAGATTCTTCGACGACCCTGAGGTGATCGTTACCGTCTTCCTCGCCGTCGCCGAAGAAGAAACGCTCGCGGCCGACCTTACCAAGGCTTTCCATATATGGCTGGCCAACATCGAGACCGGGGACGACTCAGCGAAACTGCCGAAACTGGATTATGCGCGCAGGCACGAGTTCACATCTCTCCAAAGGACACGGGTAGTCCAGAACCATGAGCGGATTGTGTCGGGTACCCCCTTCCAAGCAATCGAAAAACTCAAACAGATCGCGGCCCAATACGAAACCGATCAGATCATGGTGAACCCCTACATTCCAGGAATTGGCGCACGCACGCGAGCTATCGAGCTTCTGGCGGCGGCCAACGTTTAACCAAACCGCGACTAGACGCCTCAATCGAAAGGGAAATACCAAATGGAAAACCAGAAACTCACAGGCAAGAATGCCGTGGTGCTCGGAGGCTATGGCAACATCGGTGAAGGCATCGTTCGTGCGTTTCTCGCAGCCGGCGCGAATGTCGTCGTCCCTGGCCGGAATGCGGAGAGACTGGAAAGGCTCACACAAAGCATCGATGAGGCTTATCGTGCGAGGCTGGTTACGCTTGTGGCAGACACCGAAAGTTTCAACGCAATCCGAGAGGTCGTCAATCAAATCCGTGCCAATGTGGGGCCGATCCATCACGCAGTATTCACCGTCGGCGGCTGGTGGCATGGCACCGAAGTCGCCAACGTCGACGCTGATGCTTTCAATCGCTACTTCTCGTCGCCGATCACTGCGCATTTCGCATTCGGTGGCGCGGTTGCGGCTGTGATCGAACAGGATGGCAGCTACACGATAATCCAAGGCAACACTGTTCATGATAGCCAGCCCAAAATGAGTCTTATCGCGATGCAGGGTAGCGCCGTCGATACGTTCCGCACATCTCTGGCCGCCGATGCTGGCGACAGGATGCGGGTAAACGGTATCGCTCTCAAGCCCGTCAAAACGCGCGCGCATCCTTTCAATGACGAAAATGCCCTGTCTGCGGATGATGTGGGTACGGCGTGCATCTCCTGATCAAGCCATTTTCCTTCGAGGATTTGGCGGCGCGCATCAGGGATGTTCTTGATCGATGAAGCTCGCAAGCACCGTCAGGCATTCCGCTTCGCGTGCCTGTCTATCGTAGAGCGATCAAGCACGCAGAGCCGGATTCGCCCGCTTGATGCCTACCCGATCAGGACACTGGTCGCATCAGCGCTGCGATGAGACGCTGCACGTCCTCGGCGACGTAAGGCTTTGCCAATGTCGGAACGCCGGTGAAGGCGCGATCCAGCCCCGTGCCGCCATATCCCGTGGCGAAAGCAAAGGGAATACCACGTTCTCTCAGGGTTTTCGCGATTGGGTAGCTCGGCTGACCATCGAGGTTGACGTCGAGGATGGCCAGATCGAACGTGCCCGTCTGCGCTATGTCGCAAGCCTGATGCAGATGTGAGGCGATGGCGCTCACTTCGTGGCCGAGATCGATCAGCATGTCTTCCATCAGCATCGCGACGAGTGCTTCATCCTCGACCACAAAGATGCGCAAGTTCTGATCGTGGAGTGTCATCTATAATCTCTCCCTCCGGCGGGGTGCATGTCGGGCAAGGGCGCATCCAATGTGAAAACAACGCCGGATACAGGGAAGGAGAGGGCAACTTCTGCATCGAGTTCACGGGCCAAGGCCTGTTCGAGAAGACGGCTGCCGAAGCCTTTTCGTTCAGGCGCCGCCACCTCCGGCCCATCAATTTCCGTCCATGTAAGAGAGAGCCTTCGGCCACCTTTGCCTCCCTCAACATTCCACTGCACCGAAACCTTGCCCCGCCAGGATTTCCGGCTCTTCGTCCTGACGATCCGGCGGAATTAGAATGGTGATTGACTTGCCGATCACCTCGGCAGCCTCGTATCCGAAGACACGTTCCGCACCCTTATTCCATGTCTGGATGACGCCCTGGATATCCTTGCTGACGATCGCATCGTCCGAGAAGGTGACGATCGCCGCCAGCCGCTCGGCATATTCCTCGGCTTTTTTCCGATCGGAAATGTCGACCAGCATGTTGATGGCGCCGATCAGCCTGCCCTCGCTATCATGCAGCGGCGTCGGGTAGGGGATGAAAGGCACGCGCGTTCCGTCGGGTCGTTCGGCAACCGCTTCCTCGCCACGGATTGCCCGGTCCTCCTTGATGGCGACCGCCATCGGGCATTGGGCAGGAAACGGCCGTCGGTTCGATAGAGCCGCCAGCTGACGCACCATTCGTCGCCCAGCGCCGGCGTGCGTCCCGCCATGTCCACGGCAGCCCGGTTGAAGAAGGTGATGCGGCCCTGGGCATCTGTCGTGTAGACGGCGGCCGGCAGTGCTTCGAGCAGGTCGCGGAAGTTTCTTTCGTTCTCGCGAATGCGGTCTTCCATCCGCTTGGCTTCGGTAACGTCGATCAGGACACGCACGCCGTATCGAAACCGCCCTTCGGCATCCCGCACCGACGAGCTGTGCACGTCGAGGTAAACCGGCGTGCCGTCCGGTTTGAACGCCTGTTTGCGCATGACGTAGCTATCGAATTCGCCGTCGACCTGTCGTGCGTAAGAGGCGCGGTCCTTCTCCCTGTCGGCAGCCCATGTGTAGTCGAGGAAAGTCATCGCCAGCAATTCTTCTTCCGAACGCTCGAGCATCCGGCAGAGCGCTCCGTTCACCCGCAGCAAACGGCCGTCGGCGTCCGCCTCCGCGATGCCGATCGTCGCAGCCTGATACGTTGCGGCGAGGCGTTCATCACCTTCGCGGCGGGCCTGCTCAGCCTTATGAACGCTGGTCACATCTATGGTGAAACATCGGGTATTCGCGAACCTGTCGCCGTCGAACCGCCCGTTCGAGGTGATCAGGACATGTTTGATCTGCCCACTCTTGGCGCGCAGTCTTGCTGGATAACGATCGAGGTTTTTAACGGATTGAAGCTTGCCGAGTATGTCGGCAATTGCCCAGTCGTCCGCGTGGAATTCGGAAATATGCCTGCCGACATACTCGTCGGCAGCAAAGCCGAGCAGGTCGAGTTCGGCCTTGTTTGCTCTGAGAATGATCCCGTCGCTGCCCACAATGTGGAGCCCCACAGCGGCGTTTTCGAAGAAGTCCTCGAGATCGGCCGCGTTTCGGCGCGCTTCCCGTTCGACCGCCTTCTGCGCAGAGACGTCCTGGAAGCAGTTGATCGCACCCTCGACCCGGCCGTCGCGATCGTGCAGCAGGCGGACATTTGCGAGAGCCTCGAAGCGCGTTCCGTCTAGCCGCTCCATAACCACTTCGCCATTTCGAATTTCCTCACCCGAGCGGAGGGCCACCGCCACGGGACAGTTCTCGTGAGGCAGCGGTGTTTCGTCAATGCGGTAGAGCCGATACGACCCGTAAAATCGGTCCCGTGATCCGTAAAGAGATGGATCTCTTCGCCAGAGACGAGCGGCTTCTGCATTATAGGCGACGAGAAATCCGTCACGATCGCAAAGATAAACCGCGGCTGGGATGGCATCCAGAACGGCCCGACCGCCGGCGAGGATGGCATCGTACTCGCTCGGCTGCGAGCGTGGTTGCTGTTCGGCATTCGGCATTTAAGAAGACCCCACGAAGCCTCCTTTCCTGCCTGAATGCAGGCCGCAACACGCCGGAGACCAATTTTTGCAAACGCTTGTCGAGCATCTGGTTCCGCCGCCGAGAGAACTTTGGGCGGAGTGGCTCAAAATTGCCCGGCGCAGTATCGGACCTAGGCCTGGCCGCCGTCGGCAAAGAGCTCAGCGCCATTGACGAAGCTCGAATCGTCGGAAGCAAGGAACAGGGTCGCCTTGGCGATCTCCTCGGCTTCGCCGACGCGGCCGAGAGGGATGCGCGAGGCGAGATAGTCGATGAGACCCTGCTGCTGGTCCCTGTCGTTACCGGCAAGTTCGACAAAGCCCGGGGTGCGCGTCGCGCCGGGCGAAACAACGTTGACGCGGATGCCGGTGCCCTTCAGATCGAGCGCCCAGGAGCGGGCGAGGTTGCGGACCGCCGCCTTGGAGGCGGAGTAGACGGAGAATGCAGCCGTGCCTTCGGTGCCGGCGGTCGAGCCGGTCAGGACGATCGAGGAGCCTTGACCGAGCAGCGGAAGCGCGTTTTGCACCGTGAAGATGACGGCCTTCACGTTGCGGCCGAAGGTATCGTCGATCTGTTCCTCGGTGATCTGGCCAAGCGGAAGCATACTGCCACCACTGGCGTTGACGACGAGAACGTCGAGGCGTCCCTGTTCTGCCTTCACCTTGGCGAACAGCGTGTCGAGATCATCGTTGCTTGCGGAGTCGGCCTGCACGCCGACCACGCCATCGCCAATTTCGGCGACTGACTTAAGGAACAGCGGCACATGACCTCTTGGGTAGAGCATTGAGCACGGCACGCTGGTCGGCAAGTTGGGACTTGATTTTATCATGAGCTTCGCTCATTCCGGTATGAACGGCGGAAATAGAAATTTTGCCGGCCGTGCTTAATTCGCCAACCGCTGCGAGCTCATGAACCCAACCAGCCTCAACGTATTGGTTATCGACGAGAACCGCATCCGCGCGTCGATCATCGAAGAAGGGCTACGCGAGGGCGGATATGACCAGGTGACGATCATCGACAATATGCACGGGCTTGCGCGCCGCATTGCCGCGGTCAATCCCGATGTCATCGTCATCGACCTGGAAAACCCCAATCGCGACATGCTGGAGAGCTTCTTTCAGATTTCCCGCGCTGTGCAACGGCCGATCGCGATGTTTGTCGACAAGTCCGACGAAGCTTCCATTGAGGCCGCGGTCGATGCCGGGGTTTCCGCCTACATTGTCGACGGGCTAAAGCAGGAGCGGGTGCGGCCGATCCTCAAGATGGCGATCAGCCGCTTCAACGCGTTTTCGCGCCTGTCGCGCGAGCTTGAGGAAACCCGCGGCGAGCTGGAAAACCGCAAAATCATCGATCGCGCCAAGGGTTTGCTGATGCGCTCGCGCGGGCTGTCGGAGGACGCGGCCTATGCACTTTTACGCAAGACGGCCATGAACCAGAATCGCAAGATCGTCGAGATCGCTCAAAGCCTCGTCACGGCCGCAAGCCTGCTTGATCCGGGAGCCAGCGAATGACTTACGAGATCACAGCCGGTTTCGTGCCGTTGCTCGACAGCGCCCTTCTGGTCGTCGCCAAGGAAAAGGGCTTCGCCGAAAATAATGGTCTTGCCTTGTCGCTAATGCGCGAGCGTTCCTGGGCGTCGATACGCGACCGGCTGGCCGTGCGTCACTTCGATGTCGCGCATATTTTAGGGCCGATGCCGATCGCCTGCAATCTCGGCCTCAGTGCGCCTGCGCCCAAGATGATCGTGCCGATGGCGCTAGGCCTTGGCGGCAATGCGGTAACGGTTTCGGCCGACCTCTGGCAGGCGATGGCGCAGCAGGGCGCGACGGCTGACCTCGATGCGCGCGTCAATGGCGAAGCGCTGCGCAACGCGATCGCGGCCTGGCCGTCCGATCCGCTGCGTTTCGGCGTGGTCCATACTTATTCGGGACACAATTACGAACTGCGCTACTGGCTGGCTGCGAGCGGCATCGATCCGGACCGGGATATTGAAATCCTAATTCTGCCGCCGCCGGACATGGGCGACGCGCTCGCGGAAGGCATGATTGACGGCTATTGTGCCGGCGAACCCTGGAACAGCTTTGGCGTGACGAAACGGGGCGGACATCTTGCCACCACCAAGGCCGCAATTTGGAAGTCGAGCCCTGAAAAGGTACTGGGCGTTAATGCCGGCTGGGCGCAAGCCAACCCGGAAGCACTTTCGGCGCTGCTCGTTGCACTGGAGGAAGCCTCGCGCTGGTGCGGGCGAGCCGAAAACCATGCCGAACTAGCTGCGCTTCTGGCGCGACCCGCCTATGTCGGACGCGACAGTAAGCTTCTGATGCCGGCGCTCACCGGCCTCCTGCCCGTCGGCGGTGGCGAGGCCCGTTCTGTCCGGGATTTCTTCGTGCCCCAGGCCAAGGCGGCGACCTTCCCCTGGAAGAGCCATGCGCTCTGGTTCTATACGCAGATGGTCCGCTGGGGGCAGATCGAACACTCCCCCTCGCATCAGGAGATTGCGGCGGAAACCTATCGGCCGGATCTCTATCGAGCCGCTTTGAAAGCCCATGGCGTTGCCATGCCTTCGGCAAGCGCGAAAGTGGAAGGGGCGCTGACGGTCGAGACGCCGGTCGGCTCCTCTGGCGCCCTGAGCCTCGGGCCGGACGGCTTTTTCGATGGCGGACTTTTCGATCCCGACGCGGTCGGCGACTACATCGCACACCAAGCCGTGCAATGAGTTTTATCTGCGCTTAAATTATGTGCAGTGCACAAAGTTTGATGCCTGTTTTGCGCATTTTCGGTGAGAGACGCGCCGGCTTCTCCATCGAAAACTCCACAAACCTCTGAAAAATATAAGCATCATAAAACTGGCACGTCTCTTGCTTTGTAGATAGCAGGCCGCGAGGCCACGATATCGGCGTCCAACGACGGGCGCCTCCAGCAAAGCCGCTGATCAGGAAATGCGCACGCATCCGCGTGTCTGCACACCTGCTCAGCGGCTTTTTGTTTTTTAACCCCGAGATTGGAGCGGCACGACCTTGTCGGGCCTCGGAGAAGCCATGTCTGAAAACAACAAAGCCATCTCCCCTGGTGAATCCGCCAAAGCCCTGTGGGTGTCCACACTGGCCTTCACCATCTGTTTCGCCGTCTGGACGATCTTCGCGATCATCGGCATCCGCATCAAACAGGACCTGTCCTTGAGCGAAGCCGAGTTCGGCCTGCTCATCGGCACGCCGATCCTCTCCGGCTCCCTCGTGCGCATCGTGCTCGGCATCTGGACCGGCCGTTACGGCGGCCGCCTCGTCTATGTCGCGACCATGCTCGCGGCCGCCCTTTCCACCTTCCTGCTCTCCTACGCCACGACGTTCCCGCAGATGCTGCTCGCCGGTCTCGGCGTCGGCCTTGCGGGCGGTTCGTTTGCTGTCGGTGTCGCCTATGTCTCGCCGTTCTTCTCGGCGCAGAAGCAGGGCACGGCGCTCGGCATCTTCGGCGCCGGCAATGTCGGCGCTGCCGTCACCAAGTTCCTCGCGCCCTTCGTGCTTCTCGCCTGGGGCTGGCAGGCCGTTGCCCAGATCTGGGCGCTCGGCCTCGTCGTCATGGCGATCGTCTTCTGGTTCACCACGACAGACGATCCGGCCTTCCGCAGTCGCAAGGATCGCAAGGTTGCCCCGCGCAGCCTCGCACAGGAATTCGCGCCGCTGAAGAATGCCCAGGTCTGGCGCTTCTCGCTCTATTACTTCTTCGCATTCGGCGGCTTCGTCGCCCTCGCTTTGTGGCTGCCGCGTTATCTGGTCGGCGTCTACGGCTTCGATATCGCCCATGCAGGCATGATCGCCGCCGCCTACTCGATCCCCGGCAGCATTTTCCGCGCTTTCGGCGGCATGCTTTCGGATCGCAAGGGTGCTCGTACCGTCATGTACTGGGTGCTCGCCGTCTCGGCACTCGCAACCCTCATCCTTTCGCTTCCGGCAGCAACGGACGGCGCGGCGTTCGGCATCACGCCCGCAGTGTTCATCGTCGTGATCTTCGTGCTCGGCTTCTTCATGAGCCTCGGCAAGGCGGCCGTCTACAAGCACATCCCGGTCTACTACCCCGATAGCGTTGGCGCTGTCGGCGGCGTCGTCGGCATGGTCGGCGGTCTCGGCGGCTTCATCCTGCCGATCGCCTTCGGCTTCCTGAAGGATATGACCGGCCTCTGGTCGAGCTGCTTCCTGCTGCTCTTTGCCGTCGTCGCCGTGTCGATGGTCTGGATGCACCTCTCCATCCGCCAGATCGAGCGCAACGCGCTCTCCGCGGCACCTGCCGCTGCCTGAACCAGGAAACAACCATGACAGAAAAACTCGTCATCATCGGCAATGGCATGGCCCCGGGGCGCATGCTGGAGCATCTGCTCGACAAGGCACCCGACCAGTATCAGGTCACGATTTTCAACGCCGAGCCGCGCGTCAATTACGACCGCATCATGCTCTCGCCGGTTCTCTCCGGCGAGAAGGAATTCGAAGAGATCGTCATCCATGGTGACGGCTGGTACATCAAGCACGGCATAACCCTCTACAAAGGCCACCGGATCGTCGCGATCGACCGCACGGCGAAGACGGTCACGTCGGACCACGGCGTCACCGAGAGCTACGACAAGTTGGTGATCGCCACCGGCTCCGTGCCCTTCATCATCCCGGTGCCGGGCAACGACATGCGCGGCGTCATCACCTATCGCGATCTCGACGACGTGCAGGCCATGCTCCTCGCCGCCCAATCCCGTGAAAAGGCCGTCGTCATCGGTGGTGGCCTGCTCGGTCTCGAGGCAGCCGCCGGTCTTGCCGGCCGCGGCATGGATGTGACGGTGCTGCACGTCATGTCGACCCTGATGGACCGGCAGCTCGATCCCGCCGCCGGTTATCTTCTCCAGAAGGAGCTGGAAGGCCGCGGCATCAAGATCATCTGCAAGGCCAACACCAAGGCGATCATCGGCGATGGCAAGGTCGAGGGCATCGAGCTCGACGACGGCCGCATCATCCCGGCGACGCTGGTGGTGATGGCGGTCGGCATCCGTCCCAGCGTCGGCCTTGCCAAGGAAGCGGGCCTCGCCGTCAACCGCGGCATCGTCGTCGATGACGGCATGCAGACCTCGGATGGCAACATCTGGGCGCTTGGCGAATGCGCCGAAGTCGGCGGCATGGTCTATGGCCTTGTCGCGCCGCTTTACGAGATGGCCCGCATCGCCGCCTCCCATCTGGCGGGCGATCGTTCGCCGGCTTTTGTCCATTCCGATACGCCGACCAAGCTCAAGGTCACGGGCATCGAGCTGTTCTCGCTCGGCGATTTCGCCGATGGTGACGACCGCGAGGAGATCGTGCTGCGCGATGCTTCCGCCGGTGTCTACAAGCGCGTGGTGCTGAAGGAAAACCGCATCATCGGCACCGTTCTTTATGGTGAGACCGCCGATGGCGCCTGGTTCAACGACCTGAAGAAGAAGGCGACGGACATCTCCGAGATGCGCGAGACGCTGATCTTCGGGCAGGCCTATCAGGGAGGGTCTCCGCTGGACCCTATGGCGGCCGTTGCAGCCTTGCCGGATGACGCGGAAATCTGTGGCTGCAACGGCGTCTGCAAGGGCAAGATCACCTCGACCATCACCTCCAAGGGCCTGACGTCGCTGGATGACGTGCGTGCCCACACCAAGGCATCCGCCTCCTGTGGCTCCTGCACGGGGCTGGTCGAGAAGCTGATGACGATCACGCTCGGCGACAGCTACAACCCCGCCGCCGTCCAGCCGATGTGCACCTGCACAGAGCTTGGCCATGACGACGTACGCCGCCTGATCAAGGCGAAGAGCCTGAAGACCATTCCGGCGGTAATGCAGGAGCTGGAGTGGAAGACCTCCTGCGGTTGCGCCAAATGCCGCCCGGCGCTCAACTACTACCTCGTCTGCGACTGGCCGGATGAATATGCGGACGATTACCAGTCGCGCTTCATCAACGAGCGTGTGCACGCCAACATCCAGAAGGACGGCACCTATTCCGTCGTACCGCGCATGTGGGGCGGCGTCACAAACTCGGGCGAGCTGCGCGCCATCGCTGATGTCGTCGACAAGTTCGAGATACCGCTGGTGAAGGTTACCGGCGGCCAGCGCATCGACCTGCTCGGCATCGAGAAGGAAGACCTGCCCGCCGTCTGGGCCGATCTCGGCAAGGCCGGCTTCATCTCCGGTCAGGCCTATGCCAAGGGCCTGCGCACGGTGAAGACCTGAGTCGGTTCCGACTGGTGCCGCTTCGGCACGCAGGATTCGACAGGGCTCGGCATCCGCATCGAGAAATTCATGTGGGGTTCGTGGACGCCGGCCAAGCTGAAGATGGCGGTTTCCGGCTGTCCGCGAAACTGCGCGGAAGCGACCTGCAAGGATATCGGCGTCATCTGCGTCGACAGTGGCTTCGAGATCCATTTCGCAGGCGCCGCCGGCCTCGACATCAAGGGTACCGAGGTTCTCGGTCTCGTGAAGAGCGAGGACGAGGCGCTGGAGCATATCGTGGCGCTGACCCAGATGTACCGCGAGCAGGCCCGCTATCTCGAGCGCATCTACAAATGGGCAAAGCGCATCGGTCTTGAGGAAATCCGCCGCCAGATCATGGGCGATGCGGAAAAGCGCAAGGCCTATTACGACCGCTTCGTCTTCAGCCAGCAGTTCGCCCAGGTCGATCCGTGGTCGGAGCGTGTCTCCGGCAAGGACAAGCACGAGTTCCGGCCGATGGCATCCGTCGGCTTCAGCCAGGCCGCCGAGTGAGTTGAGTGATCTGGGAAAGGAAAGAGACATGAACTGGCATCCCATCGGCAACATCGCCGACATTCCTCTGAGGGGCGCGCGCTGTGTGAAGACTCCGCAAGGCAAGATCGGCGTTTTCCGCACGGCGGAAAACGAGGTCTTCGCCATCGAGGACCACTGCCCGCACAAGGGCGGACCGCTGACGCAGGGCATCGTTCACGGCAAGGCCGTGACCTGCCCGCTGCACAACTGGGTGATTTCGCTCGAAACCGGCAAGGCGCAGGGGGCGGATGAAGGTAAAGTCCGGACCATCCCTCTGCGCAACGAGGACGGCGAACTCTTCATCGCGCTGGAAAGCCTGATGATGGCGGCGGAGTAAACAGCATGACGTGGATCGTGCAGGAAGCTGCGGCAATCTCCCTCTTCTCCCCAGCGGGGAGAAGGTGGCGCGTAGTGTCGGATGAGGGGGCGGCAGGTTTTGAGCTCCCGGCCAAGGCCCCCTCATCTGCCCTGCGGGCATCTTCTCCCCGCTGGGGAGAAGAGGGAGATCGCCGCTCCTGCATCAGGAAAACATCGCTTGTATCGGGAGCCGGTTATCATGGCTGAAACAAAAACCACCTGTCCCTATTGCGGCGTCGGCTGCGGGGTGATCGCCAAGGTCGAGGAGGATGGCAAGGTTTCGGTGAAGGGCGATCCCGATCATCCCGCCAATTTCAGCCGCCTCTGTTCCAAGGGATCGGCGCTGGCCGAAACCATCGATCTCGACGGCCGCCTGCTCGAGCCTGAAATCAACGGCAAACCGGTGGAATGGAGCGAGGCGCTCGATCTCGTCGCCGAGCGCTTCTCCGCAGCCATCGCGGAGCATGGCCCGGATTCCGTCGCCTTTTACGTCTCCGGCCAGCTTCTGACTGAGGACTATTACATCGCCAACAAGCTGATGAAGGGTTATATCGGCTCCGCCAATATCGACACGAATTCAAGGCTTTGCATGTCGTCTTCGGTGGCGGGCCACAAGCGGGCCTTCGGTGCAGATACCGTGCCGGGCACCTATGAAGACCTTGAGCTTGCCGATCTCGTCATCCTCACCGGCTCGAACCTCGCCTGGTGTCATCCTGTCGTCTACCAGCGGCTGGCAGCCGCGAAGGCCGCCCGGCCGGGCATGAAGGTGGTGGTGGTCGATCCGCGCCGGACGATGACGGCCGATATCGCCGACCTGCATCTGGCGATCCGTCCGGATGGCGATATCACCTTGTTCACCGGCCTGCTCGCCCACCTCGCCAAGACGAGCGCCATCGACGAAAACTATGTGGCCGCCCACACCAACGGTTTTGCCGATGCCTTTGCCGCCGCAGGCACCCTGCGGTTTCCCGAATTGATGGAACGCACCGGGCTCGGCGCCAGCGAACTGCGCCAGTTCTTCAGCCTGTTCGAACGCACCGAGCGGGTCGTCACCTGCTACAGCCAAGGCGTCAACCAGTCGTCTTCGGGCACCGATAAGGTCAACGCCATCATCAACTGTCATCTGGCGACCGGCCGCATCGGCCGGCCGGGCATGGGGCCGTTTTCGCTGACGGGCCAGCCGAACGCCATGGGCGGCCGCGAAGTCGGCGGACTTGCCAACATGCTGGCGGCCCATATGGCGATCGAAAACGCTGACGATCGCGACCGCGTCCAGCGCTTCTGGCAATCGCCGACCATGGCTGATCATGCCGGGTTGAAGGCCGTCGATATGTTCCGCGCCGTTGCCGATGGACGCATCAAGGCGCTCTGGATCATGGCGACCAACCCCGTCGTTTCGATGCCGGATGCGGATGCCGTCGAAGCGGCGATTGCTGCCTGTCCCTTCGTCGTCGTCTCGGATGTGCTGAAGACGACGGATACCGCCCGCCATGCCCATGTGCTGCTGCCTTCCCTCGGCTGGGGGGAAAAGGATGGCTCGGTGACCAATTCGGAGCGCCGCATCTCCCGCCAGCGCCCTTTCCTGTCGCGCCCCGGCAGCGCGAAGGCCGACTGGTGGCAGCTTTGCGAAGTGGCTGATCGCATGGGCTTCGCCGGGTTCGACTACTCCGGTCCCTCGGAGATTTTTGCCGAACACGCCGCGCTGTCGGCTTTTGAAAACAAGGGCGAGCGCGACTTCGATATCGGCGCCTATGCCGATGTCGAGGATGTCGCCTATCAGGCGATGACGCCCTTCCAATGGCCGCAGCCGGCAGGAAAAGGCCGTGACACGACCCGGTTTTTCGCAACCGGCGGCTTCTATCACCCGGACGGACGGGCGCGCTTCATCGTTGTCTATCCGCCGGAAACGGACCGCACGACAACGGATTTCCCCTTCACGCTCAACACCGGCCGTATCCGCGACCAGTGGCATACGATGACGCGGACGGGAAAAAGCGCCCGGCTTTCCGCCCATATCGCCGAGCCCTTTGCCGAGATCCATCCCCGCGACGCGCAGGCCATCGGCGTCCGTAGCGCCGGGCTGGTCGAGATCGAAAGTCCCCACGGCAAAAGCTTGGCTCGAGCCCTGATCACCGAGCGGCAGGCCCGCGGCAGCATCTTCGTCTCCATGCACTGGAACGACCAGTTTGCCGCCAAGGCCCGCATCGATACCGTCGTTCCGCCGCTGACCGATCCCGTATCAGGCCAGCCTGCCTCCAAGAATGTCGCCATTGCAGCGCGCCCCTTTGCGGCTTCCTTCTATGGTTTCGCCGTTTCGGTCGCAAAGCCGGCGCAGCCGCAGGCAGACTACTGGGCTTTGGCCAAGGCGGATGGCGGATGGCGCATCGAGCTTGCCTTTGCCGAGGCCCCTGCCGACTGGACAGCATGGTGCCGGGCTACCTTTGGCATCGATGGGAATGTCGAGCCGTTGGGCTATGCCGATCATCAGACCGGAGATCTCAGGCTCGCCTTCTTCGATGGCGACAGGCTGCTCGCCGCCCTGTTTCTGGCGCGCGAACCGGTCGCCGTTGCCCGCAACTGGGCGGTTTCGCAACTGACGGCCGAACACGGCAATCTGCGCAAGCGCTTCACGCTGGTTGCCGGACGCCCCGGCGCTGGCCGTCCCGATCCCGGCGCCACCGTCTGTTCGTGTTTCGGCGTCGGCGTCAACCAGATCGTCGCCGCCGTGCGCGGTGGCTGCCACAGCGTCGAGGCTGTCGGCAAGGAACTCAATGCTGGAACCAATTGCGGCTCCTGCCGCGCGGAAATCAGGGGGATCATCGATGGATGTCTTGCAGCAGCCGCGGAATGAAGCACCAGCCCGCATGGAAGCCTTGGCAAAGCTGCCGGTCTTCTGGGCATTGGAAAACAAACGCTGCGTCATCGTCGGCGGCTCGGATGCCGCGGCATGGAAAGCGGAACTGCTCGCCTCCTGCGGCGCCCATGTCGAGGTTTTTGCGGACACGCTGAGCGAGACCTTTGAAGCCCTGCTCGCCCGCTTACCGGCCCATGCTTCGGCACAGCTGGTCCATAGGCCGGAGCCTTGGAAAGAGCAAGCGCTTGCGGGTGCAAACCTTGCAATCGGCGATTTCGAGGACTTGGGAGAAGCCGCGGATTTCTTCACGGCCGCCCGTAGCGCGGGCGTTCCGGTCAACGTCATCGACAAGCCAGCCTATTGCCAGTTCCAATTCGGCTCCATCGTCAATCGCTCGCCGGCCATTGTCGCGATCTCGACGGACGGTGCGGCCCCGATCCTCGCGCAGGCCATCCGCCGCCGGATCGAGACATTGCTGCCACGCAGCCTGAAGGCGTGGGCGGCGCTTGCGCAGTCCCTGCGCGAAAGGGTCAACCGCCGGCTGGAGCCTGGTCCGCAGCGCCGCGCCTTCTGGGAAAAATTCGTCGATCGCGCTTTTGCCAGAGCCGATGCACCCGACAAGGCGACGGTGGTCGAACTATTCCGCGAGGCCGAGGCGCCTTCCGCCACCATCGAACGTGGTCGCGTGACCCTTGTCGGCGCGGGGCCAGGCGATGCCGAGCTTCTGACGCTGAAGGCGATGCGGGCATTGCAAGCCGCCGATGTGATCCTGTTCGACGATCTGGTTTCAGACGATGTGTTGGAACTCGCCCGCCGTGAGGCCAAGCGCATGCTTGTCGGCAAGCGTGGCGGCCGTGAAAGCTGCCGGCAGGAGGATATCAATGCCATGATGGTGAAGCTCGCCAAGGCGGGAAAGCGGGTGGTGCGGCTGAAATCCGGCGATCCGATGGTGTTCGGGCGCGCCGGCGAGGAGATTGCCCATCTGAAGCGAGCCGGCATCCCCGTCGACGTTATCCCCGGCATCACGGCCGCAAGCGCGATGGCCTCGCGCCTCGGCCTTTCGCTTACTCACCGCGATCACGCGCAATCCGTCCGCTTCACCACCGGCCATTCTCGGCACGGTGGCTTGCCGGCCAATATCGATTGGCGTTCGCTTGCCGATCGTCACACGACGAATGTCTTTTACATGGGAGGCCGTACGGCCGTATCCATCGCGGCCAGACTGATGGAAGAGGGGTTGCCGGCCGCAACTCCGGCCGCGATTGTCAGTGACGTCGCTCGGGCAGGGGAGCGCAGGTGGGTTGGCACGCTCTCCACCGTGGCGGACGGCATTGCCGAGATCGGCTACAGCAATCCTGTCATTATCGCTGTAGGCCAGGTCTTTGCCGCCCTGGTGGAAAGAAGCGGCAATGTCGGTGCCGAGGTAGGATCCCTGGCGAGTGGGGCAGGCCGATGATCATGCCATTCATCGCTCCCCTATGTCTTGTTCTGGCCATCGGACTGAGCTGGCCACGTTTTCTCATCATTTTCCGGCCGGCAACGCAGCCCGTCGCTGCAACGGCGCCATCAACGATGATCGCCAGTGTCGTGAACATCTCGTCGGTTGGATTTGCCGTAGCTGACAACGGCCCGTTGATCGGCATGCTGATCATCGTGCTCGGTTTGGCTCTGGCGTATCTTCTGGATGTGAGGGGGTGCACATTCACAACGGCTCTTTCGTGCATTGGACTTGCTATTTATCTACAACTTGCGTCGACCGCTGCATTTTGATCTGGCGAACCTTCCTCCCGAAAATCGCGCAGCTAGTTGTCTCCGCTTCGATTTCACTACCTTTAGTGCGGGGACGGTTGCGGCATGCCGCGGCGCGCGAGATAGTCGCGGTGGGCGTCCAGGCTGAGCCCGAGGGTGCCGGTGCGTCGTGCCAGGAGCGCCTGCTGTCCCGGCCTCAGCATGCGGATGGCGATATCGGCCTTGCACTGAACCAGGTCGTCCAGCGCGTTGGACGGCGAAAACTCGAAGGACAGGGCCGCACAGCGGGCGCGCGGCCGCGAGGTTTGCCATGACATCGACTTCGCTTTCCGTCGTCAACGGCTGTTCGGCAAGGCCCGGTATCGCGCGGTCTCATGGCTTTGCCGGTGCGCGGTTTGATCGCTGGTTCGTTCACCGGCTTTGCATCAATCTATCCCGTTCAAATCCTCGATGGCGTTGGCGCGGGGCTGATCGGTATCGCTACGCCGATCGCGGCCGAACGCATCTTGTCCGGAACGGGTCGATTCAACGTCGGACTTGCTGCAGTGATGACGGTTCAGGGTATTGGAGCATCGCTCAGCAACATCGTCGCAGGGTGGCTGACGAACATCGGCGGCTATTCTCTGGCCTATTGGGTGCATGGCGGCGTTGCAATCTTGGCCCTTGCAGCTTTTGCTGCCGCCCATAAAAGCATAGCTCCGCCGGCGAAGGGTGATGGTGAAGTCGCAAGCACCCCGCTGGCCTTGGCGAACTAGCCACATTGGACAGAGGCGGAGCGACCGGTCATGATTATGACCTGGGGGATTTCGGCGCTGACGGTGCTCGGTGTCGTGACGCGGCCGTTCCGGTGGCCGGAGGCAGTCTGGGCGGTTGGCGGTGCATTGCTGCTGCTTGCCGCCGGCTCTATCGGATTTGCAGACGCATGGTCCGGCATTTCCAGAGGGTTTGACGTCTATCTCTTTCTAATCGGCATGATGATGCTGTCGGAGCTTGCCCGTCAGCAAGGGCTATTCGATTGGCTCGCGTCCGTCGCGACCTCCCATGCCAACGGGTCGCCGAGGCGTCTGTTCATCCTGATCTACGCCGTCGGAATCGTGACGACCGTATTTTTGTCCAACGATGCGACTGCCGTCGTGTTGACGCCGGCGGTGTACGCTGCTTGCCGGGCCGCACAGGTCAAAGACCCTTTACCCTATCTTCTGATTTGCGCCTTCATTGCCAACGCGGCCAGTTTCGTTTTGCCGATATCCAACCCTGCAAATCTCGTCATCTTCAGCAACGGGACGATGCCCTCGCTGACGCACTGGCTGTCGATGTTCGCCCTTCCTTCGGCTACGGCGATCATCATGACCTTCTTGGCCCTCTACTGGACCCAGCGCTCGGCGCTCGCAGCAGACACTATTGTCGCAGCTGAACCCATTGCTCTCGGAAGCAGCGCGCGTCTCACCGGGATTGCGTTGGTATTGACTGCGATCGTCATGGTTGGATCCTCCGTGCTTGGCTGGGACCTTGGACTGCCTACATTTGCCGCAGGTCTCTTGTCGACAACCCTTATCCTTTTGCTTGAACGGAAGGGGCCGCAGATGCTCCTGCGACATATTTCGTGGGGCGTCTTGCCGCTTGTCGCTGGCCTGTTCGTCGTCGTCGAGGCGCTTGAGAGGTCAGGCCTCGTCGAATGGCTCGCATTAAAGTTGACCAGTTTCTCTGCGGCGTTTCCGGCGTCGGCGCCAGTGGGCGTGGGAGCATTGGTCGCGGTTGTTTCGAACCTCGTCAACAATCTGCCGGCAGGGTTGATTGCCGGCGGCGTGGTCCATTCCGCTCAAGCCGGCGACACGATGGCCGGCGCCGTTCTCATCGGGATCGATCTCGGGCCTAATCTTTCGATCACCGGCTCGCTTGCGACAATCCTTTGGCTCAGCGCGCTCCGGCGGGAAGGGATCGATATGACGGCCTGGGCGTTCATGAAGATAGGCGCCGTCGTGATGACGCCCGCACTCGTCGTCTCGTTGCTCATGCTCTGATCGCAGCGCTGCTGTTTGTCCAGCCAGGAGCGATATAAGTCAGCAAATGCCCATGCCAATATGTCTGACACTGCTGACGTCGGCTGTTAGGGCTGAATGCTCTCAGGCTGTGCCGTTAAACCGTTCCACAATCGGTACCTCATATTCACAGGGGTATTCTAGGCCTTCATCACCATATC
>JAVBSF010000101.1:0-2592 GCA_031556925.1 Pararhizobium sp.
AGAATGGTGCCGCAAGACCAATCTGGAAATCGACAGCTCGGATGGGCGCGATGTCGCCACGGTGATGCTCGGTCTCTACAAGACAGGCCACGATAGCCAGCCGGCCATTCTGGAGGCGATGGAGAAGCTCAGCGGCCTGCACCCCGTCTGAACCGTCGGCGGGGATCTTCCTTGCGGCATGCAAGTCGAGTTTCTATATTCTCCCCATGCAGCGCAAGAATTTCGACGAAATGAACTGCCCGATCGCCCGCACCCTGGACAGGGTGGGGGAGTGGTGGAGCATTCTCATCCTGCGCGATGCCTTTTTCGGCCGCACCCGTTTCGATGAATTCCAGAAAAGCACGGGTATCGCGCCGAACATCCTGACGCGTCGGCTCAAATCGCTGGTCGATGCGGGCCTTCTCGAAAAGCGTCCCTATCAGCAGCGCCCGACCCGCCATGAATATATCCTGACGCCGATGGGTCATGACCTGCAGCCGCTGTTGATTGCGCTGTCGGATTTCGGAAACCGCTATTTCGCCGATCGCGGCGTCACCATGCAGGTGACCGACAGAGCGACCGGAGATCTCGCCGTTCCAGTCTATGTGGATGCGAAAACCGGCAAGGCCATCGACCCCGCCGGTTATGCCATCCGCTCCGTCCGCCGGAGCTAAAGCATTTCCAGGAAAAGCGGAAACACTCTAACGCCGGCTGCCGGGTTCATTTCTTGCCGGCGGCGATCAGATGGTACAGTGCCCGGATCGCCTGCGCCTCGCCGCCGAGCGGCGAATGCGGCCGCTCCACCGGCGCCCAGCCGAAAATATCCAGATGCACCCAGCTCGGAGCCTTCGTGACGAAGCGCTTCAGGAACAGCGCCGCCGTGATCGAGCCGGCCATGCCGCCGGAAGGCGCGTTGGTCAGATCGGCGATCCGCGCCGTCACATCCTTCTCGTAACCCTTGTAGAGCGGCATGCGCCACATCGGATCGTCCACCGTCAGGCTGGCTTCCGTCAGGTCGTCCGCGAGGTTTTCATCATCGGTATAGAAGGGTGGCAGGTCCGGGCCGAGCGCCACGCGGGCGGCCCCTGTCAGCGTCGCCATGTCGATGATGAGATCGGTCTCCTCCTCGTCGGCCAGCGCCAGCGCGTCGGCCAGGATCAGCCGTCCCTCGGCATCGGTGTTGTCGATCTGGACCGTCAGTCCCTTGCGGCTGCGATAGATGTCGCCGGGGCGGAAGGCGTTGGCCGAAATCGAGTTTTCGACCACCGGCACCAGCACGCGCAGGTCGACCTTCAGCTTGGCATCCATGATCATCAGCGCCAGGCCCATGACGTTGGCCGCCCCGCCCATGTCCTTCTTCATCAGCAGCATCGAGGATGCCGGCTTGATGTCGAGGCCGCCGGTATCGAAGCAGACGCCCTTGCCGACCAGCGTGATCTTGCGATGACCCTTCTTGCCCCAGCGCATCTCCAGCAGCCGCGGCGCTTCGGCGCTGGCGCGGCCGACGGTGTGGATGAGGGGGAAATTCTGTTTCAGCAGATCGTCGCCGACGACCGTCGTGACCGTCGCCTTGTAGTGCTCGGCCAGTGCGCGAAACGCTTTTTCGAGGGCTTCCGGGCCCATGTCGTTGGTCGGCGTGTTGATGAGGTCGCGGGCGAGGAAGACGCCGGCAAGCTGCCGCTTGATATCGACCGCATCGGCATCGGCCGGGATCATCAGCGTCGGTGCTTCCGCAGCCGAGGATTTGTAGCGGTCGAAGCGGTAGGAGCCGAGCCCGTAGCCGAGCGCAAGACGGTTGGCGGTCAGCGGCGCGGTCTCGACATGCCATTTTCCGGCGGGAAGCGTGCGCGCCAGCTTGCCCGTCAGGAACGGCGCTTCGGAGGGGTTGGCGCCAAGACCGAGCAGTGCGCCGCCGAGATGGCCGTCTTCGGAAGGAATCAGCAGGACTGCGCCCGGCTCGGCCTTGAAGCCCGCCTTGCGCGCCCAGTCGAGCGCGATCGGATCGATGGCGCCGAGTTCCACATGGGCGGGCGTGACCGCAAAGATCGGCAGCGTCTTGCCGCCGCTGGTGTTGAAGGGAGACGCGCGTTCGATGAACTGGAAGGGAGCCATGCAAAAAATCCTTGAAGCGGCATGAGGTCGCCGGTGGCCGCGATTAACACTCTATTAGGGTTAACAGACTATTGCTGGAGTGAAGATTGCGCCGCTTTTCCTGTTGCTCGTGTCCGGTGCTCGAATTTACGCATGGGGGCATGGGCAATGGCCAGGCATTTTATTTCGTCCCGGATGGTCTCCGGCATTTCCGTCATCGCGATCGCCGCCGTGCTCGCGGGCTGTGCCGGCCAGAAGAAGGAGCTGACGACCGGCTCGGTTCCGTCGTCCACCGCCGCATCGTCGTCGATGACGGCGTCGCAGCTGGTCGCGAACGCCGATAGCATCGGCAAGGCCTATGAGCGCAATCCCAAGGACCGCAATACCGGGCTCAACTATGCCAACGCGTTGCGCATGACCGGCCGCAACGAGCAGGCGCTGGCCGTCATGCAGCAGGTGGCGATCAATTTCCCAAACGATCGCGAAGTGCTCGCCGCCTACGGCAAGTCGCAGGCCGCCGCC
>JAVBSF010000179.1:0-11996 GCA_031556925.1 Pararhizobium sp.
GATTGAAAGACGATGTGAAATCCCTGTTCGAAAATAACAATCATACTTGAAATCAAAATCATCAACATCAGAATCGGAAAGAACAACCGCGTAAGTTCGAGACTCTATCGGCGCGCTGTTAAATATATTCGAGGGATCAACGGCCCAGTACTTGTTCGTATAGTGCTCTGCCGCCCGCTTTACGGCATCAGCCTTCGCGTCGTTTGCAACCAGCGTCACGACACGGGGTGGAGATTGCGGGCGAAATGCAAACACCGTCATGTGGCGGCAGGCAAACTCCGCTGCCATCGTTTCCGACAGATGACTCTCAAACTGCTCGGTCCCAAGGAACTTTACCAGATCCACCAATCTCTTCCGAAGAGTCGGTTGCGGTCCGATTGCAGATGACCTCTCCAGGACGAGCATTTTTGTTTGTTCCCTCAGCGAAACTAACTACGCCTTGCCTTCGGAAACAAGGTCCCGAAACCGCACGCTTACGCGTCCGTTATAGGAACCATTTGATCCGATATCAGAACACCAGTCAAGGCGTCTTGCAGCGCTAAACCACGCTTTCAGCATGTCGTTAGATAGCGCGAAAAGGCACACTTGAACCCGGATAATGGCAGGTTAATCCCCATCATTCCGAGCTCGAAAACAATAAGTTGAATAACCGGCAAGCCACTGGAGCGTGCCTCATGTCGGAGGAAGAAATAGGATCGTTGAATCTGCCGTCTGGCGCGGCCTCATATCCGCACCAGGAGGCAACATCCCTGACTATCGACGGGCCGCCTTGGCACCATCTGCGCGAATACTAGATAACCTTCGCGAAAGCGTTCGCGAGGTAATCGATCTCGGCTTCCTTCACGGCCGCGATGTTCATTCGGCCATCAGGCGGCAGGAAGATCGCGTAATCTTCGCGGAGCCGGTCGACAGCGGGCGCGCCAACCCCAAGCAGCGAGAACATGCCCTTGTTCGCCTTGATGAAATCAAAGCGCGACGTGCCGGTGGCCTTGGCTAGGCCGGCAGACAGGGCGATCCTGATGTTGAGCATGCGCTGACGCATGCCCTCGAGCTCGGATTTCCAGTCGGCAAGGAGTGCTGGATCATTGAAGATCGTTGCGATGGTTGCCGCGCCATGGTTGGCCGGGAATGAATAGTTGACGCGACCCTTCGAGAGTAGAATGCCCTTCGCGCGATCCACCGACACTGCATCCTCGCCGACGAGGAGGGCGGCGCCGACACGGTCGCGGTAGACACCGAAGTTCTTGCTGCACGACGCAGAAATAACCATCTCCGGCACCTCTGCCGCAACGATCCGCAGGCCAGTCGCGTCGGCGTCCAGACCGTCACCGAAGCCCTGGTAGGCGATATCGACGAATGGGATTGCCCGGTTCCGTCGAATAATCGCGGCCACTTCCTTCCACTGATCAAGCGTCAGGTCGGCACCCGTCGGATTGTGGCAGCAGCCGTGCAAGACGACCACCTCACCGGCCGCCACCTTGGACAGCTCGTCGGCCATCTGATCGAAGGCAACAGAGTTCGAAGCCGTGTCGAGATAGGTGTACTGCCGAACCTCCATGCCTGCAGCTCTGCCAATTGGTCCGTGATTGATCCAGGTCGGGTTGGGAATCCAAATCGCGCCGGACTTGCCTTCAGCGACCAGGTCCGCAAGAAGGCGAACCGCCGCCCCTCCGCCAACCGTCTGGATCGAACGCACGCGCGCGGCATCCACGGCATCGCCAACAACAAGTTCCTGGACGCTTCGGGCGAAGACCTCATCGCCGCCGAGTCCGAGATATGCCTTGCTGTTCTCGGTTTCCCAAACCCGCTTTTCGGCCTCCTTGACCGCACGCATCACTGGTGTTGCGCCCGTCTGATCCTTGTAGACGCCGATACCCAGGTCAATCTTGTTCGGCCGGGTATCCTTTCGAAACGCAATGGCAAGCTCAAGAATCGCATCCGCAGGGGGATTTTGAAAGTTCGTAAACAAGATCGGATCTTTCCAAGATTACGGTCTGATCGACCGACTAAAGGAGGACGTTGATGGCCTTTTCGACCGTGTGGGAATGAATGGCGGAAACGCCGAGCTCGCGGCCAATGCCGCTAAGACCGCCGCCGCCCCACACGGTGCGCGGATCTGGCGTGCCGCCACCGTTAACCCAGACTGAACCTGCTTTGATGGCTGCAGCCACGCGGTGGCCTCTGCTCAGGTTTTGGGTCCAGACATTGGCCGAGAGGCTGTAGTCGCTGTCGTTCGCGATTCGGATTGCCTCCTCTTCCCCATCAAACGGAATGACGCACGCCACCGGACCGAAGATTTCCTCGCGGGCAATGCGCATGTCATTGGTAACCCCCGAGAAGACCGTAGGTCGGACAAAGAAGCCCGAACCATCGACCGGATCAGTGTTCGTCGCGATCCTGGCACCTTCCCGGAGACCTTCCGCGATATAGCCTGTGACGGTCTCGAAGTGCTTTCGATTAATGAGCGACCCCATATTGGCGTTGGGGTCGAGCGGATGCCCAATGACGCGTGCGTCAGCAATCTTACTGAGTTCGCTCACCAGTTTCTTTTCGATCGAACGATGCACGAGAATGCGTGAACCTGCCGCGCAGATTTCGCCCTGATTGGTGAAGATGCCAGCCGCGAGCGCCTGAATGGCCGCATCCAGATCGGCATCCTCGAAGATCAACTGAGGCGCCTTGCCACCGAGCTCAAGCGTAACGGGGCGCATGAGGGCGGCAGCCTGCTGCGCGATATCCTTGCCGACCGCAGGGCTACCGGTGAAGGTGAGCTTCGCCACGCCCGGATGTCTGACCAACGCTGCCCCTACATCGCTGCCATGACCCGGAACGACATTGATGACGCCGGCAGGGAAACCTGCCTCTTCTGCGAGACGAGCCAGATACATCACTGCCAGTGGTGCTTCGAGCGCGGGCTTAATGACCAGCGTGCAACCAGCAGCGAGAGCCGGTGCGATTTTCCAGCAAGCGATCATCGTGGGGGCGTTCCACGGCAGAATCGCACCCACGACCCCAACCGGCACGCGCGTCGTGTAGCTGTGAACCGGACGCCCGAAATGGTCTGGTCCCGGGATCGTTCTGCCGTCGATTTTGTCGGCCCAGCCGGCGAAGGTACGCAGAGTGGCTATAGCCGAGGGAATGTCCACATTGAGTGGCTCAGCATAGGGGCGACCAATATCCAGTGCTTCGAGCCGGGCAACTTCCTCGAGATCACGCTCAAGCAAGTCGGCAAGGCGATTGATCAGAATGCCGCGCTCACGGCCCGGACACGAACTCCAGGCAGTGAAGGCGTCCATAGCTGCCTTTACAGCAAGATCGATATCAGCCGCTGCGCCCAGTGCGATCGTCGCGATCGTTTGCCCGTCAGCCGGACAAATCACCTCGACGGTCTGACCGCTGATGGCCGGTGTCCAGCTGCCGTCGATGTAGAGCTGCGAAAACTTCTCTTCCATTAGTTGCCTCCCCGGCTCCGCGGCATCAGGAGCATGTCCCATGCGCTTGGCATCTCGCCGCATTTGACGTGAATGAGCGCCGGCCGGTTCGCGGCGATCGCATGTCCAAGATTGGTCTCAAGTTCTTCGGGGCTCGTTACCCTGTAGGCGGCCACTCCGAACGCTTCCGCAAGCCGCGCGAAATCGGGACTTTGGAGATCCGCCGAAATGATGCGATTGCCATAGCGTTCCTGCTGGATGCGCTTGACGTTGCCGAACATCTCGTTGTCGAAAACAATCACCACGACAGCCAGGTTGTGCTGCGCAGCTGTCGCCAATTCGCCCACCTGATACATGAAGCCACCATCGCCAGCGATCGCGACAACCGGCTTGTCCGGATTCGCTGCCTTAACGCCGAGCGCGGTGCCGTAGCCCCAACCAAGATTGTCCTGATAGCCAGGCGAGATAAACGTGCGCGCCGTATAGACCGGGAATAGCAGACGGCTGGCGAACCCGACCTGCGTCACCTCATCGACAAAGATGCCATCCTTGGGGAGGCCCCTGCGAATCGCCTCCAGATAGGCGCGCTGCGGCTCGAGCCTGGAAATTCGAGCATTGAACCATTCCCGATGCGGAGCGAGGTCGATGCCGGGGGCAGCAGTCGGCTTGGCGATGGCTTCCAGCACCTTGTTGAGCGCTGACGTATACTCTGCGGCGTCACCCACCATCGCCACCGCCGGCGACTGGAAACGTGCAGGGGCTTCGGGGTCAGCATCAATCCGCACAATCTTGAGGCCAGGGTCGGTACCCCACTGCTGTTCCTGAATGAACAGACGGGTGCCGATTGCAATCGCCACATCCACTTCCGGCCAGAGACGGTGACCAATCGGCAGATTGATGGCGAGCGGGTGGTCAGTCGGGATCACGCCGCGCCCGCGGCGATAGGACAGAACCGGCGCCTGCAGGAACTCAGCCAGCGCAAGGACCTGTTCCGAAGCTTCGAGAGCACCGCCGCCAACGATGATGACTGGCTTCTTTGCGTCCGCAATCACCTTCGCTGCCTGCTCAACCTTGTCGCTGTCGACGGCATAGTGATTTGGTTTTGCCTGATGATCCGAAACCTCTACGGCCGCCGTATCAACCCAGATGTCCATCGCGCATTCAATGACAGCCGGACCCGGACGATCCGAGATCATCTCGGTGATCGCCTGTTTCACGATCCATGGAGCCTCGGCAGCAGAGCGGATTCGGTTGTTGTACTTGGCGACGTGCCCAGCCATCCCAATCTGATCACGAATTTCATGCAGATGACCGTGGTTGCGGTCGATGTCGCGCTGGGGAATCTGGCCGAGGATGCCAAGAATCGGCGCACAGGTTCCTTCTGCGTTGAGAAGCGCTGCCGTGGTGTTCAGGAAGCCCGGACCGGGCACGACCGCGAAGGCCTGAGGCTTGCCGGTGGAAAGCGCAGCACCGAGGGCCATATAGGACGTGGCCTGCTCGTGACGCGCATGCAATACGCGTAGCTTCCCTTCAGTCTTGTACGCCGCATCAAACAACGGATCGTTGTGCAGGCCCGGCAAGGCATAGAGCGTATCAATGCCGTTTGCGAGCAAAGTGGAAACTGTTGCCTCTGCAGCATTCATCCGCTTAACGCCCGTGAAGTTCTCCGCCAGCATGTTGTCCCCTTTATGCAAATTTATCGCCTAGCGAGCGCAGGTTGCGGCTGGCTCGATGGTATTCACGCCCCAAAGCAGCGTGGGATTGGGAGCACTGTAGCGACCACTGGTGATACGGTCTGTCGTCTGGGCTTGTGACCTGCGCGGATATCCGGCCTCCGGCGCAAATGAAATGGGCAGGATCGCTTATCCAGCGATCCTGCCCCACAATGGATTTCGAAGCAGCTTACTTCTTCTCACCGGGATTCACGACGATCTGGTCCTTCGCGACCATGTTTTCAGCGAGTCCGTACTTCTCCAGAATTTCCTGATAAATGCCGGCGTCATGAAGCTGTTTGAAGGCGCCGGCAATCGCCTCGGCCAGACCTTTATTGTTCTTGGAAACGGCCGCCGCCTGGGGATTGCCTTCCCATTCATCGAAATAGTGCTTCACCAGTTGGCCATTGGATTCGCGTTCACCATAGCTCAGCTCGCCGGTTGATGCCGGAAACGCTACGGCATTGCCGGACTTGAGAGCAACTATCGCCAGACCCGTGCTTGGATAGGTGCGGATGCTGATCGCGTCTTTGCCGCTGGTCTTGCACTGCTCGGAATCGGTTTCGAGGCGCTGGAACAGGATTGAACCCTGAACCGCTGCAACCGTTTTGCCACAGAGGTCCGACGACACCTTGATCGTGTCGGCTTCATTCGCCGGAAGCAGGATGCCACTCTTGTTGGCGCGGTAGACAACCAGATCCACGATCTGTTCGCGATCCGGCCGGTACGAAATGATGCCGATGCTCATGTCGTAGTTGCCGGACTGAACGCCAGGCAGCACTCCCGGCCACTGGATGTCAGAGAACTCGAACTTAACGCCGAGAATGGGCTCGATGGCCCGCATCAGATCGACCGCCTCACCCTGAGGCTCGCCGTCCTTCACGAAGATGTTGGGCGGATTCTGCATCGGCGTGGCAACGGTAACAATACCTGCCTCGCGGATGCGCTGCGGCAACAGGCTGGCCAACTCCTCATTGACCTCGACGGCATAGGCGCTAGTGGCTCCCGAGAGCGCTAATGCCAGGGACGCGATCGCACCGAACCCCTTGAGCCTGCGAACGATTTTGTTTTTCTTGAGCATGGAAGGTCTCCCCTTTTGATGTTCCCGTTTATTTCATGTTCGTTCTTCTAAGGCTTAGACGCTATACATACGGTTCCACCGCACGATCACTATCGCTTGTGACAAGCAAGCTCCTGAGCCTCGCCGATCACGCCCATTGTAGCAGAATGGCGCCGTGGCGGAGGATGATGACAGCTGAACTGCCTTCAGTTGAGTACAGTGTGACCCGTCACCGGAGTTCGGAAATTTCGAACGACAGAACCACTGCAACCCGCCGGTTGGTAGTCGGCATATCCCCAGGGCAAAACGCGAGCGAGCCGGTGCAGTGCGATCACTGCTACCGGCTCGCTCATGGTCCAATGGTACGAATGCTTAGTGCGCAGGAAGGAAGCTTCTTCCGAAGAACTCGGCCAGTTCCGCGGTCGCATCAAGTGGCAGCACTGCCGCAACATACTGGTCCGGACGAACCACCACGATCGCCCCCTCACCGGAAATGCCGCGTTCCGCATAGATGTCCGCGGTCTGCTTGTAGGCAGTGCCGTTCGAGAAGATCTTGTTGGTGTCAATAATTCCCAGCCGCAGGCGTTTCGGCTTGAACACCGCCGGAACATCCGCGAGTTCGAAATCCGTATGCTTGCAGGGGTAGATCACCTTGACGTCGAAGGTGGCGTCAATTTCCGCCCCTGCCGGCGTGTACTTCACGACCGGAGATTCCGGATCGGCTTGCAGCCATTGCGCCAGCTCACGCACCTTCGAAGTGGTGTCGGCGGTCAGCTTGTTGTCCGCAAAGACGTAGATGCGCCAGCGGCCGTCCGCCTCGTGCAGGTGGCCGAGCTGGACCATGTTGGCGTCGGTGCGGCGCACGACCTTACCGGAGTGAAACCGCTTGCCCACGGGATATCCCGTCGCGAGTGCCTGGTGTTCGCTGCCCAGAATGATCTGTGACGGCGGATACTGCGTTCCAAAGCCGTTGGAGAACTCAAAGCCAGCCTGGTGGAAACGCTCGAGGATCGTCGGATCTTCGAGCTCCTCGGCAGGCGTTGCCATGAGAGTGGACCAGCGCTTGTCGTAGTCGATGAGATCCTGGGCAATCACCTTGCGCTCGGGAGCGTAGGTCGCGATAAGCGAAGACTGAGCGCGACCTGCGAGAACCGCACCCAGCTTCCAGCCGAGGTTGAAGGCGTCCTGCATCGAAACGTTCATACCCTGGCCCGCCTTCGCGGAGTGGGTGTGGCATGCATCGCCCATAAGGAAGACGCGGGGCGTTTGCTTCCCGACCATCTCCGGAGCGACGTCGTCGAAGCCTTCCGTCAGACGGTGCGCGACTTCGTAAACCGACCACCAGCCGACCGATTTCACATCGACCTTGTATGGATGCATGATGGCGTTGGCGCGTTCGACGATCTTGTCGAACGGCGTGTTACGCACCGCGCCGTTGTCATCCTTGTCCGTCTCGCCGAGGTCGACATAGAGGCGGAACAGGTGCCCACCCTCGCGCGGGATGAGGAAGATGTTGCCGCCGTCATTAGATTGAATGATTGCTTGGATGCGGCAGTCCGGGAAATCGGTCTCTGCGAGAATGTCGAGCACACCCCAGGCATGCATGGCAGCATCGCCGCGCAGGCGATAACCGAGAGCGGTGCGCACGGCGCTGCGTGCACCGTCTGCACCCACGACGTACTTGGCGCGAACAGTGAATTCTTCCCCCTCACGCGCTCCCGACACGTAACGGAGTCGGCATTCGACGGGGTACTCCTTCCCCTGCTCGACTTTGACGCCAACAAACTCAATACCGTAGTCGGTCTTGACACGACCTGGCGCGTTGGCCGCTGCTTCCATGAAATAGTCGATGACGCGCGCTTGGTTGACGATGAGGTGCGGAAATTCGCTGATGTCGTGCTCATCGTCGACGTTGATCGCCGTGCGGATGATCTCGTCCGGCTTTTCCGGATTGGGCTTCCAGAAACGTGTCTCTGTGATCTGATAAGCTTCATCGACAATTTGGCCTGCGAAACCAAACGCCTGGAAGGTTTCGACACTGCGCGCCTTGATGCCGTCGCCGTGACCAATCTCGAGGCGGGACGGACGCCTCTCAATGATGCGCGTATTCACATTGGGGAACCGGGAAAGCTGGGCCGCCAGCAAAGCCCCAGCCGGTCCACAACCTACGATGAGCACATCCATCTCAGACGGAATCTCGTCTGGCCGATTGATGCCGTACCCTTCCGCGGGTCGGATACGCGGATCGATGCGTTCGTAACCTCTGTGGTGGTACTCCATAACGTCTCCTGGGGTCTCGATTGCGCTCCCGCCGGTCAGGCCAGGGCGGACATCCCGAAGGCTGCCCGCCTCGCCGGGGCGGTAAATGTCGTGTTATGCCAACGGCGGGCTCATGCGCGGCCGGTGGTGAGGAGCAGAAGCTGACGCCAGTCTTCCGCCGGGGTCTCGCTTCGCCATGCCACATAGTGGTCAGGGCGAACGATCAGATAGCGTGTCTTGTAGACGTCGTAGCCGTCCTCACCCACAGCAATGTGACTGAAGGGGATATTCGACGTCTTGGCAGCTTCCTTGGCCTGGTCGACAGTGGCCTGATCGACCTCGCCGACCGTCACAAGATTCATGCCTTCGATGATCTTGCTGAAGATCGGCTGACCATCCACGACCGAGTGAGGCAGGCGGTGGCCAGCTCGAGCCACCGGTTTGTACTCGACAACGGTTGCCGGTGGCGGCGCATCCTTCTCCGGAGCGATGACCGGGGAGTTCTCGTAAGCCGTTCCCAACACAAGGCCCGGGCTGTAGAACTCATCCTGCTTCTCGGCAATGATGCGCTGCTTGGCCTTGGCACGGATCGCGTCACCTTCCGGACCCACATCCTCGACCCCCGGCTCCCAATAGTCTGCCGGCGCACCAGAACGGTAGTTGTGATTGGCCTGCCCCACGACGCGTAGCGCCGCGGCACGACGCTCTGCCTCGTAGCTGTCGAGCAGCTTTGCGCCGCCCCAGCCTTCGGCGAAGGCTGCCAGCTTCCAGCCGAGATCAGCGACGTCGCCGATGCCGGTATTGAGTCCGAGGCCACCGGTAGGCGGATGAAGGTGCACGGCATCACCTGCCAGGAACACACAATTCTTGCGGAAGGCGTTCGCAACGAGGTTATGCGTGTCCCAGGCATCGACGGAGATCACGTCATAAGGCAGGTCGTAGCCCAGCACCTTGCGCAGGTACGCTTCCGGATCGTTCTTGATCTCGGCCTCAACCTCAGGCGTCACCTTCCAAACCGTGACGCCGATCCAGTCGTTGTCATTGTAGCCCCGCCCCCAGCTGAACGATGCGTTAGTCTTGTCCGAAACGAGCCACACCTGCTGGCTTAGCGTCAAATTAGTCTTGAGGTAGAGCCAGGGCGCCTGGAACAGGATGCGCAGGTTACGAGCCGTCGAACCTTCGCCTTCAAGCTTGAGCCCAAGCTGCTTGCGGATGAAGCTTTGACCACCGTCGCAGCCGACCAAATAGTCAAACTCGGCCCCGCCCTTTTCCCCTGCCGCATTCTCCCAGGCGATCCCGACAGCGCTATCGTTCCGCGTGAGCTTAGTGACGCGAGTACTGCTGTGAACGGTCACGTTCGGCAGGTCACGCTCGATCCTCCGGCGGGCGACCTTCATAAGGGTCTTCTGCGGGATCATCTGGGTCATTTCCGCGGAATAAGGCCTAATGTCCCAGCCGAGCGCTCGCTCGAAACGATGGATTTCATACCCGGTGAAGCCCGTGGCAAACACGATATCGAGGTTATGCCCGGGGAACTTGGGAAATGCAGCCTGAACGTCTTCGGCAAGGCCGAAACGACGCAGATGCTCCATGGAGCGAATATTGACCGACCCCGCCTTGCGGACCAGCGAAGGCTTTTCGTCATCGATAAGCGTAACCCGATGACCCCGGCGTCCCAGGTCATATGCCAACAGGCTGCCTACCGGCCCGCCGCCGACTACTGCGAACGACACATCAGACATCCAGCATCTCCTAAAACGAATGTATTAGCTCGAAAAACACGCGTGGCCGTCGTCCCGTTTAGCACGATTGGCTCTGTCGATGGGTTTAGGTTTACAAAACTCTTCCCTGGAGTCTGTCCTATGATGATGTGACGGCTCTCCTCAGGCCGCAGGCCCTGCCTCTATGCGCTAAGGACTTTTCTCCCGCCGGCTGGCTGATTTCGGAAAATCGCGCGCCCGCTCTGCGAGCGAGCGGGAATTAATTAGTTCATGTGACAGACACGCGCTTTGGCATGGTTCACCATCCGTCCGCTCGGCCAATGCAAGCAAAGGAATGACTTCTGCGGATGGCCAGGCTGCAGCATGCAACGTCCATTCGCGGATCCCGATCTTCAGTTTTCCAACACGTGCACGGATTTTCCTCATGCCCGACTACCAAGATTTTCTCTTTACCCAGGCCTTTGTCGATGGGAAGTGGCTAGCGGCGGATAGCGGCAAAACCTGCGACGTTCTCAATCCGGCAAAGGGTAAGTTCCTGGGAACGGTCCCAAATTGCGGACGACGGGAGACGCGAGCGGCTATCAACGCTGCGGCTGCGGCTCTACCCGTCTGGTCTGGCCTGACAGCAAGGCAACGCGCCGAACATCTCTATCGGCTCCAGACATCATCCCCGCCGAAGCGGATGCGCTTACGACGCTTTTGACTCTCGAACAGGGCAACCCCGCTGATCTCCCGCCCGCCGAACCGTAGCGATCTCTACAACTGAAGAGGTGGCGGTCGGCCAGGCAAATCCATTTATCCATAATTTGAGGAAGGCATATATGCAGAAAATCACACGGCTGGACGTTGCGGACGCGCGAGTCATCATCGCCGGAGCCTCAGAGAAGGCGCGGGAAATCCGCGGACCGATGTGCATTTCGGTAACGGATGAAAGCGGCAACCTGATCGCATTCGAGCGCATGGACGGCGGCAAGGTCACTTCGATCACCATCTCCATCGACAAGGCATTTACGGCAGCAGGCGCGAAGAAGGCCACGCACGAATATGGCGACGCGAGCCAGCCCGGCGCACCGGCTTATGGCATCGCGTCGGCTATTGGCGGTCGGCTGATGGTCGTGGGCGGCGGCTTGCCGGTTGTCGTGAATGACGAGGTTGTCGGCGGCGTTGGCGTTTCGTCGGGCACGCCGGCACAGGACAGGGAAGTTGCCGAAGCCGGTGTGGCCGCCTTTCTGAAAACCCCCTGAGGAAGCGATTCCGAGGGAGCGGAGGCGACCGTTTCAAAAAGACCATCTCGGGCCTCGAACGCACCTGAGAAGGCCGCCTCCGAATTTGATTTGCGACCTTCATGGCGACCCCAAACCGCTTCGGTTCTCGAAATCAATTGACTTGAGCCCTATACTAGCGATGCCTCGGCCGCCCCGGCATCTTGCGCACGATGTCTTGGGCGAGCCGAAAGCTTGCGGTAACCCATGATCGCATACGCTGATATGCGGCAATTTGGTTCTTCAGGTGCAGGTCTCGAGCCTGAGTCCACGGAAACTTGTAAGGTAAAGCTTTGAAGCAAATTGAACCATTGACCCGTGGTCCGGCAGCCCGAAATCAGTAGAACCGCACTTGTCTCCTTTCAACTTGTCGATGTGCAGATCACGGAACTGTGGATCAAGCGCCGCGAACCCTGGCTCCAGCCTGTCGAAGGCGCCGAGCAATATGAAGAAGACCGGCCTTAACCACGATCGGCCCTTTCAATCACCCAAGCCGGATCGGACCCTGCTCTTTCTGACATCACCGATAGATTATCATCGCTGCCGCCGCA
>JAVBSF010000104.1:0-4577 GCA_031556925.1 Pararhizobium sp.
CCCCTCATCCGGCCTGCCGGCCACCTTCTCCCCGCCATGACGGGGAGAAGGGACAAGCGGCAAACTCCGTCGTCCCTGATCCAGCGCTATCGTCCCCACTCCCCGCAACCTGGGAGAGGGCCAGGGTGAGGGGCTTTTGCCGATCCCGAACGAGTGCCTAAGCCGCAGCAATAATGATCTGGTCCCTGCCGGATTGCTTGGCGCTATAGAGCGCCGCATCCGCACGCGCATAAAGCGCTTTTGCGCTGTCGCCCGATATCATCGCGGCAAGACCGGCCGAGCAGGTGTAGCGAAACAGCGGCGCTCCCGTCAGCGGCCGCGAAGCCCTGACGATATCCATGATCCGCCGGATGATACCTTCCGCTTCCTCGATCGTCGTGTCCGGTAGAAGCAGCATGAATTCTTCGCCACCCACCCGGCCGAAACAATCATGCCGCCGCACGATCGGCTGCACCTTGCGGGCAAAATCGAGCAGCACCTCGTCGCCGGTCTGGTGCCCGTAGAGATCGTTGATGCCCTTGAAGAAATCGATATCGAGAATGCAGAGGCAGCCCTCGCGCGGCCGCTCCGCCGCGTTGCCGGCGATCATCTCTTCCAGTTTACCCATCACATAGCGCCGGTTGGAGATGCCGGTCAGCTCGTCGGTCTGCGAGGCGCGCATGGCGAGATCGCGATCCTGGCGCAGATCGCGTTCGTCGGCGCGCAGATGGGTGATGTCGCTGGCGATGCACAGCATCCAGCCGCCGCGATTGACCGTCTCCGTCATCCACAGCCATCGCCCGTCGATCAGATCGGTTTCATAGGCCCGGAACGGCACCTTGCCCCGGCGGGACTGGGCGGAAGTCACCCAGGCCTCGAAATCGTCGACCCGGATGATCGTGCCGAGCCCGCGCGCCCGGTTGCGCCGCATCAGCTCCGGCCAGAAAGGTGTTTCGTCCGGTTCCAGCGCGAAGGTGGTGCGAAAGGCGGCATTGGCATAACGCAACCGGTCCTGCTGATCATAGAGCGCGATCAGGACATCCGTCCTGTCCCTCAATTCGGCAAGGCTGGCAACGATTTCTTCATCCATGGCATCGGTCTCGCATGCGCTATCGAGTCTACAGGCATGCCCCGGACGCAGAAACTGCAAAATGTTATGGGTTGCCTCGCGATGCGCGCGCGTGTCATGCCTATGTTAACGGAAAGCCGGAATTGTCCGGATAAGGAACAGGCCGCGCATGGAAGAGCGCCTCACCATGAAACCCGCGCACACGCCCTATGACGGCTCTTCCAGGCCGTTCACCATCGGGCTTGCGCAACTCGATCCCGATCACTGGATCGAGCCGGATGGCGATCTCGAAGCCTATCTCGCGGAAAAGCGCGCCCTGCTCGCCAACGACCGCTCAGCCGTCTTCGCCGCCGAGCCCGGCACGGAAAATGCACAGCAGGAGCTGCTCGATCTGCTCGCCGAATTCCTGCCGCGGCGGCATCCCTCGCTTTACCGTCGTCACGGCGATGCCATCGAGGTCGCCGGCCGCGCCGTTTCGCTTCGCGAAGATGCGCCGCTCGTCACCGCAGGCCTGCTTGCGCAGGATGATTTCGCCCTCATGCGGCGCAAGGAGACCGGCTGGCATCTGGTCGCCGCCTTCATCGCCTTTCCCTCGTCCTGGTCGCTTGCGGAAAAATACGGCCGCAGCATGGAGGACATCCATGCGCCGGTTCCCGGTTTCGAAGCCGGCACCCGCAATGCGGAGCTGATCTCGCGCATGTTCGACAATCTGTCGCCCGGCCGCTTTGTCGAGCGCTTCAACTGGGCGGTCAATTCCGAAGGCGCCCTGCATCTGCCGAAATCGAAATCGGAGGAACTGGCGGCGAAAACGGTCAAGCTTTCGGAGGATTCGATCTTTCTGCGCGTCGAACGCCAGACATTGCGCAAATTGCCTGCGAGCGGCGATATCGTCTTCACAATCCGCATCTATTCCGACCCCATCGCGGTCCTGAAGGGTCGGCCAGACCGCGCCGCGCTTGCGGCATCGCTTGCCGCGCAACTGGAGGCGCTGCAGCCGAAAGAGGCTGCATACAAGGGGCTGGCCAGCAAAAAAGAGGCTCTTTTCAAAGCGCTTCGGCGTCTCGGTGGCGATTAAGCACAACCGCAGCCACTTGCCCCTCGACCCTTTATTGTGACAGAAATCTGTGCTCTAGGGCCATTCCAAGCCAATTCCGGGCGATTTTGCCCCAAAACAACGCGCTGTCCGTAGGAGAAAACCCAAAATGGCAGAAACCACCTATCCGGTTCACGGTGAAATCACCGGCCCGATCGTCATGATCGGTTTCGGTTCCATCGGTCGCGGCACCCTGCCGCTGATCGAGCGCCACTTCAAATTCGACAAGAGCCGGATGGTTGTCATCGACCCGCGCGAAGACGCTGACGACATGGAAATTCTCGCCAAGCACGGCGTTCGCCACATCAAGGCCCATGTCACCAAGGACAATTACAAGGAACTTCTGAAGCCGCTCTTGACCGAAGGCGGCGGCCAGGGCTTCTGCGTCAACCTGTCGGTCGATACCGGCTCGGTCGATCTCATGAAGCTCTGCCGCAAGCTCGACGTGCTCTATATCGATACCGTCATCGAGCCGTGGCTCGGCTTCTATTTCGACAAGAACATGAAGAATTCCGAGCGCACCAACTATGCGCTGCGCGAAACCCTTCGCCACGAAAAGAAGAAGAATCCGGGCGGCACGACCGCCGTGTCCACCTGCGGCGCCAATCCCGGCATGGTCTCCTGGTTCGTCAAGCAGGCGCTGGTCAATCTTGCCAATGATCTCGGCCTGAAGTTCGAAGAGCCGGACCAGAACGACCGCGAAGGCTGGGCCAGGCTGATGAAGAAGGCCGGCGTCAAGGGCATCCACATCGCCGAGCGTGACACCCAGCTCACCAAGAACCCGAAGCCGCTCAACGTCTTCTGGAACACCTGGTCGGTCGAAGGCTTCATTTCGGAAGGCCTGCAGCCGGCCGAGCTTGGCTGGGGCACCCATGAAAACTGGATGCCGAAGAACGCCAAGAAGCACAAGAAGGGCTGCCAGGCCGCCATCTATCTCGAACAGCCGGGTGCCAACACCCGCGTTCGTACCTGGTGCCCGACGCCCGGCCCGCAATACGGCTTCCTCGTCACCCATAACGAGTCGATCTCGATCGCCGACTTCTTCACCGTTCGTGACAAGGATGGCGACGTCACGTTCCGTCCGACCTGCCATTACGCCTACCATCCGGCCAACGACGCCGTGCTGTCGCTGCACGAGATGTTCGGCAATGGCGGCAATGCCCAGCCGGTCCAGCACGTTCTCGACGAGAACGAGCTGGTCGAAGGCCTCGATGAACTCGGCGTGCTGCTCTACGGCCACGACAAGAACGCCTACTGGTACGGTTCGCGCCTGTCGCTGGAAGAAACCCGCCGCATCGCGCCTTACCAGAACGCCACCGGCCTGCAGGTAACGTCTGCGGTTCTCGCTGGCATGGTCTGGGCACTGGAAAACCCGAAGGCCGGCATCGTCGAGGCCGATGAGGTCGACTACAAGCGCTGCCTGGAAGTGCAGCTGCCCTATCTCGGCCCGGTCGAAGGCCATTACACCGACTGGACCCCGCTCGAAGGCCGTCCGGGCCTGTTCCCGGAAGATCTGGACGAGAAGGATCCGTGGCAGTTCAAGAACGTCCTGGTTCGCTAAGCGCCGCTTTCGATTGAACATTCGAAGACGCCCGGGGAACATCTCCGGGCGTTTTTCATTTGGCATTAAGTCGGATGACCGTGGCTTGGCTGCACTTGCATTCAACCAGTGTTCACGGCATGGTTTTCACGAATGAGCGCGAGCGTTTCGCGCGTTCCGGGAGATAGTAATGAAGCCGATGACGATCCTCACCATCCTGTCCGCAGCCGGTCTTGCCGCCTGCCAGGCGCCAAGGGAGGTGCGGGTGTCTCAGCCGCAGCAGGTGGCACCCGCGGGTGTCGAGGGTAACTGGGTCGATCCGAACGGCATCGTTTCCACCTTCTCGGCGGGCACCTTCGCCACGCGCACGACCGACACCAACCAGCTGCTCGCCTCCGGCAACTACATCAACGTCTCGCCGACGCTGGTCGAGATCAACATGACCTCGATGGTCCGCAACACCCAGTCCAAGGTCAATTGCGCCCTCGTCACGCCGTCGCAGCTCAACTGCACCACCGACAGCGGCGCACAGTTCTCCCTCGCCCGCCGCGTCTGACGCCCAACCATTCTTGAAATTTCGAGAGCCGGCCCGCTTTGCGTGCGCCGGCTATAGTCTCTGTCGGGTTCAATCTCACGGGACACGCATTGGCCGGCGTTTGCCCCTCATCCGCCCTGTCGGGCACCTTCTCCCCGCTTTTGACGGGGAGAAGGGACAAGCGGCAAACTCCGTCGTCCCCTCTCCCCGCCTGCGGGAAGAGGGTTAGGGTGAGGGGCAGACGCGGCCAATGCCTGTCCTATCAATCCGAAAAATCGCGACACGCATTAAAGCATGTCTCGCAAAAGTGTGCAGCGGTTTTGCGAAAAGACATGCGCAAAAACAAAGATCTAAAGCGTAT
>JAVBSF010000130.1:0-9401 GCA_031556925.1 Pararhizobium sp.
TGGTACCGTCTGCAGGCCGGCATAGAAGACGACGAAGGAAAACGGTGCGTTGTGCCAGATACCGTAGACCAGCAGCGTGGTCCAGGTGAGCGCCGCCGAGGATTTCAGCGACAGGGTCGGATCATTGAAGATCGCCTGCAGCGTCGCGCCGAGAATACCTTGCGAGGAGGCCATCCAGTAGACGATCAGCGCGCCCACCAATGGCGTGACGATCATCGGCAACAGCGAGAAGAAGATCACCGGCCCCTTGTAGAAAGGCGGAATGGCATTGACCCCGAGCGCGATGCAGAAGCCGAGCAACATGGCAAACGGCGTGACCACGAAGGTATAGGTCAGCGTGAAGGCGAGCGCCCGGTAGAAGGGCAGATTGTAGATGCGCGAGACGGCATCCCTGAAGCCGGCATTGTCGGCAAGGATCGCGCCGATCTCGTTGACGGCCAGATGGTTGCGGTCGAGATAGGTGACGAAACCGTTGAAGCGGCCGAGCGGTTCGTCGTGGCGCAGCTTGGCGGTTGCTTCCGCATCGACGCGCGTTTCCTTCGTGCAGCCGGCAAAGGGCGTGCAGGTCTCGACTTCGGTCACCACCCGCTCGTGCTGGACGTAAAGCGACTGCACCGCGACCGAAATAATCGGCAAGGCGATGAAGAGCAGCATCGCGACCAGCGACGGCATGATGAAGGCAAAGAAAGCCTTGTGAGGCATGCGCCCTCCTCCTTGCTCAAATTTCCATGTTTATCTTCATCCTGCTCCATGCAGGACATCGTGACCAGAGAGCATGCGGAAGCGCCGGGCGAGCCGGCGCTTCCGGCAGGACTACTGCAGGAAGCCGCCCTCCTTGGCGGCGGCACTGTAGGATGCCTCGACATCCTTCAACGCCTCCTCGGCGCTTTCACGCCCCTGCATGAACTCGGCGAGCTCCGAACCGAGAGCCGAATGCAGGAGACCCATATAGGGCTGCATCGGATAGGGCTTGGCGCCGCCGGTGGCGGTCGCAAGCACCCCGACCGCGCCGGGGCCGGGCTTGTAGTCCTTGGTCAGCCAGGTCGCGAGATTGGGGTTCTGCTGGCCGATTTCCGGCCGGATGCCGTAGACCATGGCGCGGAAGGAGGCTTCCGCATCCTCGTCGGAAATATTCCTGGCGATCGAGAAGCCGTCCCACCACAGCGCGCCCGCGGGCGTGGTGCCGCCGCCAACGGTCGGCGCCGCCGCCAGAACCGTATTGTTGGCGATCTCGGCCGGCGTCTTCGCCGGATCGATCACGCCGCTTGCCAGAGATCCCCAGCCGTTGATGATCGCCGCCTTGCCGGCAACATAGACCTTGATGATCTCGTCGGCATTGTAGGTCATGTAGTCGGGGTTCATATATTCGGTCATCGCCTTCATCGTGTTGAGAGTGGCGAGACCCTTTTCGTTGTTGATGGCGGGCGCGGCCGAACCCGGCTGGAACAGCTCCCCACCATAACCGAGATACATATTGACGAACTCCGCCGCGAGATCCCAGCCAGCCTTGTCGGAGGCGGCGAGCGGATATTCCATCAACCCCTTCTCCTTGATCACCTTGGCGGCGGCCAGCACGTCCTCATAGGACTTCGGCGGCTGCAATCCGGCCTTCTCCAGAATGTCCTTGCGGAAGAAGAGATGCTGGGAATTGCCCATGAAGGCGATCGCCATGACCTTGCCGTCGAGCTTGATCAGCTGGCTCGGCTGCAGATCCTGGCCATACTTGGCGACGAGATCGTCCAGCGGGCGCAGCAGGCCTTCGTTGAGCAGCGGCACGATCGAGTTGTTGGCGATGACGGCGACGGTGTATTCGGCCGGATTGATCTTCAGCGCCGGCACCTGCAGGTTCTTGTGCTCGGTCGTCTGGTTCGTGGTGACCTTGACCGTCGCGGAGGCACATTTCCCGGCCTCGGCAGCGATGAGGCGCAGCGCCTCGAAATCGTTGGAAAGGATGCGCACCGAGCCCTTCTCGATGCCACAGTCGGCGCGGGCCGGCAGGGCCGCCACGAAGCTGGCGAGCATGATGGCAGCGGTCGATGCGAATAATGCGGATTTTGTCATGTTCCCACTTTCCTTGTTGGCGACGCCTTCTTTCCGAGGCATCGCGTTTTGCTCCCACCGCATTTTCGCGGCATTATTTTGCAGCCATCATAGGCATATTGCATACGTATGCAAGTAATTTTGCAGGCGTATGCAAATTTTCTCTCCATCAAGCTTCGATCGGGAGCGCGCCACCAGCTTGAAAAGCCGGGACCGCGCTCCGGATCACTGTTTTTATGCGTAATTTCTACACGGCCCGCCCGTCGAACGGGAGGAGTCTCAACGCAGAACCTGGATCAGCACGCCGAATTCGTTGAAGGTCGTCCACTCCTTGGTGACGCGATTACCTTCGATCAGCCAATGGGTGATGCCCCAGATATTGACCTCGCGGCCGGTCGGCTCGCCGTAGCGGCCGAGTCCGCGATGGGTGCCGGTCATCGACCAGCGGAAGGCGACGACGAAGCCTTCCTGGGCATTGCCCATCCAGTAGAGATCGTCGACCGAATAGAGCACGTCCGGGAACATCGCGAGCTGCGACAGCATGAAGGAGCGCAGCTGCCCCGTGCCGCGGAAGATGCGACCGCCGGTCTGCTGCGAGACGATGCCCGGATGATAGACCTGATCGAGCGCGCCGAGATTGCGGCGGTTCCACATCGTCTGGAGAGCGGCGCGCACGAACTCTTCCGGGTTGTCGCGGATTTCGGTCGGGATCGCCACCTTCTCCGGCTTGCCCTGGCCGACCGTGCGCTTGGGCTCGCCACCCATGAAATCGCGCGGCAGGCCTGCGGTCACGCCGGCGGAAACGGCGCGCTTCGCCGTCTCGACCACATCGAAGCCGAGCTGTTTGACCACCTCGGCCGTGTCGTAGACGACATGCTCGTAGAAGATCTCGTTGTCGCGGGCGACACAATTGGCCATGCAGAGGAACTGCACCCGGCGTCCGGTCGGCTCGCCGTAGCGGCTGAAGCCGGTATTGGTGCCGATGATCTGCGAGCGATGGGAGGTGTGGAAGCCGATGGCGTCGTCACCGGCCCAGATCACATCCTCCGCGACGATGCGGATATCGGGAAAGGCGTTGTTGAGCGACGTGGTATCGGCGACAATCTTGTCACGGCCGACCTGCAGCGCCAGATCGTCCCACACCAGGCAGTCATGGCTATAGGTGTCGTAGATATAGCCGATGTCCTTCTCTTCCCAGATCTGGTGGGTGATGCGGATGATATAGTCGATGATGTTGACATATTGCGGCTCGAAGCCGGTCAGCCGCTGCTTGACCAGATGATCCGGCGAACGGCCGATGAAAGCATCGGTGCCGCCGCGGCGATAGCTGTCGAGCGAGATCGAATAGTCCCGCGGCATATGATCGGCCGTCAGCGGCCGGAACCGCGACCTGCCCTGCTTCACGTCCGTCCGCGCCTTGGCGACGACCGTCTCCTCGTTGGCCGCAACCTGCTTGCCGACAACCTTACCGGATTGCTCGTTCATCTTCTTCCCTCATTTGCATTCGTATGCACAATTAAACATGAAATGAGCGATCGGTCAACGATAATGACTGTTCGGTCATTTTATTTCTGCTTCCACAATTCTCGTGAGTTTGCCGACAGGTTCGAGATTACGACTGCGGCGGGGCGGCAGAAAGCCCTGAATTCGAACTTCAGGCAAATTCGTGGGCGATGTCGCTCCACAGGCTGACGCGGCGGTTCTTCGCCCTGAAGAAGTCGATCTCGCGGGCCACCCCGGCGCTTTCCTTCCAGCCCGGCTCGTCGATGACGACCAGCTCGTTCATATCCTCCATGAAGGCCTGATCGATGGGCGCCCAGAGCCTGCCGATGCCGGCCTTGTCGAGCTCCGCAAGATGGCGGTTGATCGGATGGGACATGGAGACCTGACTGAAGACGACCGAGCCGCTGCGGGCGATTTGCGCCGCCACGGCATTGGCGATTTCGAACCGCTGCTCGACGACGGCCGTGTCGGCATGCCCGTAGGGGCAGGCGAGAAAGATCTTGCGCATGGAGAGGTTCCCTGTTCGTTGGAAAGGATGAGCGGACGTTTTTTTCAGCGGCGCCAGCCGCGGGCGCGCTCCAGCGCCTCGGCAAAGCGGGCATGATCGGCAGCCGTGACCGACCCGTCGGGGGTGAAGACTGTGTTTTGCGCGCGCGAGGCGGCCACGTCGACGCCGCAGAGTTCGGCAAGCCCGAGCGCGGTCAATTCGTGCATGGCGGGCACCACAATCGAGCGGTTGCTGGCGGATGCAAGGAACCGGGCGAAATAGCGGCTCTGCGAGAGGCCACCGTCGATGGAGATGGCGGGGCCCAGCGAAACGACGCGGGACGCGGCCTCGACGAGCCCGACCGTGAGCATGGCGATGCCTTCGAGCACCGCGCGCACCATGTCGCGCCGGTCGGTCGCATGGTCCATGCCGATGAAGAGCGGCGCGGCCGTCCTGTCCCAATAGGGCGCCGCAAGCCCCGAAAGCGCCGGCACGAAGACGATGCCGCGGCTGAGCGCCGACGGCCCCTCGAAACTGCCGAGTTCATTCACATCCGAGAAGAGGCCGATATTCCGGGCCCATTCGATGGCCGAGCCGGCGTCGTACACGCCACCTTCGACGGCAAAGACGGGTTCTTCACCCGCCTTGTTCCAGGCGATGGTCGGCAGGAGGTCGGACGGCTCCGGCCGCGCCGCGCCCGCCACCGCCAGCAGGAAGGCGCCGGTTCCGAAGGTGATCTTGCAATCGCCGGGCTTGCGGCAGGCATGACCGTAAAGCGCCGCCTGCTGATCGACGACCGAAACCATGACCGGCACGCCGTCCACCTTGCCGAAGCCGCCATCGACCGCTCCGATCTCCGGCAGGGCCGAGAGCGGAACGCCATGCAACTCGCAGAGTTCGGGGCTCCAGCCGCCGCCCTCCAGATCGACGAGACCGGTTCGCGAGGCCGTGGCGAGATCGGTACGATGGACACCGCACAGCCGGTCGAGAAAGAAGGCGTCGGTCGTGCCGAGGCGCAGGCGCCCGGCGGAAAGCGCCTGCGACACAGCGGGCACGTTCTCCACCAGCCAGGCGAGCTTGCTGGCGGAAAAATAAGGGTCGAGCGGCAGGCCGCTGACGGCCCTGGAGCGCTCTTCGACCGCGGGCTCCCGCGCCGCAAGCACATCGGCGGTGCGGGCATCCTGCCAGACGATGACCGGCGAAAGCGCCTCTCCCGTCACCGCGTCCCAGGCAAGACAGCTTTCGCCCTGGTTGGCGATGGCGATCGCATCGACGGGACCGGCCGCGGCGATGAGCTTGCGAATATTGCCGAGCAACTCTTCCCCGTCATGCTCCACCCAGCCGGCGGACGGATGGCGCGCCTCGTGGCGCAGCGAACCCGCCACATGCCAGGCGCCGCCATCTTCAACGACAAGGCAGCGGGTCGAGGTCGTCCCCTGGTCGATCGCGGCGACACGCATCTAAAGCTCCTCCCCGAAGCGGAAATGAATATGGGCGGCCTCCGGCGCTGCGGGCGGAACGGGCACGAGAATACGCCGCTCGGGCATCCACCAGCCCTGCCTGCTCCAGACCTTGCGGCCTTCCAGCTCGAGAGACAAGCGGCCCCGCGCCCGGCGATGGAAACGCAGCTGGAAATCGCGGAAGGCCGGGCTCTCGCCGCCGCCTCGCCGCAGCATGTTCGGCACCACCAGCTTGACGGGATCATCGAAGGAAACCGGCACGATCTCGCCGGCATTGCCCGGCCCGGACAGATCCGCCGCCAGAGCCCGCCCGACAGCCCTGCCTTCGCGGAAGGCCCAGCCTCCGGTCTCGACCGCGCGCAGCACATTGCCGCCCGCGAAGAAGGCGGGATTGACGCAGCGTCCATACTGATCAATCCGCGCCCCGGCGCTACCCGCGTCCACGCCGATCGTCGACGGCAGCAGCAAGGCCGATTCCGGCGTGAACTGCCCGGTCAGCAGCACGCCGTCGCAGGCGAGCGTCTGCAACGCGCCCTTGTGCCGGATCGTCACGGCCTCGACGCGCGTACGCCCGAGAATATCGACGATCTCGGCCTCCTTCATGAAGGCAATGCCCATCAGGCCCGGAAACCAAGTGAGCGGCGCGCGCGCAAGAGCATGCGATCGCGGCTCGATCATCGCCACCGGCCTTGCGCCATGGGTGAGACAGGTCAGCACCGCCGACAGCGACACAAGTTCGGAGCCGACGATCACCGGCCGGCGAAACGGCATCAGCCCATGGAAGGCGACATAGGATTGCAGCGTGCCGGTGGTCACCACGCCGATCGGCCGGTCGCCACTGATCAGCCGCGCCGAGCGCGGCTTTTCGCGGGCGCCGGTCGTCACCAGAATGCGGCCCGCCTCCAGCCTTTCCATGCCCCGCGCCGAGGTGACGGTGATCCCGCCCTCTTCGCCGAGTTGAACAACGGAATGGCCGGTGCGCACATCGACGCCATGCCGCGCCGCTTCTTCCTCCAGCCTGCGGCCATAGGCAGCCCCGAAATAGATACGGCCGAACTCCCGCATGCCGAAGGGCGAATGGCTGCAATGGCGGGTCGCGCCGCCGAGATGTGGCTCGCGATCGAGAAGCACGACCTTACCGGCGCCCTGCCGTCGCAGCTCCACCGCAGCGGCGACGCCCGCCGGCCCACCGCCGATGACGATAACATCGGCGCGGCTCATGGCGTGTCTCCGGCTTCGACCGCAAGCGGCGTTGCAAGCCTGCCGCGGGTCATCTCCGCCAGCCGCGCATTGCAATAGAAACCCTGGCAGCGCCCCATGCCCGCACGGGTGCGCCGCCGCAGGCCGCCGAAATCGCCGGGCGGCACCACGCTGTCGAGCGCCGCCTCGATTTCCCGCCTGGTGACCAATTCGCAATGGCAGACGATCTCGCCGTGATCCGGCCGCTGCCAGTCCCGCTCCCGGGTTTCGCCAAGATTGGGAACGCGGACCGAGGGAATATCGTCAGGCGTCGCGAAACGGTCGGAAAAGCCCTCGTGCAAGGCGAGCGCATGCTGCGCAAGGCCGAGCGCGGCGCTCAGCCCCGTGGAGCGGATGCCGCCGAGCGTGATAGCCCGGCGCTCCGGGCGCGAAAAGATGCGGTAGCCCTTCTCCTCGCTCGCCGGCCGCAAGCCGGCATAGACGGCGGTGACCGGCATATGCTCCAGCGCCGGCACGATCTCGCCCGCCCACCGCAGCAGGGCTTCGAGCGTTTCGGTCTCGACCGTCGCGCGCACCCGGTCTTCCTGCTCCTCCGCGGTCGGCCCGACGATGACGTTGCCGAAGGCGGTCGGACAGACGACGATGCCCTTGGTGATCTCAGTCGGAACGGGCAGGACGATGCGTGGCACATGTGCGAAAGCCGCCTTGTCGAGCACGACGAACTGGCCCTTGCGCGGCTTGATCCGGAAGTCTGCCGTAAAGCCCAGCCGCTCGTCGACGATATCGCCATATAGCCCGGCCGCATTGACGACGGACCGCGCCTTCACCACACCCGCCGAGGTTTCCAGCGTCCAGCCCCCATCAAAGACGCCCTTCAGCAATTCGGCATTGCGCAGGAAGCGTCCGCCCAGCGCCACGGCCTGCGAAAGATAGGCAAGCGGCGCCGACCACGGATCGATGACGTGCTCGCCCTCGACCTCCAGCGCCGCCACCAGATGGCCGGCCAGGCCGGGCATGGTGCCGCGGGCCTCCGCGCCATCGAGAAGCCTGAGGCCGTCGATCCCGTTTGCACGGCCCTGCGCCTCGATCGCCGCGAGTTTCGCCGCTTCCAGATCGTTCCAGGCGCAGACCAGCGCGCCGGTCCTCACCAGCGACAGGTTGAGGCTGTCGCAGATTTCCAGATATTCCTGCCGCCCGGCCCGGACCAGTTCGAGCTCAAGGCTGGAGGCCGGCGCGTCGAAGCCGGTGTGGAGAATGGCGCTGTTCGCCTTGGAAGCGCCCGACAGGATATCGGCGCCCTTCTCGATCAGCACGATCCTGGCGCCGGCCAGCGCGAAGCGGCGCGCGACGGCGCAGCCGACGACACCCCCGCCGATGATGGCGACGTCATAGCTGCCGTCCGATATGCGGCCGTCGAAATCCGCCAAGCGCGCCTCCAGAATTGCCATTCAGTCAAATAATGACCGAACGGTAGTAAATATTTGCCCGATTGTAAAGCCATGCATTCGCATTCGTGGAAAACGGCAATCGAAGCGGCAAAGCTCTGTTTGAAAATTCAGGAAAATGGCTTAAAAAATGACCGAACAGTCAGATTTTGGAAGGATACGCCCATGAGGCCATCGGAACGACAGGACGAGATCGTCAGGCTGGTCCACAGAAGCGGGGAGATCAGCGTCGACGACCTCGCCGAGCGCCTGAACGTCTCCCGCGAGACGGTACGGCGCGACCTGAGCAATCTCGATGCTGTCGGGCGGCTGCGCAAGTTCCACGGCGGCGCGCGCGTGCGCACCCAGACGACGAGCGAACCGCAGGCGGAGGGCCCTTTTGCGCTGAGGCTTGCCGACAACCCCGCGCCGAAACGCAAGATCGCCTATACGGCAGCAAGCCTGCTTTCGCCCGGCGACGCGGTCTTCATCGATACCGGCACGACGACGCTGGTGCTGGCGGAGGCGCTGGTCGACCTGCCGTCGCTGGTGGTGATCACCAATTCCTGCCGGATCGCCGCCACGGTCGCCGCCAATCCCGATCACCGGATTTTCCTCATCGGCGGCGCCTACGGGGCGGATGCCGGCCAGTCGCTCGGGCATCTCGCGGTCGAGCAGATCCGCAAGTTCCGCGCCCGCCATGCTTTCCTGACCGTTGGTGCGGTCGATGAAAACGGCGTCATGGATTTCGACGCGCAGGAAACCGAAATCGCCCAGACCATGATCGAGCGCTCGGACATGGTCACCGTGCTCGCCGACTCCTCGAAATTCGGCAAGCGCGGCATTTTCGAGGTCGCGCCCTGGAGCAGCATCGACCGGCTCGTCACCGACCAGCCCGTCCCCCGGCATCTGGAAAATGCCCTCCACGGCGAGAATGTTGAAATCGTGAGCGGTTGAACTGAAAAAGAATCGACTTTTGAGCGTGGTGAAGTCGAAGGATCGCAGCCGCCGCGCTCCCGTCGGAATATCTAAAGCGTGCGGGCGGATCTGAAAGGTCGCGACGGGCTTCAGGCCCGAACAAGCTCGGCCAGAGGCATCCGGATAACAAGCGACAGTCCTCCTTGCATCCACTCTCTCTGTATCGTGCCATGCAACCCTTGGAGCGCGGCCCTCTCAAGCGTGGAGCCGAACCCCTCCCGCGTCGGAGGTACGATATCGTGTGGTATGCCTTGTTCAAGCCAATTGAGCTCAAGCAGGCCCTCGGCGGCGACGACGTCGATCGCCAAT
>JAVBSF010000178.1:0-3273 GCA_031556925.1 Pararhizobium sp.
TTTATAAGCTTGTACATTGTCTCATTAGTACTGTCAAAACAACAATCGATGCGCTAGTCTGCGTCATCTGTTTCGTTAGCTGCGTTGTGCGCTTGCTTACCGAAACCAAGACTATAGCTAAATTGGTATTATTTGCGCAAATGCTATTTGCAAAAAAGGTGCAGTTCACCCCTAACCCATTGACTGTCAATCGCAAAAAACACCCCGCAATCGAACGGCAAGATAGTCGAAACGTCGCTGCGGCCGGAGCTTTCGAGATATTTTTTCCGATTGATATAAAATTTAAGCTTGCGATACCACCTCGACTTAGAGCCTTTTAATCAAACAACGCTATTAGCTACTTTTAATTTCTGTTTTTCGAAAGTCGCCATATGTCCCTTAAGCAGCTCCGCATTGTAGATTCTCAGACGGCGAAGATCGGCTAAGGTTTTAATACCGGCGCTTTTTAGATTTTCATACGCCATAAGACTGAGCTCTGCCAATTTATCCTTTTTTGGCGCAAACTCATCATCTGATAAATTGTCTAGCAAATGAAGCTCGCGCAGTATCTCTGTCGAGGTAAGGTGCCAAAGTCCAAAGCAAGCATCGACTTCGAACTCGAGGTCGAATCCTGCCGCTCCAAAGGTGATACGATCGAGAATATCAAAAATTCGATCATCAGACCCATCTCCATTGTGGACCTCAGTAGTCAAACGACAAGTCAACTTTTTATACCCTTCAACCAATTGATCGAAAACCTTAATCGTCTCTGGATCTTGCCAGATGCCACTGTAGATCTTCTGAATAATTTTTACGTTTGTATCGTGGCATTTGATAAACCAAAGGCGTTCATCGATTTTTTTAAAATGTGAGATTGAAAGTTTAAAAGGATTAATCTCTCTGGATTCACTGGCAAGCTCATTGATTTTTGCCTCATCATGATTGAGAATATTGACAAACGCTTGGCGAATGGATGGAGTTTGGTATTTAGACTGCCATTTGTCAGACTGATCTTCGGACTCGCAAATAAAGTGCGAGCGATCGTCGGGAGATGGTCTGAAGCGAAAGCGATTTTCCATCCATTTTTTCAGGTTTTCATCCCTCCTAACAGCCATTTTGAAGATCTTATTCAAAAGGTCGATCTTTTCCTCGTTACAACCACCTTGGTCATCTGTCAGAGTCAAAAGAACTTCTTGCATGATGGAATTACTCAAACCGGTAAAAAGATAAGGAAGAAAGGAAGCTATAGTGTCATTAACTTCAGTGCAGGAAGCCAGCAGCTCTTGAACTTGAATCGTCTTCAACACATATGCCACTGCACACATTTCCTCAACAGTTTCAATTTTCTTTAATTCGTTAAGTAGTGCGCGACGCCATCCTTCAGAATTTTTTTCGGGGACAAGGTGCAGGAATTGATCGGCAACTTTAGCGTGAATTAACTGATTGGAAGACATTGCGATGCGTCCCTTTTCGAGCTCTAACATCAATTGTCCATCAGCTTGGCTAATATCATTTGCCGAGTAAATTCCTTTTTGCTTTTCCAAATAGCTTTGAAGAGGAGTTCTGTTAAAGTAAAACAGGCGCGTCTGCGGCTGGTCAGGGTCAGGAGTGTCAATTTTGTAGGTCAAGGCGTGATATTTGACATAAGTCTCATCAGTCAATTTTGTTAGCCTCTCAAAAGCTTCCTTTAAAAACTTTTCATGATAATCTACATCTATTTTTGTGAGTAAGTTTTTAAAAAGAAATAGCTTAGACAATTCGATAACTTTCTTGGCACAAGCATAAAATGGCTCAAAGGACTTTGAGGTTGACCTTTGATCATTGATAGCTATTTCAAAATTATCGCCACAAAGATCGAGAAATTGCCTAGCTTGATCTGAAAGATCAGCATTGTGCCCTTCCCTTAGGTTTCTACAACATTTCCCAAAAATTTCCTGCAGGTTACTTTCCACGTGTAGAGCTGACAAAAATGCTAGAGATTCTGGCAGCGCTGTGTACTTAAAAATAACTCTGTTGGAAAGCATCATGCTGGTATACATAAGTGAACCTCAGGAAAAAAGTTTGCGCTCAGAGCGTGTCTTCAAAGTCCGAGTCGGATGCTTTGAAGACACTCTCTTCAGTCATAATCGAAGAAAACAACAGATAAAAATTAAATGCAAATTATTGCATCCCTCAACACATCTATTTGAACCAAATACAAAAATTTTAAATCATCTAAATCTCAATCTATTAGGTCCAGTAACTGATTCTTTCATACGTGCGAGCCATCTATTTGGATTGAAGAAGCAGCCAAAACTTAGGAAGCCTCTTTTGCGGATGAGCAACCCTTCAGTCTATAGACCGATAAACCCTACCGCGTTTACTTGCCCACATCTTTCCCTAGGGAATATTGACATACAGCAGAGCTCTATTTGAGATTGCTTCCCAAGTCAGCAAGGCGTTGTTTCATAGACTTTGCCTATTTAGCTCTTTCGCCCACTTGGAAAGAACAACAACAACAACAAGGTTTGTCCACCATTGAGGGCAAAGCCCTAACTTTAGCAAAAAAATTAATCAAAATCATCTTAGAGTGTGTCTTCAAAGTCCGAGTCGGATGCTTGCCAGGTAAATTCAAAGGGACCTTCCAATAAAGATAAAATTTGAATTCGTAGGTAACATCAGCTATAGTTTGATAAAAATTTACACATGCATTTGACTTTCATGGAGTGCTCCACATGAAGATAAGAAGATTCATAAGATCCTATGCCTTAGCTACAACAGGCTTTTTAATCTCCACCTCCCTTGCAGGGGCTCCAAAAATAGCCTTCGAGGAGATCAATCTAGAGAGCTTCATCCAAACGCACATTCATCCAAGCACAAGGCAATATAGTGAATGGACGAGGGATATTGGTCGCTTGCTAGGTCGCGACCTACTGACCCTGGATCGCTGCTATTTGCCCTCCAGAATTGCTGGCGAAGCGGGCCAGTGGAGCCTAGTATTAAGTATTGAAAGCTTAACAAATGACAATGAGCTTGCCTATCCGGCGCCATTTTCAGTGGATCTTTTAGATGAGTATTATCGCGGCAGCATCGCTAGCCAACGCTCAAAACTTGTGCAAAAGAAGCTCATCAGCGGCAGCACACTGAATTATATTTTCGATCGCGAAGGCAGATTGACAGCCATCGATCTCGATGGATGCTCCCTTGTAGTCTCTTATGAGAGCTTTCTCGATCAGCTCACCATCAAAATCGACGTCAACGGCGACACACTTGCAGAATACACCTTTAAGCCAACCACACTGAGCTATGGCACAA
>JAVBSF010000070.1:0-14712 GCA_031556925.1 Pararhizobium sp.
ATTGGCCGCAACAAGAAGAAGGATGGCCGCAGCCAGAAGAACGCCGGCCAGAATCATCAGCACTCGCCCCGCGCTGAAGCTCGACGGACGCGCGTCGTAATCCGCAAGCATGGCATCGGCCGCGCCGCGGACAAGCAGGCCCTTCTCTACCCAGAGATTGAAATCCTTCTCGATCCGCGCCCGGTACATGGCCCCTCCTTGCCTGCGATTGCCGGCAAACACATATCACAGGCGAGCCGTATTCCTAGTGCGGCGGCCCCACCGGCGTCGTTAACGTTTCTTAAAATCTTAAATTCTAATATAGAAATACGAAGCATATGCGATACGCATGCATGAGATGCATGGCTTCCATGAAGATATTGCGCTGCACAAGTCGCATTGGCGCATCTATATTCGAAGCATCAAAACGGGGCGCAGACACCGTCCCTTTTCCCGGCACAGACCAGCCGCTCCCGGTGAAGGGAGAAAGGTCGGTGAACTGAAAGGTTCGCGACAGGACATTCGGGGCCAGCGCACTCCTCCTCCCAAGCGCCGCCCCGATTGAGACGGGCAACCTCCTCCTCCCGATTGCCCGTCCATTCAAATGACGCCCGCTGGACCCTCCTCCCCCAGCGGGCGTTATTTTTCTCAAGGCTCAATTCTTCCAGAATCTTCAAGGATTTCCACGTAGCTGGAGGGCGTTTGCCAATTTTTTATGCATACGGATGATCCTCTTCGCAGCGAGCCATGCGAGTTCGGCATAGGTGCCATTCGCCATCCGATCTACCGGATTTTCAAAACCTCAATTATATTACTTTTCAACTTCGAGGCCGCGCACTCCTCCTCCCGGCGCGCCTCGATGAGATTGGCGACACTCCTCCTCCCGGTTGCCGATCAGAACAGACAACGCCTGCCGGACCTCCTCCCCCGGCAGGCGTTGTTGCTTTCAGGGCGATCTCGTGAACACGCGATTTCTGCTCAACTTTGAAGCAGGACATCGACAGGAATGCATGCGGCGCATGGGTGCGATGCAGCATTAGCGCTCCAAAAAATACGCCGCATCGATTATATCAAGCTCATCAGATTGAGGCCGGCACAACGGTTGCCAGCCAATCCATTCGAAAGGAAACGACCATGAACCTTACCCGTTCTTTCAACAACTGGCGCAAGTACCGTCAGACCGTCAACGAACTCGGCCGCATGAGCGACCGCGAACTCAGCGACCTCGGCATCGGCCGCGGCGACATCGCCTACGTCGCACGTCAGGCCGTCAAGTAAGCATTCTGCAACGGCTTCGGCCGGATGCATGCGTAAACGCCCTCCGGATAAAATCCGGCGGGCGTTTTTGTTTTCGGATAAAGATCCACTCCTCGTCCCCGGAGATGATTTCCGAGCGGCTGTTTTTCATCAGCGACAAGGAGATTTGGCGTCGCCAAGCCGAGGCAGAACGCCCAGCGGGTTGCCTTCAATATGAGCACGCCTCACCTTTCCCGGCATCAGATGCCCGGAAAACTGTGCATCAACCAAAAATATCGTTAAAAAACAATAAGATGATTAATTTTTAACCACACATTAACGCATGGCGCTTTTCTCGGCATCGCATCAATATGCTCTTAAAACGAGCTACACTTGCACAAATGCATAGCAGGTGCCTTTTCTTTGCACTGCAACATTCGCCTGCACAGGCGTATAACAAGCTCAACAACGCAGACGAGATCGTCGCGCCAACCGAGTTTTGAGGAAAACACCATGAACCCGATTCGTATCGCCAAGAACTGGATGAACTACCGCCGCACCGTTGCCGAACTCGGCAACCTCTCCAACCATGCGCTGTCGGACATCGGCATCACCCGCTTCGACATCCGCAATATTGCGGCTCGCTCCTTCCGCTAATCGGAAGCAGCTTCGAGACGACTTTAAAACGGCACCGGTTACGGTGCCGTTTTCATTTGTGGCCATGCAAGACGCGCAGGAAGCGCGGCCACCGCCAGATAGCGGCTTATTCCCTCTTAAATCGATTCCGGTTTGCGGAATTATGCAGTAAGAACGCCGCATGACAGACACATCTTCCCTCTCCCCCATTCATATCGTTGGCGGCGGTCTCGCCGGTTCCGAAGCCGCGTGGCAGATCGCCAGCGCCGGTATTCCCGTTGTCCTGCACGAGATGCGCGGCGTGCGCGGAACCGATGCGCACAAGACGGACGGTCTCGCCGAGCTCGTGTGCTCGAACTCATTCCGCTCCGACGACGCAACCAGCAATGCAGTCGGCGTTCTTCATGCGGAAATGCGGCTCGCCGGTTCCCTGATCATGGCGTCGGCCGATGCCAATCAGGTTCCGGCGGGCGGCGCGCTGGCCGTGGATCGCGAAGGTTTCTCCGAGGCGGTAACCCGCGCTATCGACGAACATCCCCTGATCACCGTGGTCCGGGAAGAGGTTTCCGGCCTTCCGCCGAAGGAATGGGGGTTGACGGTCATTGCCACCGGGCCGCTGACCGCGCCATCGCTGGCCGAAGCGATCCAGGTAGAGACCGGCGCGGACGCGCTTGCCTTCTTCGATGCCATCGCGCCTATCGTCTATACCGAGAGCATCGACATGGACATCTGCTGGTTCCAGTCGCGCTACGACAAGATCGGGCCGGGCGGAACGGGCAAGGATTACATCAACTGCCCCATGGACGAAGCCCAATACAATGCGTTCGTCGATGCCCTCATCGCGGGCGACAAGACCGGCTTCAAGGAATGGGAAGGCACGCCTTATTTCGATGGATGCCTGCCCATCGAGGTCATGGCCGAACGCGGCCGCGAAACGCTGCGCCACGGGCCGATGAAACCGATGGGGCTCACCAACGCGCATAATCCTTCGGTCAAACCTTACGCTGTCGTGCAGTTGCGCCAGGACAATGCGCTGGGCACGCTCTACAACATGGTCGGTTTCCAGACGAAGCTGAAATACGGCGCGCAGGCGGAGGTCATTCGCATGATCCCCGGCCTGCAAAATGCCGAATTCGCCCGCCTCGGCGGCCTGCACCGCAATACTTATATCAACTCTCCGACCCTGCTCGATCGCACGCTATCTCTGAAATCGCGTCCGGGTCTACGATTCGCGGGCCAGATCACCGGGTGCGAAGGGTATGTGGAAAGTGCCGCAATCGGCTTGCTTGCTGGTCGGTTCGCCGCGGCAGAGAGAAAAGGCCAGGCCCTTGCTCCACCGCCGGCGACGACCGCCTTCGGCGCGTTGCTGAACCATATCACCGGCGGCCATATCGTCTCCGACGACGAGCCGGGAAAGCGTTCGTTTCAGCCGATGAACGTCAATTTCGGTCTTTTCCCGCCCTTGGCGCCCGGCTCGATCACCAAGCCTGAAGGCGTCAAGCGCTTTCGCGGCAAGGACAAGGCCATCGCCAAGAAACAAATGACGTCAGCGCGAGCACTTGCGGATTGCGCCGCATGGCTTACGGAAATCGCGTCCTGAGAGCGTTGTGCCCCGCAGGCCACCCTTACGCCTGCGGAGGCACCCTAAATTCCGAGCGTGGTTGAAAGCTGCCGAGCAGCCATAGACCAACCTCGGCGGCGATCTCCGCTGAGCGGAACTCGAAATGCCCGTCGAGGTGCGGGAAATCCAGAAAATGGGCCGACAAGCCCTGCCCGCTCTCCGTCATCGTCACCTGCACGCGGCCGGGCTCGATGAGATGGCAGACAAAATGCGTGCCGTGCGAGGCCATGAAGCCCGCCTTGCCGTCATGCAGGCGCACGAAATAGGCGAGATCGTCACGAGTTGAATGGATCGCGCGGATCGCCTCATCCGGAAAAGCCCGACCGAAATCCAGGATTGCCTGCCCGGCATCCGGCGACAATCGATCCTCCTCGGCACGAGCCTTCATGCGAACGTAGAACAGCCCCGCAAGAACGACGCAAACGATAGTGATGATCCATGCCATAGGTTGCCTCCGGCCGCCGCAGGTTTGGGCGGCGTGATTTCGAGGCAACCTAGTCGGCCAAGCTTGCGCGAGTGTGCCCGGCCGGACGTTACCAGCGACCCGTTCTCAATGCCCGCCACATCCACCATTGCCGACGCCACTGGGCGGGCTGGATTGTGCGTTCGAAAAGATCGGCGCCGGCCTTTTCAGCCCGCAGCAGAACCGGCTCCACCATGGCGACCGTCAGATAGGCAGGCCGGTTGGCCCGCGAGATCGCGCCAGCCGCAGACCGCGCTTTGGCAAGGTGATCGCGCCCGAGACCCGCAAAGGCGCGGATGGCGTGACTGATGGCTTGCTTGTCGTTGCCGGCAAGAAAAGCCTCGCGGTCGAGCCCCGTCGCGGCGAGAATCTCGGCAGGCAGATAAACCTGGCCACGGCGGCGATGGATCGGCTGCAGCAGAAGCACACCGGCGATGGTCTGCGCGACACCGGCATGACCGGCAGCCTCCGCCGAGGCGGCCGCAGTTTTCGGATCGAGAACGAGCGAGGCAAGCTGGATGAGCGCAGAGGCGGTTTCCCCCGCATAACCTTCCAGCGATGCCCGGCTTTCCATCGGATCGTCGTAGAGGTCGAAGACGCGGGCGTCGATCATGTCGTGCAACACGCCGACGGGCAGCGAATGTTCGCGGACAGCCTTCAGAAGCGCCGCCGCCAGCGGGTTTGCCGTTCCGTCGCCCGCCGCCGTTCCATCCAGAAAATCACGCCACCATTGCAGGCGTATCTCGCCGGGCAAAGCCTCCCGCACATTCTCGCGTACCCGCGCAATCTCGGCATGGAACGCATAGAGTGCCGACAAGGCTCCGCGCTTCTCCTCCGGCGACAGGAGACAGGCAAGATAGCGATCCCGGTCGATATCCCGCAATGCCGCAAGACTGAAGTCATAGGGATCTGAGCCGGCGGACGCGGCCTCTCGTGCAGTCTCGCTCATGTCACACAACGATGAAGGCGGCGGCCACGGCGCGGGATTCGCCGAGCATGATATTGTAGGTGCGCACGGCGGCTCCGGTGCTCATGGGATCGGAGGCGATCGTGTGCGCGCGAAACATGGCCTTCAGCTCCGCCGGCAGGGGACGTATTTCGCGGCCCGTGCCCACCAGCATCACCTCTATCTCATCGGCCTCCTGAAAAACCCGCTCGAAAGCCTCCGGCGTCAGGGGATCGCCCTCGGCCATATCCCAGCCGTAGATGCCGGACGGCAGCATGAGAAGCGAGCCGCGATGCGACATCTCGGCAAAGCGAAATCCGCCATTGCCATAGGTGTCGATCGGAGCCCGGCCCGGAAAATGGGCCTTTCGAATTTCGATTGGTCTGCGCATGGGCTCCTCATGCCCCTTTTGCGGCTGTCTGTCCAGAAGCCGGCGTGTGATGCGCGCCGTCATCCGGCGTTCCATGCCTGAGCTTGAAGAGAATGAGGACCGGCCCCGCCACATAGATCGACGAGAAGGTCGCAACCGCAATACCGAACAGCATCACGAAAGCGAAGGACTGGATCGCCTCGCCGCCGAACAGGCAGAGCGCCGCCAGCGCCAGCAGCGTCGTCGCGCCCGTCAGGACCGTACGCGACAGGGTCTGGTTGATCGAGGTATCGATCAGGATCGGCAGAGGCATGCGCGGATAGCGTTTCAGGTTTTCGCGGATGCGATCGTAGACGACCACGGTGTCGTTCAGCGAGTAACCGACGATCGTCAGCAGCGCCGCCACGCTCGAAAGGTTGAATTCCATACCGCTCACGACGAACAGCCCGACCGTGAGCAGGACGTCATGCAAGGTGGCGACGATGGCGCCGAGCGCGAACTGCCATTCGAACCGGATCCAGATATAGATGATGATCGCCAGCAGGGAGATCAGCACCCCGATAGTCGCCGCCCGCGTCAGTTCACCGGAGATCGAGGGTCCAACGACCTCGACGCGCCGGAAATCATAGCTGTCTTCCAGCTCGCCGCGCACCAGCAGCACCGAGGTCTGCTCGGCATTCTCGCCCCCCTCGCGCGACTGGATCCGCACTACGACATCGCGCGGCGAGCCATAGGTCTCGGCGGTCACGACGCCCAGATTGAGTTCCGAAAGGCGCAGATTGATATCGTCCAGGTCGGCATTGCCTTCCTTGGCGCGCAATTCGATGACGGCGCCACCCGAGAAATCGATGCCGAGATTGATGCCGAGGGCGCCGAACGCCAGCATCGAAAGCAAGGACAACACCGCCGTCAGCGAAAAGACGAAGTTGCGGATGCCCATGAAACGGATGGCTGCACCATCAAAGACCCCCGTCCGGATACCGCTCGGCAATTCCGTCGGCTGGCGGCGATGCAGCCAGACCATCAGCATCACCCGCGTCAGGGTGAACGCCGTAAACAGCGTCGTCACGATGCCGACCGCCAGTGTCACGGCAAAACCACGCACGGAACCGGTGCCGAGATAAAGCAGAATGATCGCTGCGATCAAAGTGGTGATGTTGGCATCGACGATCGCGGCAAAGGCACGCGAGAAGCCATACTGGATCGCATCGCTCATGGAACGTCCGTGGCGCACTTCCTCGCGGATACGCTCGTAGATCAATACGTTGCTGTCGACGGCCATGCCGATGGTCAGCACGATCCCGGCAACGCCGGGAAGCGTCAGCGCCAGCCCCCCCGCCGTCAGCGCCGCGATGATCATGACGACGTTGAGAACAACCGCAACAACGGCAACCAGGCCGAAGAAGCCATAAAAGCCGATCATGAACATGGCGACCAGACCAGCGCCGATCAGGCCTGCGCGCAACATCGCATGGGTCGCTTCCGTCCCGCGCCCGGCCCCGGTGGAGCGCTCTTCCAGCACGGTCAAGGCCGTCTGCAGGGGGCCGCTGCGCAGAAGCACCGCCAGATCTTCCGCCCCTTCGGGGCTCATATCCGCCTCAAGCGTCAGCTTTCCATCAGTCTCGGCTTCGCGCACCAGAGGCGTCGCCACGACGAGACCGTCAAGAACCACGGCCATGGTGGTACCGGCATTTTTCTCCGCCGCCTGGGCGTAACGGGCTGCGGCTTCGGGCGTCAAGGTCATATGGACGATGGGCTCGCCATCGGCGGGATCGGTCGCCGTTTCCGCGCCCGTGATATCCGCAGACGAGAACACGGGCTCCCGACGCAGAAGCCGGCCGATCGGCGGGTCATCGGCCGAATACACCACTTCGGTTCCGGCAGGAGGCGTACCGTTGACGGCCTCTCTCACCGGCACGGAAACATCGATGAGCCTGTAGGAGAAGTCACCGGCTTGGGTAAGAATGCTTTTCAGTTGCTCGGGGTCGTACAGGCCCGGCATCTGGACAACGATGCGATCGACACCGCGGCGTACGACATGCGGCTCCGCGCCGCCGAGATCACGCAAACGGCGCGAAAGCACCTCGACAGCCCGATCCGCGCCCTGCGAGAGATAGGCATCGATGGCGGCATCGCTGACATCGAAGCGAAGAAGATCGCCTTCCTCGCTGACTGTCAGTTCCGGAATTTTCTTGCCTTTGACGTCGAGCTGACGATCGGTGAGCGGCTTCAGCGCAGTTTTTGCAGCCTCGAGCCGCGAGGCGTCGGAAATCCTGACCTCGGCGGATTGCCCCGTTCCTCCAAGCCCGGAATAGGCGATATCGGCTGAACGCAGGAGGCCGCCGACCTGATCGACGACCGAGCGAAGGTTGGCGGCGATCACCCCCTCGCGCTCCATCTTGAGGCTGATCAGCGATCCGCCTTCAAGATCGAGACCCAGGACCAGCTGCCTTTTCGGCAGCCAGTCCGGGAATTTGTCGAGAACCGGCTGGGGCAACACATTGGGCAACGCGACAATCATGCTGACGAGCACGATGAGCCAAACGGTGAAGGTCTTCCAGCGGGCGATATAGGGCATGAAGCTCTCGAATGTGCGCGTTGACGGAGGCCGTTTGTCCGATCTCCTGCGCTTGAGAGCTTACTCCTTGACGGGTTCGCCCTTCACGCGGACTTCGGATATGCCACTGCGTACCACACGAATCTTCACGCCGTCAGCAATTTCGACTTCGAGTTCGTTGTCATCGACAACCTTCGTCACCTTGCCGACGATGCCGCCGCCGGTCACGACCTGGTCGTTGCGGCGAATGTTCTTCAGAAGTTCCTCGCGGCGCTTCATGTTGGCGCGCTGCGGGCGGATGATCAGGAAGTACATTACGACGAAAATCAGCAGAAACGGCAGGATGGACATCAGGATATCCGCACCACCTGCTGCGGGCGCGGTTGCCGTCTGGGCGAAAGCCTCAGTAATGAACATTGATCACTCCTTGAAATACGTCATTGCGGGTGAGCCCCGCGTTTCGGGTGGCCGGAATATAGGAAAGCCTGAGACGAATGCAACTCACCGCGGCTGCAGTATACCGTGAAACAGCCCTCATACAGAAAATCCATGGACCGACAGGTCTTCCGGAGGGGGAAAGCGACCTTTCGCCGGCTCTTGCCACATGCTACCCGACATCAACAGCTTCATATCGGGAACAGTGCGATGCAGGATACCAAGATCGATCTTCTTCTCGCAGAGATGCGAACTCTCAACGCGGCGCTGGAACGCCTCGCCGGCCCGGCGCCCGCCGTCAATGACTGGGATGCGGCCGAATGTTTCGTCTGGGCGCCCCAGAACCAGCACCTGCAGCCGGTCGCGAAGCCAAACCGCATCGACATGAAGCTGATCCGTGGCGTCGATCACGTTCGCGACATTCTTTTCGACAACACGCTGCGCTTCGCCAAAGGTTACCCGGCAAACAATGTGCTGCTCTGGGGCGCGCGCGGTATGGGAAAATCATCTCTGGTCAAAGCCGTGCATGCGTCCGTTGCCGCGGAAAGCGGGGTGCGGGTAAAGCTTGTCGAAGTTCACCGGGAGGACATTGCAACGCTGCCTTCCCTCATGGAGATTCTGAAAACCTCTCCTGTGCCGGTCATCGTCTTCTGCGACGACCTCTCGTTCGATCATGACGACACCTCATACAAGTCGCTCAAGGCGGTTCTGGATGGCGGCATCGAGGGCCGGCCCGGCAATGTGCTGCTCTATGCGACGTCGAACCGCCGGCACCTCCTGCCCCGCCATATGATGGAAAACGAGCAATCCACGGCGATCAATCCTTCCGAGGCCGTTGAGGAAAAGGTCTCGCTTTCGGATCGCTTCGGGCTCTGGCTCGGCTTCTACAAATGCAACCAGGAAGACTATCTGGCGATGATCGACGGCTATGCCGCGCATTTCGGGATAGAGATCGAGCCGGCAAAGCTTCATGCCGAGGCACTCGAATGGAGCACCACCCGCGGCTCCCGCTCAGGCCGCGTCGCCTTCCAGTTCATTCAGGATCTGGCCGGGCGCCACGAAAAGAAAATCGAGTTGGGCTGACCGCATCTCCGGTACCGGAACGCAAAAAGCCGCGCCTGCCCGGGCGCGGCTTTTTTGATGCTTGCGGCCAGACTATTCGAGATAGGTGACCGGGTTGACCGCGGTTGCGTTCTTGCGCACTTCGAAGTGGACCTGCGGCTGGCTGGCCGTGCCGCTCATGCCGGAGGAGGCGAGCGTCTGGCCGCGCTGGATCTTCTGGCCGCGCTGCACCTTCAGTTCGGAAGCATTGCCGTAGACCGTGACGGTGCCGTCGTCGTGACGGACCAGAACCGCATTGCCCAGTTCTTTCAGGCTGGAGCCGGAGTAGATGACCACGCCGTTTTCAGCCGCCTTGATCGGCGTACCTTCCGGCACGGAGATATTGATGCCGTCGTTGCGATTGCCATCGACATTGGCCCCGTAACCGGCGACGACCGCGCCACGCACCGGCCAGCGATACTTGCTGATACCGGTCGCCTTCGGCGATTCTTCCGTCACGTCGCTCTTCGACGCGACCTCGTTGACCGATTCCTTGGCGACCGGCGGTGCGTAAGCCACCGGCTTCGCATCCTCCTGCTTGACGGTCTCGGTCTTGGCGACCTTGACCTCTTCTGCCGCCTTCGGAACGGAAGCCGTGGTGACGTTGTCAGCGGCCGGCAGCTTCAGAGCCTGCCCGACGCGAATGGCGCCGTTCGTCAGTCCGTTTGCCTTGCGCAGCGCCTCGACGGAGACGCCATTGGCCTTGGCGATACGGTTCAGCGAATCGCCGGCCTGAACCGTGTACGTGGCGGACTGGCCATTTCCATCGCCGGACACCGGCTGCTTGCCGGCGGTGGCGTCGGCGCGGCTTACGCCCTTCTCACGAGACTGCGACTGGCCGGGAAGGATCGCCACTTCGCGGTTGCCGGGCAGCACCGGAACGTTCTTCTGCTTGTCGACATCGAGGCTTGCGGCGGCATCCGAGGCCGATGCCTTGGCGGCACTTGCCGCGACGTTGAACGTCGGGATAAGAATGCGCTGACCCGGCTCGACATCCGAAGCCGACTTCAGGCCATTGGCCTTCAGGATTTCCTTCTCCGGCACGCCGAAACGGTTTGCAAGCGTCGAAATGGTGTCGCCCTGGCGCAGCAAGACGGCCGGCGCATTGGTCGTGGACCAGCCGCCCGACTTGCCGGCGGCGGCCGTCGCGAGGGTCTTTTCCGGAGCCTTTTCGGCGGCGGCGGGGAATGCCTGCGCAAGCGGCTTCTCCTGGGCGGCAGCCGAGGGCTCTGCAAGCGACGTACGCTGAACGCTCATCGGGGTCGATGCCGCGCGCGCACCCGACACCGGGGTCGAAGCGGTGTTCACCGGGTCCGGGAAGGGCTGGTCGAGCGCCTGTTCGCGAACATTGCCGGCAGCGACCGGCGAGGAGACCATGCCACCCCCCTGCACGTCTCCGCGCGGGATCGGAACATTGCTCGATGCGATGGAGTTGGTGGTAATATCGTCCGAGCGGGAGAACAGGCCGCCAAATCGGGAAGCGTCGGAGCTGCATCCTGTGGCGGCGCCCGCCAGAAGAATGGCGGCGCAGAGACGAACGACGGACTTACCTGCACTCGACGAAACTCTAATACGCATGACGCTTACCTACCTGGAACGCAACTCGGTGTAGGTTCAATTAAAGCGCATTAGAGTTACCGCACCGTTAAAACGGCCGATATTTTGATGGTTTGATAACCATGATCATCCGTCGAGCCCGTCAGAACAGGGTGGGCGGCTCAGAAGGTTTCCTGATAGAGCCGTTCGATCTCTGACATCTCGGCGCGGCTCTCGCTGACGTCCTCGTAGCTTATTCCACCAGTATCCCAGCCGAACATATCGCCCGCCACCATGCCGCCGCTGACGGATTCCGCCGCGGTTACCGTTTCCCTGGTTTCATCGAGAAGGACGCTCACAAGCGTCTGAAACCCGATGTCCGGTTCCAGCGTATCGTCGTAATCGGCCGAGCGCAGGCCCGCCACGGCCGCATCGCGCGTGCCGAAATAGCGAAGACTGTCCTGATCTTCCGGGCGCAGGGAATCGTAGTAGTTGATGAAAGCCCGGTAGTAGGCCTGATAGTCGCCGCTTTCGGAATATTTTCCAAAGGCCTGATATTCGCGCGCGGCAAGCTGCGGCGAAAGCTTGTTGTTCCACTCATCGCGGGTCAACGGCGGATATTTTTCCGCGGCCCGTTTTGTGCGGCTGAGGAAAAGCAGGGTTTCCGCAGACAGGGAGACACGGGAAGACGGATCATAGCCGCCCGGCAGGATCGAAGGACCCGAGGCACTTTCGTTCTGGTTTGCGATACCCGGATTGTCAGCGCGGTTGCTGCGGGCACCGAGACCGTCGCCGCTCGCGGCGGAGGCCAATCTGTTTGCAATCTGCATCGCTCATCTCCTGCGCGGGGCGCCTGATGGGAGCTGACATAAACGCAAAGATGCCGGACGCCAGCTCAGGGCACGCCTTTCGTGCCTGATTTGGGTTACGCCCCCAGGCTTGCACGAAGCTGTCGACATTCGATATCAATACAAGATATTGATATCAAATAATAAAATAGAAAATGAAGTTCATGCGTGCGCACAGGAAGGATGAAATCGGTATATCGGTATCGGAATCAGGCCGCGACGACGATCATTTCCGGAGACCCCGCCTCAAAAGCCATGCCATCCCAATTGCCAAGCCATTGCCTTGTGGCAAAGCCGTCTGCATCGAGCAGAGCGCCGATCCGTGCCCGCGAACGAAAGGCCAGCACGCTGTGCGAAACCAGAGGCGCCGAAAAGCCGGGAACCGAGGCAAAACTGGAAAAGGACACCCGTTCCCGCCCCACCTCCTCCAGCTCATGCCAGGTCTCGACAATGCCAAGCGTCGGATGATGGATCGTTCTGCGGGAATGGTCGGGCGTCCAGTATTCCCAGGCGCGCGCCGCCGGATTGCGGCTCTCGAAGGCCAACCGGCCGTCAGGCTTGAGATGGCGGCGTATGCCGCCCAGCAGCTGCGCAATGTCACGGTCTTCCAGAAAGACCTGAAAGACATGTCCGGTCATGACAACGAGATCAAACGAGCGTGCCAGATCGAAATCACGCGCATCGGCGCCGACCCAGCACACACGCTCTCCTCCCGGTCGTTGTCGCGCGATATCGAGCATGGCCGGGGCAGGATCGAGGCCCACGACATCGTGCCCGTTCTTGGCAAACGCAGCGGCGAGCAGCCCCGTGCCGCAACCGATGTCGAGAATGGCGGAGCCGGGCTTTGGCAGGGAAAGGTAGAAATCCGTGTCGGCGCCCGGCGGATTGAGAAAATCGTAGAGCGACGTCAGCACCCGATCGGCATAGATCGCGTCGAGCGGCGACATCAGAGGAAGGAAGCCATCTGAGGTACGATCGGAAGGTAAGGCGCGGTAAACAGATCTTCGCGATCGAACCGGCTTCCGGTGCGCGTCAGCCGCACGATGCGACATTGCGAGGGCTCGACCATGATTGGAACGATCAGCACGCCACCGGAAACGAGATGATCCGAAAAAACGCGCGGAAGGCTGTCGAAAGCGGCGGTGATCAGGATGCGATCGAACGTCCCCTCGCCCGCAAGGCCGATACTGCCATCCGCCTGACGCACGATGACGTTGCGTATCCCGGCCTTTTCAAGATTGCGCTGAGAGTTGGCGACGAGCGTGCGATAACGCTCGATGGTCAGCACCCTTTCCACGATGCGTCCCATCACGCCGGCGGTAAAACCGCTTCCCGTTCCGACTTCCAGCACCCGCTGCCCCGGCTTGAGATTGAGACTGTGCAGGAGACGGACGGCGAAATCGAAGCCTTCGATGAAGGCACCGCAATCGAGAGGCAAAAGCCTAGAGGAATAGGCTTCCGCCGCGTATTGCGGCGGCACGAACAGGCCACGCGGCGTCTGCTCGACGGCGTTCAGCAGCTCTTTGCCCGATATGCCTTCGGCCCTGAGCCGCAACATCAGGGCAGCGAAGCCTTCCTGCTCGACGAGACGCGCGTTCAAGCCTCGCTCTCCTCCTGCAAAAGACGGGCGATGCGATCCTGCACGGCATAATCCGTCAGGTCGATCTTCAACGGCGTCACGGAGATATGTTTTTCGCGGATGGCATGAATATCCGTACCGAGGCGGAAGTCGCCGAAACGCTCGCCGAATCGCAGCCAGAAGTAAGGATTGCCGCGCCCGTCGGCGCGTTCATCAATCGAAAGACCGAAATCAAGCTTGCCCTGGGAGGTAACCGTCGTGCCGGCGACGTCATCGGCGGCGCAGTTCGGAAAATTCAGATTGAGAAAGGTGCCGTCCGGCAGATCCAGCCGCATCAGCGTCTTCAGGAGCGCGGGCGCATGGGTCTCGACGACAGACCATGGCACATGGCCGCCGGGGGCATAGCTGTAAGCCTGGCTCAACGCAAAGGCGCGCGCGCCCTGCAGCCGTCCTTCCATCGCGCCGGCGATCGTCCCGGAATAAGTGACATCATCGGCCAGATTGGCGCCGACATTGACCCCGGAGAGCACGACGTCGGGTGCGAAATCCAGCACCTTGCGCGTCGCCATGATGACGCAATCCGTGGGCGTGCCGCGCAAGGCAAAGCGCTTTTCGCCGAGTTGGCGAAGCCTGAGCGGCTCGGACAGCGTCAGTGAATGTGCAAGACCGCTCTGATCCGTCTCCGGCGCGACGATCCAGACGTCGTCGGACAGGGTGCGCGCGATCCGTTCGAGAACCGCTAGCCCTTCCGCATGAATTCCGTCGTCATTCGTCAGCAGAATACGCATTTACGCCGCCTCCCAAGGCCTTGTCAGTTGGCCTTTTCGATACGGGTGAGACCACCCATGTAAGGCAGCAATACGTTCGGCACGGTTACCGAGCCGTCTTCGTTCAGATAGTTTTCGATGACGGCGATCAGCGCGCGGCCGACAGCGGTGCCCGAGCCGTTCAGCGTATGGACGAAACGGGTCGCCTTGTCTTCCTTGCCGCGGTAGCGCGCATTCATGCGCCGCGCCTGGAAATCGCCACAGACCGAGCAGGACGAGATTTCGCGGTAGGTATCCTGACCCGGCAGCCAGACTTCCAGATCGTAGGTCTTGCGCGCGCCAAAGCCCATGTCGCCGGTGCACAGCGTCATGACACGGTAGTGCAGGCCGAGGCGCTTCAGCACCTCTTCTGCGCAGGCCGTCATCCGCTCATGCTCGTCGATCGAGCTTTCGGCATCGGTGATCGAGACCAGTTCGACTTTGTTGAACTGGTGCTGGCGCAGCATACCACGCGTATCGCGACCGGCGGAACCGGCTTCCGAGCGAAAGCAGGGCGTCAGGGCCGTGAAACGAAGCGGCAGTACCTCGGCATCGAGAATCTGTTCGCGAACCATGTTGGTCAGCGGCACTTCCGCTGT
>JAVBSF010000140.1:0-2750 GCA_031556925.1 Pararhizobium sp.
GAGGAAATGACCCCTTCGCGTGACCGCACTCTCGACGAAGCCCGCGAAAAAGTGGTTGCCGACTGGACGGCGGAGCAGCAGCGCAAGGCGCTCGCCGCACGCGCCGAAGAGCTGAAGGCCCGCGTCCAGAAGGGCGAGACACTGGCCGCGATCGCCGCGGAGCTGGGCATCGCCGTCGAGACCAAGACGGGCCTGCGCCGGGCCACCGATGATGCCGCGCTGAGCCCCGCCGCCGTTGCGGCCGCCTTCAGCGGCCCGGTGGATACCGTTGCCAATGCGGCAGGTATCGGCGGCGAAGGTCAGGTTCTTCTCAAGGTCACCGCCGTCGATGCGGACGCGCCGGTCGATGCGCTCGACAACAACGACCGTCAGATCGAAGCCGTGGCCCGCGCCAGCGGCGACGATATTCTCGACCAGATGGTGACCGAGCTGCAGACCGGCTATGGTGTATCGATCAACCAGCAGCTCGCCGAGACGGCGCTCGTCCAGTAAGCAAGACAAGGATGCATTCATGCCGGATTTGAAGCCCTTCATCGCGAAGGCGGCAGCAGGCGAGGCGCTGGATCGCACCGATGCGCGCGCCGCCTTCGAAATCATCATGTCCGGCGAGGCAACCCCGTCGCAGATCGGCGGCTTCCTGATGGCGCTGCGCGTGCGCGGCGAGACCGTCGACGAGATCGTCGGGGCTGTTGGCGCCATGCGGGCGCGCATGCTGACCGTTGAAGCCCCGGCCGATGCGATCGACATCGTCGGAACCGGGGGCGATGGCGCCGGCACCTATAATATCTCGACGCTGGCGGCGCTGATCGTCGCTGGCGCCGGCGTGCCGGTCGCCAAGCACGGCAACCGGGCGCTGAGCTCGAAATCCGGTACGGCGGACGCCCTCTCCTGCCTTGGCGTCAAACTCGATATCGGCCCGGACGCCATCTCCCGCAGCATTGCGGAGGCCGGCCTCGGTTTCATGTTCGCCCAGCAGCATCATTCCGCCATGCGGCATGTCGGCCCGACACGGGTGGAGCTTGGAACCCGCACGATCTTCAATCTTCTCGGACCGCTGTCGAACCCGGCGGGCGTCACCCGCCAGTTGGTCGGTGTGTTTGCGCCGCGCTGGCTGGTTCCTGTTGCCGAGGTTCTGCGCGATCTCGGCTCGGAAAGCGTCTGGGTCGTTCATGGCGATGGACTGGACGAAATCACAACGACCGGCGCCACACAGGTTGCGGCGCTTGAAAACGGCAAGATCAGGACATTTGAACTCTCGCCTGACGATTTCGGCCTTCCGACCGTCGGTATCGCCGATCTCAAGGGAGGGGACGGCGCTTATAACGCCCGTGCCCTGGCGGGCGTGCTGGAAGGCGATGCGACGCCCTACCGCGACATCTCGCTGGCAAATGCCGCGGCGTCGCTGGTCATCGCCGGTCGAGCGGACGACCTCCGTGCCGGTATGGAGATCGCACGCCAGTCGCTGACCAGCGGAAGCGCCAAGGCAACGCTCGAAAAGCTCGTGGCTTCCACCAATGCATCGGCGGGAGAACAGCCGTGACTGACATCCTGCAGAAGATCGAAATCTACAAGCGCCAGGAAATAGCGGCTGCCAAATCAAAGGTCTCGCTCGCCGATCTCAGGGCCATGCAGGCAGATCAGGAGCCGCCACGCGGTTTCATGGCCAGCCTTCGCGCGAAAAAGGCAGAAGGAGCCTTTGGCCTCATCGCGGAAATCAAGAAGGCCAGCCCCTCCAAGGGCCTTATCCGCCCGGATTTCGATCCGCCGAGCCTCGCCAAAGCCTATGAGGCGGGTGGCGCTGCCTGTCTTTCGGTCCTGACGGATACGCCGAGCTTTCAGGGCCAGCCCTCCTTCCTGACGGCAGCGCGCGAAGCATGTTCCCTGCCGGCGCTGCGCAAGGATTTCATGTTCGAAACCTATCAGGTGCATGAAGCGCGTGCCTGGGGCGCGGATTGCATTTTGCTGATCATGGCATCGCTCAGCACCGATGACGCCCTCCGGCTGGAGCACGAAGCCTTCGCGCTCGGCATGGACGTTCTGATCGAAGTCCACGATCAGGAGGAACTGGAGCGCGCACTGACGCTGAAATCCAAGCTCCTCGGCATCAATAACCGCAACCTCAAGACATTCGAAGTCGATATCGCGCTTTCGGAAAAGCTGGCGCCACTGGTGCCGGAGGATCGATTGCTGGTCGGGGAAAGCGGCGTTTTCACCCATGAGGAATGCCTGCGGCTGCAGAAATCCGGCATCAGCACCTTCCTCGTCGGGGAAAGCCTGATGCGCAAGGACGACGTGACCGCCGCAACACGGCAGCTGCTGACCGGTACCTCCGGGATCATGGCCGCGGAATGACGCAAGCGCCCTCCCTCACCCATATCGATGCCACCGGCAAGGCCGGCATGGTCGATGTCGGCGACAAGGAGGAAACCGTTCGCATTGCGGTTGCCGAAGGCTATGTCCGCATGAGGCCGGAAACCCTGCGGCTCATCATGGACGGCAACACAAGGAAAGGCGATGTCATCGCGACTGCCCGGCTTGCCGGCATCATGGCCGCCAAGCAGACGGCAACGCTCATTCCGCTGTGCCACCCGCTGATGCTGAGCAAGGTTTCCGTCGATATCGCCGCCGATCCCGAGCTTCCGGGACTGCGGATCGAAACCATGGCGAAGCTTACTGGCCGCACGGGCGTCGAGATGGAGGCGCTGACGGCTGCAAGCGTCGCCTGCCTGACCATCTACGACATGGCCAAG
>JAVBSF010000495.1:0-21556 GCA_031556925.1 Pararhizobium sp.
CAGACCAGCGTCGCTGCCTTGGAAACCCAGTCGTTGACGGCGGCGACCGACTTCGGGCCGACATCGAGCACCATGGCGTCTGCCGGGATCGCATCGATATCGACGGTCTCGTTTTCGGCGCCGGCCTTGAACTCGCGGGCGACGACGCCATCGACCGGCAGCACGATCGCGCAACCCGACGAAGCGGCTTCGATCATGATCTTCTTGGCGGTATCGGCCAGATCATGCTCGCAGAGCGATTTGCCGACATTGGTGCCGCGGGCGGCGAGGAAGGTGTTGGCCATGCCGCCGCCGATGACCAGCGCATCGACCTTCTTCACGAGGTTCATCAGGAGGTCGATCTTGGTCGAGACCTTGGCGCCGCCGACGATGGCGACGACCGGGCGCTTCGGACTGCCGAGGCCCTTTTCCAGCGCCTCAAGCTCGGCCTGCATGGTGCGACCGGCGTAGGCGGGCAGCACCTGGGCGAGACCTTCCGTCGAGGCGTGCGCGCGGTGGGCGGCGGAGAAGGCGTCGTTGACATAGATGTCGCCATTGGCGGCCAGCGCCTTGATGAAATCCGGATCGTTCTTTTCCTCGCCCTTGTGGAAGCGGGTGTTTTCGAGCAGCAGCACGTCGCCATTGTTCATGGCAGCGACCGCCGTCGCGGCTTTCTCGCCGATGCAGTCGGCGGCGAAGGCGACGCGGTGGTCGAGGATGTCCTCGACGGCGGGCGCGATGGTCGAGAGCGACATATCGGCGACGGGTTCGCCCTTCGGGCGGCCGAAATGGGCGAGCAGGATGACCCTGGCGCCCTTTTCCGAAAGCTCACGGATGGTCGGCACGACGCGTTCGATGCGGGTGGCGTCCGTCACCTTGCCGTCCTTGACCGGAACGTTGAGATCGACGCGCACGAGCACGCGCTTGCCGGCGATATCGGTGAGATCGTCGAGGGTCTTGAAGGTCATCAGTTTTCTCCGGTCATAGTCTCTTGAAAAGGGTGGGAGCGCCAGCTGGGTCGGGAGGCCGAGCGGCACGCTCTTGCCACCGGGCAATATGATAGGGAGCATGGACAGAAGCGGCTCTTTCCTCTTCTCCCCAGCGGGGAGAAGTGCCGAGCGACAGCGAGGCGATGAGGGGGTGGTGCAGCAAACGCTTATCGGGCGGATAGCCCCCCTCATCCGGCGCTTCGCGCCACCTTCTCCCCGCAGGGGAGAAGAGGGAGGCCGTCGCGCGTCTTCGGCAGGTGCGCTTGATACCTGGATGTTCGAGCCCTTCCCCGTCCAGCGGGCGCCAGCGGGCCGTGGTCGGGGAAAGGGCGCGAAACATGGCTTAGATGAGCTTGGCGAAGTGAACGGCCGTGTCGGCCATGCGGTTCGAGAAGCCCCACTCGTTGTCGTACCAGGAAAGGATGCGGACGAAGTTGCCTTCGAGAACCTTGGTCTGGTCGTTGGCGAAGATCGAGGAGTGGCTGTCGTGGTTGAAGTCACGCGAAACCAGCGGCTCGTCGGTGTAGCCGAGGATGCCCTTGAGCGGGCCATCGGCGGCGGCCTTGATCGCGGCGTTGATCTCGGCAACGGTCGTGGCGCGCTTGGCGACGAACTTGAAGTCAACGACCGAGACGTTCGGGGTGGGAACGCGGATCGAGGTGCCGTCGAGCTTGCCCTTGAGGTGCGGCATGACGAGGCCGACGGCCTTGGCGGCGCCGGTCGAGGTCGGGATCATGGAAAGAGCTGCAGCGCGGGCGCGGTACAGATCCTTGTGCATGGTGTCCAGCGTCGGCTGGTCGCCGGTATAGGAGTGGATCGTGGTCATGAAGCCATGATCGATGCCGACAGCGTCGTCCAGCGCCTTGACGACCGGAACCAGGCAGTTCGTGGTGCAGGAAGCGTTGGAGATGACCAGGTGATCCTTGGTCAGCTGATTGTGGTTGACGCCGAAGACGACGGTGAGGTCTGCGCCATCGGCCGGAGCCGAGATGATGACGCGCTTTGCGCCGGCCGTCAGGTGGGCGGCGGCCTTGTCGCGGGCGGTGAAGATGCCGGTGCATTCCATGGCGATATCGACGCCGAGTTCCTTATGGGGAAGCGTCGCGGGATCCTTGATCGCGGTCACCTTGATCGGCTTGCCGCCGCCGACGATGATCGTGTCGCCTTCGACCTTCACATCGGCCGGGAACTTGCCGTGGATCGAATCGTAGCGCAGCAGGTGGGCGTTGGTTTCGACCGGGCCGAGGTCGTTGATGGCCACGACTTCGATGTCGGTGCGACCGGATTCGACGATGGCGCGGAGAACGTTGCGGCCGATACGACCAAATCCGTTGATGGCGACTTTCACTGTCATTGCGGGGATCTCCCTGTAAACGGTTCTTGGGAAGGCGGGTCGGAGCGCGCCGTCAAAGCGCGCTCCGCAATGCTTTAGGCAGCCTTATTTCAGGCAGCCTTGGCTTCAGCGGCGGCGACGATCGCCTCCACGGTGATGCCGAAGTGCTTGAACAGATCCTTGGCCGGGCCGGAGGCGCCGAAGGAGTGCATGCCGATGAAGGTGCCGTCTGCGCCGATGAACTGGTCCCAGCCCTGACGAACGGCAGCTTCGACGCCGATCCTGACCGGCGCGGTGCCGAGAACGGCCTTCTTGTAGTCGTCCGGCTGCTCGTTGAAGAGCTCGACGCAGGGAACGGAAACGACGCGGGCGGCGATGCCCTTGCCCTTGAGTTCGGCGGCGGCCTTGACGGCAAGCTCGACCTCGGAGCCCGAGGCGAAGATCGAAACCTTGGCATCGGCGGCGGCGACGAGTTCGTAGGCACCCTTGGCGCTGAGGTTCTCGGCGACATAGGTGAGACGCGACGGCGCGAGATTCTGGCGGGTCAGCGCCAGGCCGGACGGACGATGCTGGTTCTCAAGGGCGAGCTGCCAGCATTCGGCGGTCTCGACCGCGTCGGCCGGGCGGAACATCAGGAGGTTCGGGATGGCGCGGAGCGCTGCCATGTGCTCGACCGGCTCGTGGGTCGGGCCGTCCTCGCCGACGCCGATCGAATCATGCGTCAGGACGTGGATGACACGGATGCCCATGAGGGCGGCAAGGCGGATCGACGGACGGCAATAGTCCGAGAAGATCATGAAGCCGCCGGCATAGGGGATCAGGCCGCCGTGCAGCGCGATGCCGTTCATGGCGGCGGCCATGCCGTGCTCGCGGATGCCCCAGTGCATGTAGCGGCCGGAGAAATCGGTCGGGGTGATCGACTTCATCTGGCTGGTCTTGGTGTTGTTCGACGGCGTCAGGTCGGCCGAGCCGCCGAAGGTTTCCGGCAGGATGCCGTTGATGACTTCGAGCGCGTCTTCCGAGGCCTTGCGGGTGGCGACGGTCGGCGGGTTTTCGGCGAGCTTCTTCTTGTAGGCATCGATGGCGGCGTCGAAGCCGCTGACGAGCGTGCCGGCGAAGCGGCGGTTGAATTCCGACTTCTTCCCCGCTTCGGTCGCGGCAAGGCGGCCTTCCCAGGCTTCGCGGGCAGCCCTCGAGCGGCTGCCGGCTTCGCGCCAGGCGTCGAGAACGTCTGCGGGGGTCTCGAAGGCCGGGCTTTCCCAGTTGAGCGCCTTGCGGGTCGCGGCGATTTCGTCGGCGCCAAGCGGCGAGCCGTGGACCTTGTGGGTGCCGGCCTTGTTCGGAGCGCCGAAGCCGATGGTCGTCTTGCAGGCGATGAAGGTCGGGCGATCCGACTTCTGGGCGGCTTCGATGGCGGCCGCGATCTCATCGGGGTTGTGACCGTCGACGCGGATCGTGTTCCAGTGAACGGCCTGGAAGCGGGCGATCTGGTCGGTCGAATCAGACAGCGAAACCGCGCCGTCGATGGTGATGTTGTTGTCATCCCAGAAGAGGACGAGCTTGTTGAGCTTCAGGTGGCCGGCAAGCGCGATGGCCTCGTGGCTGATGCCTTCCATCAGGCAGCCGTCGCCGCAGAGCACATAGGTAAAGTGGCTCTGAAGGTCGGAGCCGAATTCCTCTTCCAGCTTGCGCTCGGCGATCGCCATACCGACGGCATTGGCGATGCCCTGGCCGAGCGGTCCGGTGGTCGTCTCGATGCCCGAGGCATGGCCGTATTCCGGGTGGCCGGCGGTCTTGGAACCGAGCTGGCGGAATTGCTTGATATCCTCGATGGTCATGTCCTCGTAGCCCGTCAGATAGAGCAGCGAGTAGAGCAGCATCGAGCCATGGCCGGCCGACAGCACGAAGCGGTCGCGGTCGGGCCAGAGCGGGTTCTTCGGATCGAATTTCAGGTAACGGGAGAATAGAACCGTTGCCACGTCAGCGGCGCCCATCGGCAGGCCCGGATGACCCGAGTTTGCCTTTTCGACGGCATCCATGGAGAGGAATCGGATCGCATTTGCCATCCGGTCGTGTTTTGCGCGAGAGATCATAGACTGTTCCGCTAGAGTTTGTGGACAGGGAACGGTCTCTATCCTCCAAAGACCGTATCAGAAGCGGCTGACACATAGCACCTGCTTCGTCGGAGTCAATAAAAACGGCCCTTTTTGACGCCTTCAAGACACTTTTTCGGGCCGGGCAAAGGGAAAGATCGCCGATCCCGGTCGAAGCATACGAATCGATTTAAAAACACCATGATCCACAGCTTCCGCCATGGGATGACGCGCTTGCCGTTGTTCCCGTCGTTGGAATGGGTTTAATAGGAGCGGGACCACGGGACATGCGAGGCCAGTGCGCCGATTCGACGCGGGCCGGAAGGGCGACATGACGGCAGCAAAGACAGTCAGGGCAGCGATCGAGGAATTGCGCAGCGCCGTGGCCAGTCTGGACAGCGCCATCGACCGGCGCTTCGACCGCGAGATGGATCAGAGCGAGGTCGAGGGCGAAGTGCGTCGCGTCAATACCGACCGTTCGCGTCTGGCGCAGGAACTCGACCAGTCGCAATTTCGCGCCAACCGGCTGGAAGAGGTCAACCGCGAGGTTTCCCGCCGTCTTGTGACGGCCATGGAAACCATCAGGGCGGTGCTGGACCGGTAGAGCAGCCAGAAGGGTTAGGGGTACGCATGGCGCAGGTAACGGTAACGATCGACGGCAAGGCCTATCGCATGGCCTGCGAAGAGGGGCAGGAAAGCCATCTCGAAGACCTCGCGAACCGCTTCGATCAATATGTCGGCCATCTCAAGAGCCAGTTCGGCGAAATCGGCGATCTGCGGCTCACCGTCATGGCCGGCATCATGGTCATGGACGAACTCAGCGAGGTGAACCGGCGCCTGAAGGCGCTGGAGACCGAGGCCGGCAATCTCAAGCGTTCGCGTGAAGATACCCTGTCGGATCAGGCCAAGGCGGAAGAGGTTCTGGCGACCGCGCTTTCCGAGGTGACCGCGCAGATCCAGGGAATCGTCGCCAAGGTCAGCACGCCATCCGCGAAGCCTGCGACCTGATCCTCCTTCGTATTATCGGCCGCAGCGGCCGATAAGTTCGCGCCGCGTACTGGCGCGAAGGCCAAAACCTCACTATATTGATCTTGCGGTCTGCGCTTCCCGACAGGAACCACAATCCCTGGGGCCATACTCGATCCAAAGGGAGCTGTCCCTGACCAGGCCCGTGGGCCTGGACATATGGCGCCCACCTACGTTTGTAGGCACCCAGGATCGTAAATCTCCATCGGTCGCCGTGGATCGCACTTTCATCTTCTCCGTTGCGCATCGGCTACCGCGCTGTGCGGCGTCAGCCCGGCCTCTTGGATCGTCAGGAAATCAGGTCCATCCGCGCGGCGCGAAAAATCGCTTCCGCGACATTGTCGGCCTGCAGCTTGCGCATGGCCGAAAGAAAGGCATCATCGACGCGCTCATGGGAAATATCCGTCTCGCGCGTGATGTCCTCGCGTGTCCTACCCCTGGCGGCAAGGGTGAGGCAACGCAATTCGAGGGCGTCGAGTTCCTGAAGCAGAGTGTCCTTCATGGACGTGTCATTCCTGTACCTGCAGCTCTCCGCGGAAACCCGCGGCCACCGAGCCGTCTTGCCTGATCGGCGCTCTTCTTGCCCCGCAGCGTCCCGTTTTGACAGCGGAACCGCCGCTCATGATGAACAGAACGCTAATTGCGGTTCATTCCTGCCGGGACGTTGCGTCCTCTTCAAAAGTTTCGCAGTTTGGGAACACGCAGGGCGATCTCCATCGATCTGCCGGTGAGGATGACGGAAAAGGCTCCATTGCAGTGAAACCCAGGGAACTGAAAAGCAAACTGCGCCAGGAACGGCTGGCGCTTCGCGATGCTCTCGATCCGGACCGGCGCATCGAGGCAAGTCTTGCCATTTTGGAACACGGGGGCGAGGCGATCGCGCTTTCGCCCGGCACCATCGTTTCCGGCTTCTGGCCGATTCGCTCGGAAATCGATGTCCGGCCGCTGATGACCCGGTTGCAGGAACGCGGGGCGCGGCTTTGCCTGCCGGCCATCATCGACAGGCAGACGATCGTCTTTCGCGAGTTTTCGCAATCCGCCGGCATGATCGAGACGGGCTTCGGCACGTCCGGCCCCGGCCCCGAGGCGGCGGAGCTCGACCCCGACATCATGCTGGTGCCGCTTTCGGCCTTCGACGCAATGGGCCATCGTATCGGCTATGGGGCCGGCTATTACGACCGCGCCATCGACCGTCTGCGTGCAAAAGGCAAGGCGCCGAGGCTCATCGGCATTGCATTCGACTGCCAGGAAGTGGCATCAGTGCCCGCCGAACCGCATGACGTGGCGCTGGATGCCATGCTGACAGAAAGCGGCTTGAAGATTTTTGGATCGGGGACTGCGACATGAGACTTCTGTTTCTGGGTGACATGGTGGGCAAGACGGGCCGGACGGCGGTCTGGGATCGGCTGCCGGGCCTCGTCAGCGACCTGAAACTGGATTTCGTCATCGTCAACGGCGAGAATGCCGCCGGTGGCTTCGGCATTACCGAGGAAATCTTTCTGGAAACGATCAATGCCGGCGCCGATGTCGTGACCACCGGCAACCATGTCTGGGACCAGAAGGAAGCCGTCGTCTTCTGCGAGCGGCATGACCAGTTCCTGCGTCCCGCCAACTATCCGGCGGGAACGCCGGGCCGTGGCTCCAACCTCTATTTCGCCCGCAACGGCGCGCGCGTTCTGGTTTCCAACATCATGGGACGCGTCTTCATGCACCCCGAGCTCGACGATCCCTTCAAGTCCGCAGAGGCTATCCTGGCGGCCTGCCCGCTCAAGGAGCAGGCGGATGCCATCGTCTTCGATTTCCATGCCGAGGCGACCAGTGAAAAGCAGTGCTTCGGTCATTTCGTCGATGGGCGCGCCAGCCTCGTTGTCGGCACCCACACCCATGTCCCGACCGCCGACCACCAGATCCTCAACGGCGGCACCGCCTATATGAGCGATGCCGGCATGTGCGGCGATTATGACAGCTCGCTCGGCATGGAAAAGGAAGAGCCGCTCAGCCGCTTCATTTCCAAGATGCCGAAGGGCCGTTTCGAGGCGGCCTCCGGCCCGGCGACGATCTGCGGCGTGGGCGTAGAGATATCCGATCGCACGGGGCTCGCCGAAGCCGTCGCGCCCTTGCGTATCGGCCCGCGTCTCACGGAGACGGTTCCGTCGTTCTGGGCATGATCCCGACGGGTGAGACACCTGTCGATTTAACGCGTGTTGCGATCTTTCAGATTCGCTTATACGCTTTAGATCTTTGTTTTTGCGCATGTCTTTTCGCAAAGCCGCTGCACACTTTTGCGAGACATGCTTTAGGCGGTATGATGACGCGATTGTGAAATCCGTGCGTTCCGATCGCGCTTTACCTTGATGGCGTCTCGCCTATCCTGCCACTCGCAAATCCTTGCAAGCGAGGTGCATGATGCTGCGTTATGCCATCTACACATATGTCGCCATTGCCCTTTTGCATTTTCTTCTGCCGATGAAGGCCCATGCCCAGGCGGCGGGCACCGCGCCGCCGATGGTCAGCCAGTGCCAGGCGATTGCCGGCGCCTTGCCGTCGGCGACCTTCGCGAGCTTCGGTTCTCCCGCAATACCGGCGCAGGCGGCGGGCGAGGAGGTGACGATCACCTATATCGGCCACTCCACCTTCCTGATCGAGACGCCGGGCGGCGTCGCCATCGCCACCGATTACAACGGCTGGTACGCGCCGCCGCGCCTGCCGACGGTCGCGACCATGAACAAGGCCCATTCCAGCCACTATACGCTGACGCCCGATCCGGCCATCGCCCATGTGCTGCATGGCTGGAGCGACGACGGCAAGCCCGCCGATCACGACCTCGTCGTCGGCGATGCCTATATCCGCAACGTCACCACCGACATCCGCTCCGGCTATGGCGGGATGGAGCCGAACGGCAATTCGATCTTCATCTTCGAGGTTGCCGGGCTCTGCATCGGTCATCTCGGTCACCTGCATCATGAGCTCGATGATAGCCATTATGCCGAGATCGGCCGGCTCGATGTCGTCATGGTGCCGGTCGATGGCGGGTTGACCATGGGGGCGGAAAGCATGAGCCGGGTCGTTACGCGCCTGCGCTCGGCGCTGATCCTGCCGATGCACCGCCGAGGCCCTCCGATCGACGATTTCCTCTCGATGTTCAACGAGAAATTCGACCGCGCTTTCGCAGAGAGCGACAATGTCGTTGTCTCGCTGCGCTCCCTGCCGGGAAAGCCTTTGATTTATATTCTCAAGGGCGTCTGAGTTTGCCGCGCAGGCTTCAAGGCGGCTGCGGTGCAGTCTTGCCAACTAAAAAATCGCCCCCTGCTGGACGAAAAGCGCCGATGAAACTATAAGGCGCCCCAATCCTGACACGACAAGCATTGCAAAGAGGGCGCCATGGCCGGCCATTCACAGTTCAAGAACATCATGCACCGCAAGGGCAAGCAGGACTCCGTCCGCTCCAAGATGTTCTCCAAGCTCGCACGCGAAATCACCGTTGCCGCCAAGACCGGTCTGCCCGACCCGGCGATGAACGCCCGCCTGCGCCTGGCCGTCCAGAACGCCAAGGCCCAGTCCATGCCGAAGGACAACATCGAGCGCGCCATCAAGAAGGCTGCCGGTGCGGATGGCGAGAATTACGATGAAGTCCGTTACGAAGGCTATGGTCCGGGCGGCGTCGCCGTCATCGTCGAGGCGCTGACGGACAATCGCAACCGCACCGCCTCCAACGTCCGCTCGACCTTCACCAAGGCCGGCGGCGCGCTGGGCGAAACCGGCTCGGTTTCCTTCTCCGTCGATCGCGTCGGCGAAATCACCTACAAGCTGTCGGTCGGCGATGCGGACAAGGTCATGGAAGCAGCCATCGAAGCCGGCGCCGAAGACGTCAGCACCGATGAGGACGGCCACGCCATCATCTGCGGTTTCGAAGATATCGGCGACGTTTCCAAGGCTCTTGAAGCGACGCTCGGCGAAGCGGAAACCGTCAAGGCCATCTGGCGCGCGCAGAACACCGTGCCGGTCGACGAGGAGAAGGCTCAGTCGCTGATGAAGCTCATCGACACGCTGGAAGACGACGACGACGTGCAGAACGTTTACACCAATTTCGAAGTCTCCGACGAAATTCTGGCGAAGCTTTCCGCCTGATTTCAGCGCGATAGCGCTCACGGAAAAGCCCGCCCGGAGAGACCGGAGCGGGCTTTTTTCTTGTCTTTGAGATGGATCGGATCAGGCCGCGTCGCGACCCTCGGCCGCCGCGAGCCGCTTTTGGGCGTCCGCGAACAACCGGACGGATTTCAGCCGGGCCTCCATGTCGAAGATCGGCATGGACACGATCAGTTCGTTGGCGCCGGTGTTGCGGATGAAAGCCTTGAGCTTCCTGTCCAGCGTTTCCGGCCCGCCGACGACGGCATAGGTCATGGCCTGATCGACGAAGGCTTTTTCCACCGGATCCCAAAGTCCGTCCATACTTTCGACCGGCGGCGGAAACTGGCCGCGGGCATTGCGGCGCAGCGCCACGAAGGATTGCTGCATCGATGTGAAAAGGTAGTTCGCCTCGTCATCCGTATCGGCGGCGACGCCCATGATGCCGACCATGGCATGCGGCTGGTCGAGATATTCGGAGGGTTCGAAGCGCTCGCGGTAGATTTCCAGCGCCGACATCAGCATGTCCGGCGCGAAATGCGAGGCAAAGGCGAAGGGCAGCCCGAGCATGCCGGCGAGATGGGCGCTGAAATGGCTGGAGCCGAGCAGCCAGATCGGTACGTTGGTGTCGGCGCCGGGAATGGCGATCAGCCCCTGGTTTTCCCCGACCGGCCCGAGCAGCGCCTGGAGCTCGACGACATCGTTCGGGAAATTGTTGGCGCTCGCCTCCATGTTGCGGCGCAGCGCCGAGGCCGTGCGCATGTCCGTTCCCGGCGCGCGGCCGAGGCCGAGATCGATGCGGCCGGGATAAAGCGCTGCCAGCGTGCCGAACTGTTCGGCTATCACCAGCGGCGAATGGTTCGGCAGCATGATGCCGCCGGAGCCGACGCGGATCGTGCTGGTTCCCGCCGCCACATGGGAGATGACGATCGAAGTCGCCGCACTTGCGATGCCTTTCATGCCGTGATGTTCGGCCAGCCAGAAGCGCTTGTAGCCCTGCGCCTCCGCCTCCTGCGCCAGCCGGCGCGAATTCGCCAATGCCTGCGAAGCCGTCGATCCCTGCGTGATCGGGGAAAGATCGAGGATTGAAAAGGGGATCATCGTCATGCCTTTGGAAAATGGATATTTCCCTTCATGTAAGTGCTCGCATCGCAAATCCAAGGCGGAAGTCACGCGTTTTGCCGATATAGCGCCGGCGCAAAGCCTGTGATTTGTTTTTGTTTTGTTCACATTTTGCTGGCAGCTTTCCGTCGATGACATTAGGGTTTTCGGCATGACAACTACGATTCGCATTGTCGGCATCGATCCGGGCCTGCGCCGCACCGGCTGGGGTATCGTCGATACGCTCGGCAACTCCCTGCGCTTTGTCGCGTCGGGAACGGTGACATCCGATGGCGACATGGATCTCGCCTCCCGCCTCTGCCAGCTGCATGACGGTCTGGCTGACGTGATCCACAGCTACAAGCCGGATGAAGCGGCCGTCGAGCAGACCTTCGTCAACAAGGATGCGGTGGCGACGCTGAAGCTCGGTCAGGCGCGCGGCATCGCCATGCTGGTGCCGGCGCGGGCGGGCCTGAGGGTCGCCGAATATGCGCCGAATGCCGTGAAAAAGGCGGTGATCGGCGTCGGCCATGGCGAAAAGCAGCAGATCCACATGATGCTGAAGGTTCTGATGCCCAAGGTCACGTTCAAGGGCAATGATGCGGCCGATGCGCTGGCCATCGCGATCTGCCATGCGCACAACCGGCAGGCCGTCACGTCGCGCCTTGCGGCGCTTGCCGGCTAGAGTTTGCAGGGAAAAATGGGAACCTGTTTTCCCGAAAAGACAAACGAAAACAAAAAAGCTAGAGTCTGTTTGGTTCAATCTGAACCTGACAGACTCCAGGTCGCGATGCGGGCGCCGTTTCATTCCGATGCCGCTGTTCAGTCACACACGAAGGACGATGCCCGATGATCGGCAAGCTCAAGGGAACGATCGACGAGATCGGCGAGGACCATGTGGTTCTGGACGTACACGGGGTCGGCTATGTCGCCTTCTGTTCGGCGCGCACGCTTTCGAAGCTTGGCTCTTCGGGGGAAGCTGCCGTCCTGTTCATCGAGACCTATGTTCGTGAAGACCAGCTTCGGCTGTTCGGCTTCCTGACGGCGCTGGAACGGGAATGGTTTCGCCTTCTGCAAAGCGTTCAGGGCGTCGGCTCCAAGGTGGCGCTGGCCGTCCTTTCCGTGCTGACCCCGGGCGAGCTTGCCAATGCGATCGCGCTTCAGGACAAGACCTCCGTTTCGCGCGCTCCCGGCGTTGGCCCGAAGGTCGCCGTGCGCATTGTCACCGAGTTGAAGAACAAGGCACCCGCCTTTACCGGCGAGGCCGGATCGAATATCGGCCTCAAGCAGGAGCTTGGCGAAGGGGTTGCCGCCGCACCCGTCGCCGATGCCGTTTCGGCGCTCACCAATCTGGGTTATTCCCGCGATCAGGCCGCCAATGCCGTGGCCGCCGCCTTGAAGAATGGCGGCGAGGGGGCGGATAGTGCCAAGCTTATCCGGCTGGGGCTGAAAGAGCTTTCGCGATGATTGTGATAACCCCGTTTTCTTACTATTCTCTGCCGGTAAGGAAATTGTGGAACGGTAAGACATGGGCGTATTGACGACACTCACTTCCAAGGGCCAGTTGACCATTCCGAAAGAGGTTCGGGATGCTTTGAAGCTTACGCCTGGAACTCGATTTTACGTGACCATCCGCGACGGTCAGGTGGTCCTGGTTCCGAAGAACAAGACATGGGCTGATCTTGCTGGAATTTTGGGCAAGCCGCCAACCGGCGAAACCCTTACATTGGAGCAGATCGACGAGGCGATCATGGATGCTGTCGTCGAGGATGACGAACGGATCATGCGGGAGTGGTCAAAGGATCGCAAATGATCGGCGTCGATACGAATGTCATGCTTCGGTTTCTCATTGATGATGATGCGGCTCAAAACGTTGCCGCGCGCCGTTTTATGTCGCAACGCACGCTTGATGACCCGGCATTTCTCAGCGCTGTCACGCTCGCGGAAATCATATGGGTGCTGCACCGGCGTTTGAAGTTTTCGATGGCGCAAATCATTGAAATGATACGCGCTCTTCTTACGCTGGATGTTCTCGTTGTCGATCATATCGAGAAGCTGGATATGTTGATCAATTCGAGTGACATTCCCCCGGTAGGCTTGGCTGACTACCTGGTCGTGTGGTCCGGAACAGCTGCAGGTTGCCGGTCCACGATGACATTCGACAAAGCAGCCGCCAAAGCAATCCCGGACATGGAACTACTCTCATGAGCGAACCCGCCCGACTGATCACCCCCGAGAAGCGTGGCGAAGATATCGACACGACGCTGCGCCCGCAGTCGCTTGACGAATTCACCGGGCAGGCCGAAGCGCGCGCCAACCTGAAGATCTTCATCGAGGCGGCGAAGAACCGTGGCGAGGCGCTCGATCATGTGTTGTTCGTCGGCCCGCCCGGCCTCGGCAAGACGACGCTGGCGCAGATCATGGCGAAGGAACTCGGTGTCAACTTCCGCTCGACCTCCGGCCCGGTCATCGCCAAGGCGGGCGATCTCGCGGCGTTGCTCACCAATCTCGAAGAGCGCGACGTCCTGTTCATCGACGAAATTCACCGGCTCAATCCGGCGGTCGAGGAAATCCTCTATCCGGCGATGGAGGATTTCCAGTTGGACCTGATCATCGGGGAGGGACCGGCGGCGCGCTCGGTGAAGATCGATCTTTCGAAATTCACGCTGGTTGCGGCGACCACCCGCCTCGGACTGCTGACGACGCCGCTGCGCGACCGTTTCGGCATTCCGGTGCGCTTGAGTTTCTATACGGTCGAGGAGTTGGAACTGATCGTGCGTCGCGGGGCGCGTCTCATGGGGCTCGGCATGACCGACGAGGGCGCGCGCGAAATTGCCCGGCGTTCGCGCGGTACGCCGCGTATCGCGGGGCGCCTGCTGCGCCGGGTGCGCGATTTTGCCGAGGTTGCCAAGGCTGAAGCGGTTACCAAGCAGATCGCCGACGAGGCGCTGACGCGGCTGCTCGTCGACAACATGGGTTTCGATCAGCTCGACAAGCGTTACCTGACGATGATCGCGCTCAATTTCGGCGGCGGTCCGGTCGGCATCGAGACGATTGCGGCCGGTCTTTCCGAGCCGCGTGACGCGATCGAGGACATCATCGAGCCCTACATGATCCAGCAAGGCTTCATCCAGCGCACGCCGCGCGGGCGCGTCCTGACGGCCAATGCCTGGAAGCATCTCGGATTGACGGTGCCGAAGGATCTGGAAACCACACAGTTCCGGCTTTTCCAGGAAGACGACTGATGGGCAAGGGCGAGCGGAAGCGGAAGATGATCCGCATCGATGCCAAGCCCGGCCGTTTCAACTTCCGTATCGCGGGTCTCGGTTTTCGTGACGGATATGTGCTGGTACACCGGGCGACCCACGAGGATTTCTGGACCTTTCCCGGCGGCCGCGCCGAGATCGGCGAAACGTCGGCCCAGACCCTCGAGCGCGAGATGATGGAAGAGCTTGGGGTTTCCGTGAAGGTCGGCCGCATGCTCTGGACGGTCGAGAATTTCTTTCACTACGAGAAGCGCTGGTATCACGAAATCGGGTTTTACTACCTGATGGAATTGCCCGACAGCGTGCCCTTCCATCCAACCGACATCGTTCACCGGCTGAAGGATGGCAAGAACGATCTCGAATTCAAATGGGCGAAGGCGACACGCCAGTCGCTCACCGAACTCGATATTCCGCCCTATTTCATTGCCGAGCAGATCGAAAACCTGCCTGTCACGCCCCGGCACGTTATCTGGGACGACGGCAACCTCGATCGTTAGAGCGTTTCCGCTTTCGGAAGACGGCCCCCGATGATAGTCAGCGCCTTGGACCATATTTCCGAGGCATGCGATGACGATGATTGCGCTTTCCGGCGAGCTTACCGACCACGGCCACCGGCTGATCCAGCGGGTCTATTACGAAGACACGGACTTTTCCGGCGTCGTCTATCATGCCCGTTATCTGCATTTCATGGAGCGTGCCCGCACCGATTATCTGCGCTTGCTGGGTGTCGAACAGGCGTCGCTCGCCATCGAAGGCGATACGGAAGGACTGGTTTTCGTCGTTCACCGCATGGAGATCGATTTCAAGGCGCCTGCGCGCATGGATGATATCCTGACCATCACGACGACGACGGAAAAGGCAGGCGGCGCCAAGATGGTGCTGCAGCAGGCGATACGCCGGGAGGGCGTGCTGCTGATCGCGGCGAAGGTGATCATCGCCGTCATCAACGCCAGCGGCCGCCCGCGGCGACTGCCGGAAAATCTTGGCAGAAAGTTTCTTGGAAACAGCTGAGCTACCCGGCCATCGCGGCTTGGCTCTTCACCTGCGGCTGCATTTGGTCCGCCGGAGGTAACAATCTCTTAACCATAATGATGTCTTAATGCGCTGTATTAGGGATTTGTGCAGTGCACGTCATCCTTTGACCAAGATTGACCGCAAGAAGGCGGGAAGACAGGGCTTGAAGATCAGCTTGAGGGCGGATCCAGGGCATATGCCGGGTCAATCTTTAGCAAGGACGTTTGAGCAACCTGGCCGTGAGCAAATGACTGCTCCCGCCGGGTGTTTGGATTCGGGGATTTGAGAATGGAACAGGTAGGACTGGCAGCCGCAACGACCGACGTATCGCTCTGGTCGCTCTTCATGCAGGCGGGCTTCGTCGTGAAGCTGGTCATGCTGGGGCTGATCGCCGCCTCCGTCTGGACCTGGGCGATCGTGGTCGACAAGACCCTGAGCTTCGCCAAGGCCCGGCGTCAGGCCGATGCCTTCGAGCAGGTGTTCTGGTCGGGCCAGTCGCTGGAAGAGCTTTACCGCACGCTGTCCGACCGCCAGACGTCCGGCATGGGCGCGATCTTCGTTTCCGCCATGCGCGAGTGGAAGAAGAGCTTCGAGCGCGGCGCCCGTTCGCCGATCGGCCTGCAGATGCGTATCGACCGCGCCATGGACGTGACGCTGGCGCGGGAATCCGAAGGACTTTCGGCCCGTCTCGGTTCGCTGGCGACCATCGGCTCGGCCGGCCCCTTCGTTGGTCTGTTCGGCACCGTCGTCGGTATCATGACCTCGTTCCAGGCGATTGCCGGTTCGAAGTCGACCAACCTCGCGGTGGTCGCGCCCGGTATCGCCGAAGCGCTGCTCGCGACGGCGATCGGCCTTCTCGCCGCTATCCCGGCGGTTATCGCCTACAACAAGTTTTCCGCCGATGCCGGCAAGATCACCGCCCGCATGGAAGGCTTCGCCGACGAGTTCTCGGCCATCCTTTCGCGCCAGATCGATGAGAAGCTGCAGTCGCGGCAGGCCGCGCAGTAAAGCCGGCTTTAAGGACGGAGTATTCCCATGGGTATGGCAGTAGGCGGTTCTGGTGGTTCGGGCGGCGGTCGCCGCCGTCGCGGCGGACGCGGCAAGGCGATCATGAGCGAAATCAACGTGACGCCGTTCGTCGACGTCATGCTCGTTCTGCTCATCATCTTCATGGTCGCCGCACCGATGATGACCGTCGGCGTGCCGATCGACCTGCCGGAAACGCAGGCCAAGGCGCTGAATTCCGAAACGCAGCCGATCACCATCTCCGTCAAGAGCGACGGGCAGATCTTCCTGCAGGAAACCCCGATCCCGGTCGAGGAAGTGGCGGCCAAGCTCGAGGCGATTGCCACGACCGGCTACAGCGAACGCATTTTCGTGCGCGGTGACGCGACGTCGCCTTATGGCGTGATCGCCGACGTCATGTCGCGCATTCAGGAAGCAGGCTTCAAGAATATCGGCCTCGTCACCCAGCCCAAGAAGGACCAGTAGAGCGCTGCGATGAAGTCAAGTCTCATCACATCTGCTGTGCTGCACGCCGTGGTGCTGACCTGGGCGCTGGTCTCGATTGGGAGTCCGGCCGATTTCCAGGTCGCCGATGTCGAGGCGTTGCCGGTCGATATGGTTCCGATCGAAGAGCTGACGCAATTGCAGCAGGGCGACAAGGAAGCGCCCAAGGCTGAGATCCCGTCGGTCACGCCGACCAAGCGTCCCGATATCGTCGAAAACGCCGAAAATGTCGGCGAGAACAAGATCGACCTGAAGACGCCGCCGAAGCCGGACGCCAAGCCGAACAATGTCGAGGCTGCCGCCGCGCCGGAGAAGGCCGAGAAGACACCGCCGACACCGGACCCGGTGAAGGAAGACAGCAAGGAAGTGACCGAGGAAAAGCCGTCCGAGCCCGCGACCGAAGTCGCGTCTCTTCCCGAGCCAAAGGAAGAGGTCAAGCCGGACGCCAAGCCTGAAGAGCAGCCTGCGGAAGAAAAGCCGGCCGAAAATCCGGATGCGGAAGCGCTGCCGGACAAGGTGCCGACGCCGATGGCCAAGCCGAAGGTCGAGCAGCAGGCGCAGACCGCCAAGACGCCGGACCGCAAGAGCGAAGAAAACAAGAAGGAAAAGAAGAAGGCCTCTTCCGCCAATGATTCCGACTTCAACGCGGATGAGGTTGCAGCCCTTCTGAACAAGACCGACCCCGCCAATGGTGGCGCCAAGGCCGGCAAGACACCGAAGGCTTTCGGCGCCTCGAAGACGACAGGCAACACGCTGTCGCAGAACGAGATGGATGCGCTGCGCGGGCAGATCCAGAAGAACTGGAGCGCCTTTGCCGGCATCGAGGGGCTGGACGGTATGATCCTGACGGTGAAGTTCGAGCTGGACCCGCAGGGCAACATCATCGGCGAGCCGCAGGTCGAGACCAATGGCGGCTCGGCGACGGCGCAGCGCACCATGGCCGGCAGCGTGCGCCGCGCCATCCTGAAGTCGCTGCCCTTCGAGGGCCTGCCCGCAGACAAATACGACTCGTGGAGAGAGATGGTCGTGAATTTCGACCCGAGCTCCATGTCGATCCAATGACACAGAACGAATGCTGAAAGGCTTCCTGATCATGCTGAGACGCAACTTCCTCCGATTCCTCGTCGCGCTGACGGGCATGGTCGCGCTGATGAGCGCACCGGCCCACGCGCTCGTCGAACTCAACATCAACAAGGGCAATGTCGAGCCCATGCCGATCGCCATCAGCGATTTCCTGCAGGGTGATCTCGGCAAGAAGATTTCCGATGTCGTCGCGGCCGACCTGAAGCGTTCGGGCCTGTTCGCGCCGATCGATCGCAACGCCTTCATCGAGAAGATTACCAACCCGGACGCCGCCCCGCGCTTCGAGGACTGGAAGGTCATCAATGCGCAGGCGCTGGTGACGGGCCGCGTCACCCAGGAAGGTGATGGTCGCCTGAAGGCCGAGTTCCGCCTGTGGGATACCTTTGCCGGCCAGCAGATGACCGGCCAGCAGTTCTTCACCCAGCCGGAAAACTGGCGTCGCGTCGCCCACATCATCGCCGATGCGATCTATGAGCGCATCACCGGTGAAAAGGGTTATTTCGATACCCGCATCGTCTATGTCGCCGAAAGCGGCCCGAAGACGGCCCGCAAGCGCCAGCTGGCGATCATGGACCAGGATGGCGCCAATGCGCGTGGCATCACCAATTCCAACGATATCGTGCTGACGCCGCGCTTCTCGCCGAACAAGCAGGAAATCACCTACATGTCGTTCGAAGGCAACGAGCCGCGAGTTTACCTGCTGCAGCTCGAAACCGGACAGCGCGAAGTCGTCGGCAACTGTCCGGGCATGACCTTTGCACCGCGCTTCTCGCCGGATGGCCAGCGGGTGATCATGAGCCTTCAGCAAGAAGGCAATGCCAATATCTACACGATGGACCTGCGTTCGCGCACCACGACGCGACTGACCAACACGGCCGCCATCGATACGTCTCCGTCCTATTCGCCCGACGGCAGCAAGATCGTCTTCGAGAGCGACCGCGGCGGCCGCCAGCAGCTTTACGTCATGGGTGCTGACGGCTCCGGTCAGACCCGCATTTCCTTCGGCGACGGCTCCTATTCGACCCCGGTCTGGTCTCCGCGCGGCGACCTCATCGCCTTTACCAAGCAGTCGGGCGGCAAGTTCTCGATCGGCGTGATGAAGACCGACGGTTCGGGAGAGCGCATCCTGACCACGGGCTTCCACAATGAAGGCCCGACCTGGGCGCCGAACGGCCGCGTACTGATGTTCTTCCGCCAGAATGCCGGCGCCGGCGGTCCGCAGCTCTATTCGATCGACCTGACCGGCTACAACGAACAGCAGATCCAGACTCAGGGCTTCGCATCCGACCCGGCCTGGTCGCCGCTTCTGGAATAGCATGGGGCAATTGCGGCAGAGAATGTGGCGGCTTGCCCGTTTTCTGCCGCAAAGTCCTGATTATCAGCGCTTTATCGCGAATTTTGACAATCCGTTAACCATAATTGTTGCAAGTCGATTAACCGCTTCCGGTTACAGTCTGGCAACCCTGATTTAGACACCCAAGGAGACCGGCCCATGAGCCGCATTCACGCCCCGGCCGCAGGCCGCATGAATTCCATCGCTCGCAATCCGGTCATGGTTGCCCTGTTCATGACGCTTGCCATCGCCGGCTGCGCCTCGAAGAAGAACCTGCCGAACAGCGCCGGTGAACTCGGCCTCAATGCCGCGACGCCGGGTTCGCAGCAGGACTTCACCGTCAATGTCGGCGACCGCATCTTCTTCGACACCGATTCGACCTCGATCCGTGCAGACGCCCAGTCGACGCTCGATCGTCAGGCCCAGTGGCTGCAGAAGTATCCGAACTACGCGATAACAGTCGAAGGTCACGCCGACGAGCGCGGCACCCGCGAATACAACCTCGCGCTCGGCGCCCGTCGCGCTGCCGCGACCCGCGATTACCTCGCTTCGCGCGGTATTCCGGCTTCGCGCATCAAGACCATCTCCTACGGCAAGGAAAAGCCGGTCGCCGTCTGCGACGACATCTCCTGCTGGTCGCAGAACCGCCGCGCCGTCACGGTGCTCGGTGGCGCCGGCATGTAATTGCCGCAACAATCCTGATATCGAAAGGCGGCCCTCAAAGCCGCCTTTCTTTTTTGTCACACTTTTACCGAACTCCGTTGCTTTTTGACGGCAATTGGAAAACTGTGCGGACAGCGCGCCGGGCCTGATTTCATGTCGGTCCGCGCGTGATCGAACCCTAGAAACAGGTGACATGACATGAAACATTTTGTCGTGGCGGGCATGATCGGCCTTTCTGCGCTTGCAGGCTTCGGTCAGGCCGCAACCGCCATGCCACTTTCCGCAGTGATCAATCGCGTGCTGCATGGCGAACAGCCGGCAGCCCGGCAGCCGGTCGTCAACGTCCAATCCAACGAAATCGGACGCATCGGCCAGCTTGAGGAACAGATCCGCCAGCTGAACGGGCGTATCGAGGAAATGAGCTTCCAGCTCCTGCAGATGCAGGAACAGATCCGCAAGTTCCAGGAAGACAACGAATTCCGTTTCCAGGATCTGGAAAGCGGCAAGTCGGGCTCGACCACGAAGAAAAGCGGCGCGCTGGACGTCCCGCGTACCAACGATCAGGCATCCGTTGCTCCCGGCGCGACGGATGGTCAGGCGATGGCAACCGATCCCAACGCAGGTGTGGGATCGGATACCGCCGCCGGAACGACCGGCGCGCCGCCTGCCACCCTCGGCCAGATCATCTTCGATGAAAACGGCAATCCCGTTGCCGCCAATCAGGATGCCCAGCCGATGGACAACGGACAGGCCAGCCTCGACACGACCCCTCCGGGCGTCGATCAGGGACTGAATACGACACCGGACACCCAACAGCAGACGGCCGCCCTCGACAATCCGGGCGACCTTTACCAGTCTGCATACGGCCATGTGCTGTCGGGTGACTATAGCGTCGCGGAAGGCGAGTTCCGCGACTATCTCGATGCTTTCCCGAGCGGGGAAAAGGCCGCCGACGCCAGCTTCTGGATGGGCGAGGCGCAATATTCGCAGGGCAAGTACAACGACGCCGCCAAGACCTTCCTCAATGCGCACCAGACCTATGGCAAATCGCCGAAGGCGCCGGAAATGCTGCTGAAGCTCGGCATGTCGCTGGCCGCGCTCGACAACAAGGATACGGCCTGCGCGACGCTGCGTGAAGTCGGCAAGCGCTACCCGAAGGCGTCGCCGGCCGTGAATGCCAAGGTGAAGAGCGAACAGAGCCGGCTTGCCTGTTAAGGTGGGGCCCGTTGAGGCCGAAATCGTGACCGATCCGGTCCCTGGGGCGGCGCGCGTTTTTCTTGAGCGCTTTATCTCCCCCGGTGCCCTTCTTGTCGCTATTTCCGGCGGCAGTGATTCCACGGGGTTGCTGCTGGCTCTGAAAGCAGCCGTCGATGATGTCGGTGGCGGTTTTCGACTTGTCGCCTGCACGATCGACCATGGATTGCGCGCCGCATCGGCGCAAGAAGCGCAATCGGTCGCCGCTCTCTGCGCGCGCGTCAACATTCCTCATATCGTCCGCCGCTGGGACGGGGAAAAGCCTGCCACGGGGATACAGGCCGCTGCCCGCGCGGCCCGTTATCGTCTGCTGGCGGAGGTGGCAGCCGAGGTCGGCGCAACCGGCGTCGTCACCGGACATACGGCCGACGATCAGGCCGAAACCATTGCCATGCGCGGCAGCCGTTCAAAGGACGATGCGCCGGGTCTTTCGGGCATGGCGGATGCTGTGCTCTACGATCGATCCATCTGGGTTCTGCGGCCGTTTCTCGGCGTGCGGCGGCAGCAGATCCGGGGTTTTCTTCTGGCATGCGGCGAGGGTTGGGTGGACGATCCCAGCAATGCCAATTCCGCTTTCGAGCGGGTGAGGGTGCGAGATGCGATTTCGCAGGCGGCGCGGCAGGCTCCCTCTTCTCCCCTGCGGGGAGAAGGTGCCCGAAGGGCAGATGAGGGGGTGTTTCCGCTTGCTCCGAACCAGCCGCGGCCCGGCACCCGCCCCGCGGGGCCGCCTCAGACCCGGGGGGGGGGGCGGGGGGTTTGCGCGGGGGGGCGAACAAGAGCGCGCGGCG
>JAVBSF010000394.1:0-11863 GCA_031556925.1 Pararhizobium sp.
TCCTCGGTGGTCGCGCTCGACATGAAGACGGGACAGTTGAAGTGGGTGCAGCAGTTCGTGCACCATGACCTGTGGGACATGGACGTGCCGGCGCAGCCGGTGCTGTTCGACATGAAGAAGGCCGACGGCACCGTCGTGCCGGCACTGGTGGCGCCCACCAAGCAGGGCGACATCTACGTGCTCGACCGGCGCACCGGCGAACCGATCATCCCGTTCAAGGAGATCCCGGCTCCGCAGGGCACGATCCCCGAGGATCACGCCTCGCCGACGCAGCCGATCTCCGACCTCACCTTCTCGCCGCCGCCCTTGACGGACAAGAACATGTGGGGCGTGACGATGTTCGATCAGCTCGCCTGCCGCATCAAGTTCAAGCGGCTCAAATACGAAGGCCGCTACACGCCCCCGTCGCTTGAGGGCACGCTGGTCTATCCCGGCAATTTCGGCGTGTTCAACTGGGGCTCCGTGGCGGTCGATCCCGAACGACAGGTGATGTTCGGCATGCCGACCTATCTCGCCTTCACCTCGCGGCTGGTCCCGCGCGACCAGATCCCCGCCAGGGGGCAGGATGAAAAGGGTTCGGAACAGGGTCTCAACCGCAATGACGGCGCGCCCTATGGCGTCTTCATGGGGCCGTTCCTCGGGCCGCTCGGCATTCCCTGCCAGGCGCCGCCATGGGGCTATGTCGCCGGCGCCGATCTCAAGACCGGCCAGATCGCCTACAAACACCGCAACGGTACCGTTCGGGACATGACGCCGCTGCCCTTGCCCTTCAAGGTCGGCGTGCCCGGTATCGGCGGGCCTATCATCACCAAGGGCGGCGTCGCCTTCCTCGGCGCGGCAGTCGACAACTATATCCGGGCCTACGACCTGACGACCGGCCGCGAACTCTGGAAGGGCCGCCTGCCGGCCGGCGGCCAGTCGACGCCGATGACCTACACGACCTCGGACAACAAGCAGTATGTCGTGATGGTGGCCGGCGGACACGGATCAATCGGCACCAAGCCGGGCGACTATGTGATCGCCTACAGGCTGGCGAAGAAATAACCGCCCCCCTGCGGCGCGGGCTCCCCTGCGGCGCAACGCGACCTTCGCCGCAGGGACTGGTTTTCGACGGAGGAACAATCTATATCTCCAGAAGCTATAGCATTTGGAGATAGAGATGTTTTCCATCGGCGATCTGTCACGCAGGACCGGCGTCAAGGTTCCCACCATCCGCTATTACGAACAGATGGGCCTGATCTCCGCGCCCCGACGCAGCGAAGGCAACCAGCGGCGTTACGAGAAACGCGACCTCGAACGCCTCGCCTTCATCCGTCACGGCCGCGATCTCGGCCTGTCGATCGAGGCGATCCGCGATCTCATCGACCTGAGCGGTCATCCGGAAAAGCCCTGCGGCGATGCCGACCGGATCGCCGCCGAACATCTGGCCGATGTTCGCGAAAAGATCGCCAAGCTGCGGAAGCTGGAGCATGAACTGGAGCGCATCGTCTCCTGCGACGGCAACCACACGGTCGGCGATTGTTATGTCATCCGGGCGCTGGCGGATCACGGGCTTTGCGAGGGCGAGCATTGAGTTCGTCAGGGAAAAGTGGAAACCGGCTTTCACGAAAAGACGAACGAAAACAAAGAACGCCAGAGACTTGTCGGGTTAAACCCGAGCCGGCCAGACTCCAACCGAACGCCTCGCCGTAGCCCAGCCCACAGCCCGTTGGATTTCAGACCACTATGGCGTCTGGAGCATGATCGGGGTCGCAATATTCTACCTTGCCGGCATGGTAGGGCTCATCTGGCTTATAAAGCGGATCGGCCAACCTTTCCCATTGCTCGCTCTCCCACCGGAAGAGAGCCGATCATCGCCCATGTGGGATATAGGAGAAACGATAACGACGGCGCGATATGTGTGTTTACACAGAGCTGATAGAGATGGCTTGCGCAAAAATACCCATTGACATTCCCCCGGAAAAGCGCGATCCAAGACGCCATGATCACGACCGCAACCATTGCCCGCTGGTATTTTACGCTGCTCCCATAGGTGCGGCTGTCTGATCATGTTCAACAAGCCGCCGTCAGGCGGCTTTTGTTTTGAACGGCACCTGATGGCGGGAAGAAGCCATCAGGAGATCCGAAATGCTCGAAACTGCCCTTCCCCATCGCCAGACATTGCCGCACGCCGTCGCCACCCGCGCGCCGCTGGTGACGATCCGCAATGCGAAGCTCCGCGACCTGCCCACCCTTCGCGAACTGATCGGCGAGCTTGCCGCCGATCATGGCGATGCCGCTCCGATCACGCCGGAAGACCTCGAACGCGACCTCTTCGGCAAGATGCCGTGGATATCGGCGCTCGTCGCCGAAGCCGAAGGCGAACTGATCGGCCACGCCATCCTCGTTCCGCTCTACCGCGCCCCGCAGGGCCTGCGCGGCATGGACCTGAACCAGCTCTACGTGCGTCCCGCCCATCGCGGCACCGGCATCGGCCGCCATCTCGTCGCCAAGGCGCGCGAACAGGCGCGCATGGCCGGCTGCACCTATCTTTCGGTCAGCGCCGCCACCGGCAACTTCCAGGCGCACCGCTTCTACGAATCGGAAAACTTCACCCCCGGCCCGGTCACCGGCATGCGCTATCTGCAAAAGCTGGCCTGAGCCGAATGGCTTTCCGCCAGACGCTTGCCTCACATGTTAAGCTTTTGTTTTTTCGCCCGTCTTCTCTTGAAATCATTCCCATTTCCGGGAGAAATGGCGTAAGCTCGACCTGTGTAATCCGAACTGATTTCGGAGTATCCCGCGTCTGAGGGAGGAAGCCATGAAGCTTGCGATCATCCTGACGGAAGGTTTTGCGGATTGGGAGTGCGCGCTTTTGATGGCTTCAGCGCGCAGCGACTTCGGCTTCGAAGTGGTGACCGCAACACCCGGCGGGCGCGGCGTCATGTCGATGGGCGGCCTCAAGGTCGTCCCCGACAGGGACGCCGAAACGCTCGATCCCGCCTCTTTCGACGCGCTCGTCCTGAGCGGTGGCACGATCTGGCAGACCGACGCCGCTCCCGACCTTTCGGCCGTCTATCGCCGCTTCAACGATCATGGCCGCCCCCTCGCCGCCATCTGCGGCGCGACGATCGCGTTTGCCCGCGCCGGATTGCTGGATACCGTCGCCCATACCAGCAATTCGCCCGGCCTGCTGGAGCGCGTGCCGCAATATCGCGGCGCCGATCTCTATCTCGACCAACCGCAGGCCGTCAGCGACCAAGGCATTATCACCGCAGCGGAAACCGCGCCCGTCAGCTTCGCCGCCGAAATCTACCGTGCCATCGGCTTTTCCTCGGAAGACCTCGGCACCTATCTGGCGCTTTTCGGCAACGAGCATAAAGCTGGAAATTAATCCCCCCGTATCACTGCACAGCCGGTACGGCCTTCAGATAGGCTGCGATTGCCTCGCGGTCGCTGGCGGGGAGCTTGGCCATGTTCTTCTGCACCTCGACCATCGAGCCCCCGACGGAATCGAAATCGGGTGTAAAGCCGGTCTCCAGATAGGCGACGATGTCGCTTTCGCTCCAGCTGCCGATGCTCCCCGAGCCCGGCGTAATGTTGGGAATACGGCCTTCGCCGTCCGGATTGGCGGCGCCGGCGAGCCATTGACCGGCCTCGAAGCCGCCGAGCGCATTGCGCGGCGTATGGCATTCGCCGCAGTGGCCGGGGCCTTCGACAAGATACTGGCCACGGGCAAGCTTCGCGTTTGATGTATCGACCGTCACGCGCGGCGCGTCCGTAAAGAAGAGCAGCTTCCAGCCGCCAAGCGCCACGCGCAGGCTGAACGGGAAAGGCAACTCATGCGAGGGCGCGACCTCGGCGCTTTTCGGCAAGGTTTTCAGATAGCCGAAGAGATCGTTGACGTCCTTCGATGTCATGCGGGCATAGGACGTGTAGGGGAAGGACGGATAGAGATGTTCGTTGCGCGGCCCGACGCCACGGGTCATGGCGTTGCCGAATTGGGCAAGACTCCAGCCGCCGATGCCGGCGGTTTCATCCGGCGAGATATTCGGAACATGGAACGTGCCGAAATCGCTCTTGACCGGCAGGCCGCCGGAGAGAACAAGCTGCGCATCCCCTTGCGCACCCGGCTTGGCATGACAGCTGACACAGCCGCCAGCGGAGAACACCAGTGCACCATTGGCGATATCGGGCTCACCGAGACCCTCCCAATGGCTTGACGGCCAAGGCTCCGGTCGCGTCAGAAACCATGCCGCCGTGCCGGCCACGGCCACAAACAGCACCACCGATGTCAGAAATTTTCGCGCTTTTGCCGCCATCCGCTTCTCCCGTCGTCACATACGCATGCCGATGCACCGGAGAAATATCCGGCGCATCGGTCGCAAAGGAAAGCCGTCCTAAAGCGTATCGCGATCTTTCAGATGCGCTCGTACACTTCAGGCTTTTGTTTTTACGCATGTCTTTTCGCAAAACCGCGCACAGTTTTGCGAGACATGCTTCAGCGGGTCACTTCTTGATCCGGTAGGACTGATGACAGTCGCCGCAGCTTTTACCGATCACGCCCAGCGCAGCGCCGACACCGGCCTGATCCGCCGGCAGCTGGGCGAGCTGCGCATCGGCATCCGCGCCGAGCTTGGCGGCCTTGGCCTTGAAGTCGTCCATGTTTTCCCAGATCTTCGGGCTTGCTTCAGAACCAGCGTCCGAGCCTGCCGGGAACTGATCCGGAAACGCCTTGATGCTTTCGCTGATGGTGGTCAGCGATGCCTTGACGATGGCTTCGTCATAGGGCTTTTCGCCCTTGGCGATGCCGGCCAGCGCACCCATGGAGCCACCGATTTTCTTCATCAGCCCTTCGCGGATCTCGACCGGATTGTCAGCGGCGCTGACCGCGCCCAATCCGATGCTCGCAACGGCAATCGCCAGTGCAATGGTTTTCAGCTTCATCAATATCTCCCTTTGAACCGGCAAGGCAGGAACCGCAGGATGGATTCCCGCCGACGCGCGGGATCATTGCAGGTTACCGCCATGAGGGAAGTAACATTTTTTTGAAAACCCGTTTATTTCGAAGTGTTTAGCCGGAAAATACCGGAGGAAAAAAGTCATGTTTTACCCGATCGGCGTGTGCCAGCCCTGCCAGGCTGTCCAGCCTGCAACAAGGATCAGCACCAGCCCCACGCTCTTGCCGAGCATGGCCGTCGCACGCGGGCTTGAGGTGATCACATCGCGGCTGCGGCCGGCGGCAATCGCAAGGCTGCCATAGATCGCAAGCTGGGTGAGCGAGATCATGATGCCCATGATCAGCACCTGCGGCAGCAGCGGTCCGAATTCGGGCTTCAGGAATTGCGGATAGACGGCGAGCATGAAGAGATAGGCCTTGGGGTTCATCAGGCTCGTCAGCGCGCCGCGCCGAAAGCTCGCCCAGAGCGACAGGCGGGCGGAAGGCTCGACGGAGGCGATCGCGATATTCGAGCGCATCAGCGTATAGCCGATCCAGGCGATATAGAGCGCGCCCGCCAGCAGCAGTCCGTTGAAAAGCCCCGGCACGAGATGCAGCAGCAGGCCGACGCCAAGCGCGGCGTAGAGCGTGTGAAAGATGCCGCCCGCCATGATGCCCGCCGTGGCGGCGAGCCCGGAGGCCCTCCCTCCCGTCAGAGAATTGGCCATGACAAAGACCATATCCATGCCCGGCACAACGATGATGCCGAACAGCAGGGTGAAGAACAGCCAGAGATTTTCCACATATGTCATGTCAGGAGCCTATCGATCGATTTGTCACGAATTGAGCGGCTATCCTTGTTTTTCAGCCGCTTATGGGTGTGGTATAGAAGAGATCAACTGACAGCATTCTGTCAGGAGCGTTTGGGGGCCGTGGAGATTTTTAGCATGCGCAAGGCATCCCGGCTGTTCGAGATCATCCAGATCCTGCGGCTCTCACAGAAGCCGGTGACGGCTGCCACGATCGCTGGAGAACTGGAAGTCACGGTTCGCTCGATCTATCGGGATATCGCCGCCCTCCAGGCCATGCGGGTGCCGATCGAGGGCGGGCGCGGCATCGGCTATATCCTGCGCCCCGGCTTCGACCTGCCGCCGCTGATGTTTTCGATCGAGGAAACGGAGGCGATCGTCTTGGCGCTCGGGCTTCTGGCGCGCTCCGGCGATCAGGAGCTTCGCGATGCGGCAGAAAGCGTGAACAGGAAGATATCAGGCGCCGTGCCCGCGCCGCTCCGCCAGACGCTGAGCGGCCGCACGCTGCATGCCTGGGGCTCGATCGCACCCGTGCCCGAAAGCCTCGATCTGTCGCTGGTTCGCCGGGCGATCCGCGACGAACAGAAACTGATGCTCGACTATCGCGACGAACAGGGCCGCGCCAGCCGGCGCACGATCCGGCCGCTGGCGCTGATCTATTATTCGGCGACCGCCGTCGTCGTCGGCTGGTGCGAATTGCGCATCGCGATCCGCAATTTCCGAGCCGACCGTGTGGAGGCCTTCAGCCTGCTCGAAGACCATTTTCGTGGAGAGGGAGACAGCCTGCGGGATCTGTGGATCAGCGGCTGGAAAGTGCAGCCGCAAATGGTTCGCTGATGGAAACCACCCGGCTCTCCTCGCGCCCATATCCTTCGATCTCGATGCGGTCGGCGAAGACGGAGACGATGGAGAAGGCGTTGTGTTCCGGCGTGTCGACCATGCCCTTTGCGGTCACGAAGGGGCGACCGTGCAAAAGGCCGAAATCGCCATCGTGATTGTGGCCGCAGAAATAAGCGATGAAGCTTTCGGATTTCGCCAGCGTATCGAGGATGCGCTGGCTGTCCCACATATTATGCCGGTTTGGCGGAAAGACGGGGTAGTGATTGAAGACGATGACCTGCTCGCCGCTCACATCGGCCTTTGCCAGAACCGACGCCAGCCAGGCGAGTTGCCCGTCTCCCAGCGAACCGTTCCAGGACTGGGCATTGCTTGCGCCGGCTTCTCTCAGCGCTGACAGCCGCTTCTTCGCAAGGGCCGTGCGCGGATCGCCGACGGGGGCGGAGAACACGCTGATATCGCTGCCATCAAGGAAAACGAGCCGATACTGGCCGAAGGCCAGATCGTAATAGGCACCGTTCAGCCCGACCCGTTCGACAACGCCGGGCAGATGTTGTGCCGAGACGGCATAGTCATGATTGCCGAGCAGGAAATAGGTGGGATGACGCGATCTTTCGTAGAGCGGCAGGATATCGTCGAAACTCTCGAAGCCGCGATCGATGATATCGCCGAGTGTGACGACAAAATCGAGTTCTTCGCCATTGAATACGTCGATCGCCTCGGCCACCCGGTCAAGGCTCTTGCGGAAATAACGGTTCAGTGCCGGGTCCGGATCGAGATCGGCATATTGGGGATCGGCGATGATGCCGAAGCGGAGGAGCGGTGTTTGATCGAACATGAGTGGCTGGTTACCCCGGCTTGGTGACAGAGTGGTGACACACCTCTACAGGCGCTTCAGCAGGCTGCGGCCGATCGGCTTTTCCGGCTCGCTGCGCAGCACCAGCGACGTCGTGACCGAGCCGTAGCGGGCGATGGTATCGACGATGGTTTCCAGCTCTCCGGGCGTGGGAACGAGCGCCTTCAGCAAAAAACAGTCCTCGCCGGTCAGGCGCAGAACCTCGATCACCTGCGGCAGTTCCGCGAAGAGCGCAAGGCAGGGCTTGATATGTTCATGCGTGGTGCGCAGGCGGATGACCGCCATCATGCCAAGCCCGAGCCGCGCCGCATCAAGGCGCGCACCGTAACCGCTGATGACGCCGCGCTCTTCCAGCCGCTTCACCCGCTCCGACGTGGCGGGTTGGGAGAGCCCGATGCGGCGGCCAAGCTCGGACATGCCGATGCGGCCATTCTCCTGCATCTCTTCCAGAATGGCGATATCGGTGGGGTCAAGCGTGACCGTATCGGGCATATTTCATCTTTCGACTTTGAATCCATCGGCGTGAGTAAACGTTTTCCGATGAATTCTCATTTCAAAGCAACCCCAAGTCCATCACTTTATCCCTTGTTCAGTCTGCAGGGTTTTCGCATGACGGCGCGGCCTGGTCCTTCTCCCCGTTTTACGGGGAGAAGGTGCCCGAAGGGCGGATGAGGGCGTGCTCCGCATTCGCCGCTTTGCCCCTCACCCTCCCCGCATGCGGGGAGAGGGAACGATGCGACAACCCTGCTTCATTCAGGGAGACAAAATTGGGCGACATCATCATACTGCCGGGCATCGGCGGCTCCGGGGACAGCCACTGGCAGACGCGTTGGGAAAGACAAAATGCCGACATGAAGCGGTTCCAGCCCGGAGATTGGCACGCGCCGGAACTCGGTGCATGGATCGAATCGCTGGAGGCGACCGTGCGGCAGGCGTCAAGGCCGCCCCTTCTGGTGGCGCACAGTCTCGCCTGCCTGCTGGTCGCCCACTGGCAGGCGGTTTCGACAACGGCCGTTGCCGGGGCTTTTCTCGTTGCGGTGCCTGATCCGGATTCGAAAGCTTTCCCGCAGGAGGCGGCAAGCTTTGCCAATCCGCCCGCAAGACCTTTGCGGATGCCATCATTGATCGTTGCCAGCAGCAACGACCCTTATGGAACGCCTGAGCACTCGAAGCGGCGGGCGACGGAGTGGAGATGCGGACTGGTTGAGATCGGAGCCGCCGGCCACATCAACGGACAAAGCGGCCTTGGTGATTGGCAGGAGGGCCTGAACCTGCTGACGGCGTTTCGGGCCGGGCTTGGCGGGGCATTCGCGACGGTCGCCGAAGACTGAAACCCTGCCCACCCCAACAAAAAACCCGGCCTCTCGACCGGGTTTTCCATGGTGCAAGCCGATGGCCCGCAAACCTTACTTGGTCGCGGCCTCGTACCTTTCCAGCACGTAGTCCCAGTTGACCAGGCTGTCGACGAAGGCTTCGAGATACTTCGGGCGGGCGTTGCGGTAGTCGATGTAATAGGAGTGTTCCCAGACGTCGACGCCGAGGATCGGGCTTGCGCCGTGCACGAGCGGGTTTTCGCCGTTCGGGGTCTTGGAGATTTCGAGCTTGCCGTTCTTCACGGAGAGCCATGCCCAGCCCGAGCCGAACTGGCCGGCGCCGGCGGCGAGGAAGTCGGCGCGGAACTTGTCGTAACCGCCGAGATCGGACTTGATGGCAGCGTCGAGCTTGCCCGGCAGCGCCGTGCCGCCGCCGCCCTTCTTCATCCACTTCCAGAAATGGATGTGGTTGTAGTGCTGGCCGGCATTGTTGAAGAGCGGCTGGTTGGTGCCGTAGGACTTCTTGACGATTTCCTCGAGCGACAGGTCGGCGAGACCGGCTTCTTCAGCCAGCTTGTTGCCGTTGGTCACGTAAGCCTGATGGTGCTTGTCGTGGTGATATTCGAGCGTTTCGCGCGACATATAGGGCGCGAGCGCATCGTAGTCATAGGGAAGGTTCGGCAATTCGAAAGCCATGGTGGTATCTCCTCTTGGCGATGGAATTTCTCAATAAAATCTGTCGTCCGGGAACATAGGGACCAGTGCCGCAGGTGGCAACTGCTCCTCCACCAAAATTCGGTACGCCTTTGGAAAATACTTCCGTCCCTCTGCCGCAAAAAGCGCTCCGGCCTCACAGAATGGCCATGTTTTACGCCAGGCTCGGACGAAACAATCAGGAGATCTGTCATGTCCCGCCTCGCCCGCGCCCTTTTCATCGCCGCCATCGTCGCGACCCCCGCTCTCGCCTGCGCCTCCTCCGGTGACGCCTGGGAGGAAATGCGGGCGGATGTGAGCGAAAAATGCCTGGCGGCGGTGGGGTCTTCGATGGAAAGCCCGAAGGCGGTGGTCGATCCCTTTGGCTCCGAACGCTTCGGACTGGCGCTGGTGAGCGGCAAGGCCAAAGGCGCGGAAGCCGTGATTTCGCAGATCTGCGTCTATGACAAACAGGCCAGAACCGTGGAACTCGGCAGCGAGTTGACCGAGGACATGCTGAAGAACTGATGGGATATCATGCAGGCTCCCTCTTCTCCCCGGCGATGGATGGTCTAAGCCCGATGCGCATTTTATTTCGATTGCGAAGTGGCCTCGAAAATATAAAGTTTATATAAGGCTACGCGCATATTTTTCTGTCCGCGCGCCCTGCGCCGAATGCGTTTCGTACAATACGCATGCCCGGATTTTCAGTTCATATTCAAAATTCGATTTCTGACCTTAGGGGGAATACCATGGCCAATCCCATGTCGACGCTCGGTATCATCCATACCGTCGTCAGCGTCATCCCGGTCATCGCCGGGATTTACAGTTTCTCGAAATACGGGGCGATCATGTCGAAGAGCGATGCCGGCCGCATCTATCTGATCACGATCGTTCTTTCCGTGGTGACGTCCTTCGGGCTTTCCAGCACCGGCGGCTTCAATCCCGGCCATGCGATCGGCATCCTGACACTGCTGGCGATCGCCTTTTCCTTCATCATCGGCAAACTCGGCTGGTTCGGCCGGCTGAACCGCTACCTGCAGGTTCTGTCGATGTCGTTTACCTATTTTCTGCTGATGGTGCCGGCGATCAACGAGACGCTCTCGCGGGTGCCGCCGGCAAACCCGATCGGCAACGGCCCGGATTCCCCGCCCGTACAGGCGACGACCGCGGCCTGGGCCGTGCTCTTCCTGATCGGCATCTGTTGGCAGGCCTGGTCGATGCACCGCCATCCGGTGGGAACGACCCAGGCTGTCTGATTTCGGAGAGAGACGCGACCGATGCCACGCCTCTCTCCCATTCGATCAAAGATCCGACGTCTTCGAATTCGCCCAGTCCATATAGAGGTCTTTCGCCTTGGCGGCGACCGGGCCGGGCTGCAGGTCGCGGTCTTCCAGCTTCGTCACCGGCACGACCTTCGAATAGTTGCCGGAGGTGAAAATCTCGTCGGCGCCCTGGAAATCCGCCAGCGTCAGGGACGTCTCTACCACTTCGAAACCGGCCTCCCGCAGAAGCCCGATGACACGCAAGCGGGTGATGCCGGCGAGGAAGGTGCGGTTTGCCGCCGGCGTGAAGACGACACCGTCCTTGACCATGAAGACATTGGAGGAGCCTGTCTCGGCGATATTGCCGAGCATGTCGCGCACCAGCGCGTTGCTGAAGCCGCGAGCGCGGGCTTCGGCGAGGATGCGGCCGTTGTTGGGATAGAGGCAACCGGCCTTGGCATCGGTCGGCATGCACTCGATCGTCGGGCGGCGGAAGGGTGAGACCGTCAGCGACTGGCCGCCCGGCCCCTCGCCCATCGGCGCTTCGAACAGGCACAGCGCAAAGCGGGTCGATTCGGGATCGACGGTGACGACGCTGCCCGGCGAGCCGTGTTCGCCCCAATACATCGGCTTGATATAGATGGCGGTCTTGCCGTCGAATTTCTTGACGCCTTCCCAGGCGAGCGCCTCGATATCTTCGGCCGGCACAGTGGGCTTCAGCCCCAGCGCCAGCGCCGAGCGGTTGATGCGCTGGCAATGCAGATCGAGGTCCGGCGCGATGCCATCGAACCAGCGACCGCCATCGAACACGGTGGAGCCGAGCCACATGGCATGGGATGTCGGGCCGATCAGCGGCGGGTTACCGGAAAGCCACTCTCCGTCCACATAGGTCCATGTGGTGCTGCGTGCTCTGGTATCAACGGCCATGATAGTCTCCTTTGCTTCGTCTTTTCTCCGGCATATCCGGAAAATCGAGCATTGGGGTGAATAGGTCCATCAAAAAAAGTCATGGCGGGCAATCTGGATCGGGAAGATGGGCTTGAGTAGGTTGCTAGGCCTTGGGGCCAGTCTCCCCCCTTGCGGGGGAGATGTCCCGCAGGGACAGAGGGGGTGGGGCGACCGGTGCTGAATTCGAGGGTTTGGAAATTGTTGAAACACCCCCCTCTGTCGGC
>JAVBSF010000366.1:0-4256 GCA_031556925.1 Pararhizobium sp.
GTGTACCGTAGCAGCACTTGCCCTTCATAGTTAAATGGCACCCAATTTTTCGCAAATTTGTTATTTGGAATGCCCTCATCGTAGCGCAAAAAAACCTCTGGCTCGATAGCGTGAAATGCCTGTCCATCAAACTGAAGCTCCGCCGCGAAGACTCTGCGGGCAGAACCTGTGGGAAGCTGCCATATGTTGCTATAGATGATGTAAAGGCGCTCATCAATGGCCAATAGGCGCGGATCTTGAATGGCATTGCCCGCTAGCTGCATCTCTGGGACAACTAGTGGATAAAGCTGCGATGCGATGTTAAAATCCTCATCTACATAAGCTAAATTGACCACATTGGTCATGTGCGTCAAAGGATCGCGCGCACGAAAACAAAGCAGCGTTTGCCCTTGCCAGCGTGCGACAGAGGGATTGAAGGCGTCTTTATATCGACTCGCCAAAATTTGTTTTGTTTCCACAACAAAAGCCTGGCGGCGCTCTTCGAGGTCTTCAAAAGTACCAAAAAGAGGTGTTAAGCACAACGTCAACAGGCTGACAGACAATAACAGTGACTTCATATGTTTGTTCCTAATAATTACTTTTTAGAGTGTGTCAATTGGCAATAGCCTCTATTCAAACTTATTTCTCAAGCCGATGACAACAACACTTCATAGGTCAAGCCCTTATATATTGCCTATGAAGAGCCACTACCGCCCACTTGGAGCTTGCACAGAGACTTATTGCCAATTGATGACATTCTCAACAATAAATTAAAATTTTGGTTTAATGTACTCTGCTGTGGGCCATGCTTCAAAGGGAAATGCCGCATATAACTTCTCCAAATCACAATCAAAAGGAGCCTCTCCGCCGAGCTCTAAAGCCTCTTCAACTGAGCTAGCAGGAAAAAAATCCTGGCGGTTGGTGCCTAAGTAGTAATCCTCATACTTAAAAGTTGTCTCATTGTCAGATATCCTTAGCCATCTTGCCGGCACACCAAAATCTTCGGCCACAATAATTCCATGCAGCGAGCTGGCAATCACAAACTTGCTGTCGATAATTTTGCGGATTACTTCCTGCCAAGGATCTGTCGGGTACACAACATTGGGAAACTGCTCTTTAGGAAACATTTCTAGCTCCGAATAATGCGGGACAATCAAATACTCATAGCTAGGATTTTCCGCTCGCTTAAACTCAGGAAAGAAATAGGGCAACAAAAGTGCAGGGTCTCCATAAACCTCAGGGCAGTCGCGCTGCAGAGTATGCATGATAAAGTCGCGCGTCTTCGGACCACGCACAGCGCGAATGTCGACCTGCTCTAGCTTAAAGCGCTCAGGCTCTACCACCTTGCCATTCATGCCGGTACCCCAAACGATATCGCGATCCTTGGCGATAACTAATATAGATCCAATAGCGAGTAGTTTATGCACCGAGTCCTTTGACTGACAGACCGGGATTTGTCCACCGAGGATGCGCTCAACAAGCTTAAGAGAAACATAGTCGCCAAAGTTGACAAAGCGAGATGTTTGCCAATAGTAAATCGAAGGCCCTTCAAGGTAGGGATATGATGATGTCTCTGCATAGCAAGCTATCTGGCAAAGAAAAATAAAAAGATATGGAAGTGCCCTAAACATAACGTCAACCTGCCTTGTTTGTTGTGGTTGTTATTAGAATGCCCTGCAGCTAAACAAAACATTCTTTGAAATCTGCTACAAGTATCTTATAACACCTATAGCTAAGCTCCCAATCTGGGGATTGGGACAAACTCTAAAGCCATACAAAGCGTATGCATATCTCTGCTTATTTACTGTTTGATGTCTCCTCAGGCGCTTTTCTATGGCTGTTATCAAATAGGCATGGCTGCTGTTCATTGAGAGCTGGTGTTGATGGAGTATAAAAATTTACGCTACCATACGGCTTAAGCTCTTGAAAAGCGAAATGATTTTGAAAATCCGAACAAGAAATTCTTTTGAATCTAAGCGTGTCTCTTCAAAGTGTGATCAGAATTGTCAACGATCTTCGATCCGCCTTCATTGCGAATATCTATGGGGGAGCCTCAAGCACATCCTAGAGCTTGAGTGGAGATATGCTTACCTTGCCGTTCTTGGAGGGTGGCCACAATTATTGTGGTAATGGTTCAAGCGACGCTGCTGTTTTTAAAACAATCCCACTTTAACATTTAGTCAAATAAATTGAGTAATTTTATTGATTAAGCTATAACTAATCAGACATTTTTTACACAAAACGATGAGGGGTAATTTCTATGAATACAGGTATGAATGTCGATAAAAGCGCTACCCTGAACGAACTAAATAGGATTAACGATGATCAATATCGGGAGCTGAGCCAGGATGTGCGCCGTGAGATCTTCAAGGTTGACGATTTTCTCAATAATAATGCAGCCCAATTTTACGATTACAGCGGCTTAGCAAAAGCCCTCTACCCAAGCGAAATATTTGACTCCAACCCACCTGTTGTTGGACTGTTAACCAAAAAAATCAGCACCTCCCCCACAGAAGTAAGCCTTAAAACTGAAGTTTTCAGACTTAAAAATCTCTTTCAATATGAGGGTCTGTTTTGTGAGGTTGCGCGGCCGAAGGATATTCGCTCATTAATGCGCCTTTCGGGAGGCTGCAACACTTTTAAAGAAAGGTGCGAGAAGCTGTTCTGCGAATTTCTCAAAAGCCAAGGGCTACCCATCACACTTTCCTCTGCAAAAGAAACGTTTACACAATATCTTGCAGGCAGTGTCGAGAAAGTTGAAGATCTTTCTTCATCTCGAAAGATGCCGCTAGCTGAAGGTGCGCTCTCTCTAGACAATCTCAAATTGAGCGACCTTGCCTTACTAGAGCAATGGATAGTTGCCTCCGATACAATCACAATCTGGAAAATCTTAGCCAACTCTATCGGTGAGCCTGCTCCAGACCTTTCTCAGCTCGACAGCCTAAAATCTTACATTAAATATGCATCAAACCTTGCTGTGTGGATGGGTCAGCACAAAGAGAAGCTCTCTCAGCTGCAAGTGCTCAAGCTCTCTAAAAAACAACTGACATCACTGCCGAAAGAAATCGGGCTGCTCTCTCAGCTGCAAGTGCTCAAGCTCTTCAACAACCGACTGACATCGCTGCCGAAAGAAATCGGGCAGCTCTCAAAGCTGCAAGTGCTTACCCTCATCGACAACCAACTGACATCGCTGCCGAAAGAAATCGGGCAGCTCTCCCTGCTGCAAAATCTCTACCTAAACAGCAATCAACTGACATTGCTGCCGAAAGAAGTCTGGCAGCTCCCTCAGCTGCAAAATCTCTACCTAAACAACAACCGACTGACATCGCTGCCAAAAGAAATCGGGCTGCTCTCCCAGCTACAACATCTCTACCTTTCTGATGGCTCGATGGATAAAGAAGAGGTCAAATCATTAACAACTGCCAATGTAATATGGCTCTAGCGCCCCTTCAAATGTAACTTCTACAGCGAAAGCCTTCTTAGAGTGTGTCTTCAATAGCTCATCAAAAAGGGTATAAAGCTGACTCACATAGCAAGCTGTCAGGCAAGGAAAAATGAAAAAATATGAAAGCACCAGAAACATAACGCCAACCAGCCTCGTTTGTTGTACTTGCTATCTGAACACTTCGATAAATCACCAAAGTGCTCTCTCAGAGTGCACCTTAGAGAGTGATTAGCTGATTTATATGAAGATATGCTCCTAGCAAATGACTTATATGTGTCGATTTGTTCAACAGTGATTGGCGGTCAGAAATAAATGTGCATACTCTGGCAGCTCAACTGTTGAAAAGAAAAATCAACTCTAGGACATGTTCTCAAGGCTATTATCCATCGAAAACACAGCCTAGCTCAAGGAGTGTGCCTTCAAAATACAACTAAAGCCTTCAAGACATGCTCTTATGCCAAATGCGCCCATCGATGGTAGTGCAAAATCCATCTGAAGAAGAATATTCTGCGCGCAGCAGGTAGCTGCCATCAGGCTGCAGCTCATATGACTCAAATCCTTGCAAGCCGGCGCGCTCGCGAAACTCCCAAGCCAACACAGACTCTTCGAGTATGCCATGTCCATGGCTTTCACCAAAAAGCTCATTCTTCAGACGCACCTTGAACTTGCCTTCCTTTAAGTCATAAAATTCAAAGTGATTGACAACTTCATCAGAGCCATTGATCTCTACACATTGACAACATACAATTTTCCCCTCATCAGCCGGCGAAACTTCCCACGACGTGCGGTAAGGAATTGTTTCAGGTGAGATACTAAAGCATATCTTGCCAAT
>JAVBSF010000119.1:0-4415 GCA_031556925.1 Pararhizobium sp.
CGGCCGTCAGCACCAGCTGCCTGCCGGCCGATTCGATGCGGAAAATCATGTGGCCCTGCGAATGACCGAAAGCCTCGATACCGGTGATGCCCGGCACAACCTCGCCGCCCTCCTTGATGAAGGTGGTCTTTTCCGCCAGCGGCGCGACCTTGGCGAGCACGCCCTTGTGTCCGCCTTCAGCCGGCGTGCCGATCCGCGCCGGGTCTTTCCAGAAATCGTATTCCGCCGCGCCCGCAACATAACGGGCATTGCTGAAAGCCGGGCCTCCGCCTTCCATCAGGCCGCCGATGTGATCGCCATGCATATGGGTGATGACGACGACACTGATCCGGTCCGGGGAATAGCCCGCCTGCTTCAGCCCTTCGAGAAGATGACCGGCTCCCGCCTCGCGCCCGGCCTCACCCATGCCGGTATCGAAGAGCACGACATCGGAACCGGTATCGACCACGACGGGCGAAAATCCGTTCACAAATTTGTCCGCCGGCAGAAAATTGGCATGCAGGAGATCGGCGACGGCTTCCTTCGGCTGGTTGGTGCCGAATGTCTCGTGCGGATTATCGGCCACGCGCGCGCCATCACTGATGACGGTGACCTTGAACGCGCCGATATCGAAGCCGCGGGTGGGGATGGTGGTCATGGGGGTACCCGCGGTTTGATCCTGCGCCGTCGCCGCGCCGGTCATGATGAAGGGAGCAGCCAGGGCACCCCCGGCCGTGACCGGGAAGAATGCGCGCCGATCGGATGAAAACGATGTCATCAAAAAATCTCCCGTGTTCGGCCCTCTTATCTGGCCCTGGCGCCCGATCCCGCGTTTGGCGGTTGTCGAACCTGCCGGTTGCGACTATACGCAGCGGTGAACATAGCGCCCCGACGACAACTTGTGGCGGGGCTCACAGGGAAGTGATGGCAACGTGACCGCAGCCATGCCGATTCCGCTTCGAAACGCCTATGTTGCCATTGCAGTCCCTTGAAACACCCCAGGCCCGCCGCATGAACCGCATTGTCCCGATGATCCTTGCCGTGGCTCTCTTCATGGAGAACATGGATTCCACCGTCATCTCCACCTCGCTGCCCGCCATCGCCCATGATCTCGGCGTCGGGCCGATCACGCTGAAACTGGCGCTGACCGCCTATATGGTGTCGCTGGCGATCTTCATTCCGCTCAGCGGCTGGATGGCGGACCGCTTCGGCGCCAAGCGGATTTTTCGCGCGGCAATCGTGGTTTTCGTGGTCGGCTCGATCTTCTGCGCGGTGGCCGACAGCATCTTCGCTTTCGTCGTCTCGCGCTTCCTGCAGGGCATGGGCGGGGCGATGATGACCCCGGTGGCGCGGCTCGTTCTGGTGCGCAGCACGCCGCGCAGCGAGCTGGTCGGCGCCATGGCGCTCCTGACCATCCCCGCGCTTGTCGGACCGCTGGCCGGACCGCCGCTCGGCGGCTTCGTCACCACCTATTTCTCCTGGCACTGGATTTTCCTGATCAACGTGCCGGTCGGCATCATCGGCTTCATCCTGTCCGGCATCTATCTGCCGGAGGTGCGCAGCGAACAGCCGCCGCCGATCGATGTCATCGGCTTTATCCTCAGCGCCATCGCCGCCGCCGGCACGATGTTCGGCCTCTCGGTCATGAGCCTGCCGGCGCTGCCGCCGGTGATCGGCGCGATTTCCGTTGCCGTCGGCATCGTCGCGGGCGTCCTCTATGTCCGGCATGCGCGCTCGCACCCGAACCCGCTTCTGGACCTGAAGCTTTTCCGTGACAGCGCCTTCCGGGCGGCGGCGATCGGAGGCACGCTGTTTCGCATCTCCATCGGCGCGACCCCTTTCCTGATGCCGCTGATGCTGCAGGTCGGCTTCGGACTGACGCCGTTTCAGTCGGGGCTCATCACTTTCTCGGGAGCGATCGGAGCCATCACCACGAAGTTCATCGCCAAGCGGGTTCTGACGGTTACCGGCTTTCGCACGACGCTGATCCTCGCCGGCCTGTTCGGCACCGTCTTTACCTTCATCAACGGCCTCTTCACCCCCGCGACGCCCGCGCTCGTCATCACCGGTGTCCTTCTGCTCGCCGGTTTCGTTCGGTCCTTCTTCTTCACCAGCGTCAACGCGCTGTCCTTTGCCGATATCCCTGATCGGGACGCCAGCAAGGCCACATCGATGAGCGCGGTGCTTCAGCAGATGAGCCTGGCCATGGGCGTCGCGATCGCCGGCGGCATTCTGGAAATCGAATCGACCTTGAGCGGCTCGGCGCTTGAACTGCAGGATTTCCAGACGGCCTTCATGATCATCTCGGCGATTACGCTGGCCTCCGTCATTCCCTTCATTCGCATGTCGAAAACGGCAGGCGCTTCCGTTTCGGGACACCGGATACCGCGCCAGGAAGGCATCGAGACGGAAACGATCGGGGTAAAATGACGTCCCGCAGGCAACAGCGGCCATAGCCGGGTGCCGCATAGCCGATTTCGACATCCGTCCTGCGCCCGAAGCCGGGCGGAAGACGCGCCGTAACATAACAGCGACCGACGACCGTCAGGCCATCGATACCGATCGTTGCAAGCAGTATGCCGTCAGTTCGTTTCTACGTCGTCGGCCAGATCGCGATCGGTGAGATCGTCGACATCATCTTCGCGGTGATCGTCCTCTGCCGATTGCTGAGCGCCGGAGCGTCCCTTGAAGCCCTTGGCGAGCAGGAACATTTCCACCGATTCGGCGCGCGACGATGCGGGCTTCACATGGATGACCTGCTTGAAGTTCTGCTTCAGCAGCGTCAGCAGTTCGCGCTCCGTGCCGCCCTGGAAGGTTTTTGCCAGAAAATGCCCGCCCGGCGCCAGAACATCGATGGCAAAATGGGCCGCGACTTCGCAGAGATGCATGGTGCGCAGGTGGTCGGTCTGGCGATGGCCCGTGGTCGGGGCCGCCATGTCGGAGAGCACGAGATTCGGAGCCCCACCCAGCGCTTCCATCAGCTGGTCCGGCGCCGTGGGATCGAGAAAGTCGAGCTGGAAGATATGCACGCCGGGAAGCGGGTCCATCTCAAGGAAGTCGATGGCCACGACCTTGGGATCGGCATCCGTCGAGCGCGTCACGTTCGCGGCGATCTGCGACCAGCTGCCGGGAGCCGCGCCAAGGTCGATGACCCGGCGCGCGCCGGTCAGGATCTTGTGCTTCTCGTCGATTTCCAGAAGCTTGAAGGCGGCGCGGGCGCGATAGCCTTCGAGCTGGGCGCGCTGGACGTAGGGATCGTTGATATGACGCTCCAGCCAGCGGCGCGAAGATGCCTTCAGCTTGCCCTTCTTGACTTTCTGGCCCAGTTTTCGCCCGGTGCGGTTTCCGCCGATCGGGGGTTTCGTCATGATGCGTTTCCTTCGCGCGAACCATGCGGCGCGCCGCCGCGGGGATGACGGCGGCCGCGGCCGCGGCGCCAGATGCCGTCATCGGCCATCATATCGGTGAGCAGGCCTTCGCGCAGCCCCCTGTCGGCAACACGCAGGCGCTGCGACGGCCAGCGGCGGCGGATCGCCTCAAGAATGGCGCAGCCGGCCAGCACGAGATCGGCGCGATCCGGCCCGATGCACGGATTTGCCGCCCGGGCGGTGAAATCCCACGACAGGAGCCGGGCCTGCATGGCTGAAACCTCATCGTCCGAGAGCCAGAGACCATCCACCGTGCGGCGATCATAGCGCGGCAGATCGAGATGAACCCCCGCAAGCGTCGTCACCGTGCCGGAAGTGCCGATGAGATGGAAGCCGCTGTCATTGCCGGCATCGTCAAGCAGATGGATCGCCGGGCAATCGAACCGCGCCAGCATGCCTTCCACCTCGACCACCATCGCCTCGAAGCTTTCCGGCGTCACGTTCTGTCCGCCATGCCGCTCCGAAAGCGTGACGACGCCGACCGGCAGCGAAGTCCAGTGGGTGATATGGTTGGCCAGACGGCTGGAGCGATTGTCGCCGATGCGGATGACCGCGATTTCCGAGGAGCCGCCGCCGATATCGAACAGCACGACGGACTTCGTCTCGCGCCCGACGAGCGACGAACAACCGGACACGGCAAGCCGCGCTTCCGTCTCGCGGTTGATGATCTCCAGTTCCAGCCCGGTTTCCGCGCGGACCCGCTCGAGGAAGCTCTCGCCATTCTCGGCCGCCCGCGCCGCTTCCGTCGCAATCAACCGGCTGCGGCGGATATCGCGGCTCTTCAACTTCGCGGCGCAGATCTTCAAGGCCTCGACGGAGCGATCCATCGCCTCCGGCGACAGGCGGCCGGACGCGCCAAGCCCTTCTCCCAGACGAACGATCCGCGAAAAGGCGTCGACGACCCGGAACTGTCCGGGCCGCGTCGGCTGGGCGATCAAAAGGCGGCAATTGTTGGTGCCGAGATCGAGCGCGGCATAGAGCGGCGCGCCGCGATCATCGTGGCCACTG
>JAVBSF010000524.1:0-3255 GCA_031556925.1 Pararhizobium sp.
CATAGGATTGCCAGCGCACCAGGTTGTAGAAGCCGGGCGTGATGATCTGCTGGTCGACCAGCGCCATCAGCAGCGCCACGATAAAGCGCACGACGCCGATCAGCACCAGCATGGCGAACAGTTCGGCACCGAGATCGGCCATCAAGCCGCTCCAGCCATCGGACGGCTGGAGCGTTCCGAGAATATCGACGATTCGCCCGACAAACCAGAAAAGCGCGGCCTCGATCGCCGCCGAAAGCCCGCCCAGAACCAGCATCGCGAAAAACGGCGCCTTCGCCTGGCTGATATAGAACCAGATGAAGGGAACGAGTTTCTCCGGCGGCTGCAATTGCTCCTTCGGCTCGAACGGCCGAATCCAATTTTCGAAATACGTGAAGAGCGAACGCAGGAGCATGCAACCGATATAGGCTGTTTCCGGAAACAGGCAAATTAAGTTTCAGTCATGATCGCGACGATAGCCGGTCGAGCCCGCGCATGGCGCAGGAGAGGCGTCGTGACGGGGCTCCCTCACCCCGCCTGCCGGTAGAGACAGAAATCGATCGCGTATCCCAGTGCCGCCGCCAGCGACATGGTCGAGGGCGTGAGACCGAAATTGAAATCCTCATCCGCATCGAGATCGAGATAGGCCGCGATACGGATGCTGTGGCCATGGCCGAAGCCGCGCAGCGTCGAAAGCTGTGCCGCATAGGCCTCTATATGGCGGCGGGCAAAGCTTGCGGCATTCTCGGCGTCATTCAGTTGGGGTGGTTCGGCGAGAAAGCCGCCATTCTTGCCCCAGCCGCATTTCCAGCCGGGATTGACGGCGGCAAAAGCGTCAGACGCGGCGCTGCGATCACCACCGATCAGCACATCGAATTCGAATCGGATCGCTTGCATGACACGGCCTCCGGGCGAAAAGAGGCGGCCTATTCGGCCGCCTCCTCCTTCTCGTCCTCGTCGTCTTCAGCAAGAAAACCGCCGGACTGACGCGACCAGAGATCGGCATAGAGACCCTTGTGCGAAACAAGCTCCGCATGGTTGCCGGTCTCGACGATGCGGCCGGCATCCAGGATCACCAGCCGGTCCATCTCCGTCAGCGTCGAGAGGCGGTGGGCGATCGCGATCACGGTCTTGCCGGCCATCAGCTCGAAGAGGTTTTCCTGGATCGCGGTTTCGACTTCGGAATCGAGCGCCGAGGTCGCTTCGTCGAGGATCAGGATCGGCGCGTCCTTGAGGAAGACGCGGGCGATCGCGATCCGCTGCCGCTGGCCGCCGGAGAGTTTGACGCCCCGCTCACCGACCTGCGCATCGAGCCCCCTGCGCCCCTGATTATCCTCGAGAAGCTCGATGAAATCCCAGGCATTGGCGCGCCTGGCGGCGGCGATGATGTCGGCATCCGTCGCATCCGGGCGTCCATAGGCGATATTGTCGCGGATCGACCGGTGCAGGAGCGAGGTATCCTGCGTTACGACGCCGATCTGGCCGCGCAGGCTGTCCTGCGTGACATCGGCGATATCCTGTCCGTCGATCAGGATGCGCCCGCTCTCCAGATCGTAGAAGCGCAAGAGCAGGTTCATCAGGGTCGTCTTGCCCGCACCCGAGCGTCCGACAAGGCCGATTTTCTCGCCCGGCTTGATGTCGAGGGTGAGATTGTCGATCACGCCCTTGTTTTTGCCGTAGTGGAAGCGGATGTTTTCAAAGCGGATTTCGCCCTTGTCCGCATCCAGCCTGCCGGCATTCGGATGATCGGTGATGTCATGCGCCTTGGTCAGCATGCCCATGCCGTCATAGACGGTGCCGATGTTTTCAAACAGCGCCGAGACCTCCCACATCACCCATTGCGACATGCCGTTGATGCGCATGGCGAGCGAAACGGCGATCGCAATCGAGCCGATCGAGATAGCGCTCGTCAGCCACAAATGGATGCCGAGGCTGGCGATCGAAAACAGCGCGATGCAGTTGTTCGTGTAAACCAGCACATGGAACAGTGTGACCTTGCGCATCTGGCGATGCACGGTCTGCAGGAACCCGTCCATGCTATCCTTGGCATAGGCCTCCTCGCGGCCCGCATGGGAGAACAGCTTCACCGTTGCGATATTGGTGTAGCTGTCGACCACGCGGCCGGTCATCATCGAACGCGCATCCGCCTGATCCTTGGAAATCTTGCGCAGACGCGGCACGAAATAGGCGACGATGCAGATGTAGAGCACCAGCCAGATGACGAGCGGCGCGAGCAGCCGCCAGTCGGCCGCCGCCACGACGATCAGCATCGAAATGAAATAACTCACGACATAAACGAAGACATCGAGAATCTTCATCACCGTTTCGCGGACGGCAAGCGAGGTCTGCATCACCTTGGTCGCGACACGGCCGGCAAACTCGTTTGCGAAGAACGTCATGCCCTGACGCAACAGGTAGCGATGCATCAGCCAGCGGGCGATCATCGGATAGTTGCCGAGCAGCACCTGGTGCATGACCATCGACCCAAGCGCGACCGCGCCGGGAAGACCGACCAGCACGATCGCCCCCATCCAGAACAGCCTGGTGCCTTCCGTCTGAAGGAATGTCGCGCGATCGGCCGTCGCCAGCCAGTCGACGAGGCTGCCGAGAAACTGGAACAGCGCGACCTCGCCGACCGCGATCAATGCCGAACACAACGACATGACGGCAAGCCAAGGCGCGGCCGGCCTCGTATAGTGCCAGCAGAAGGCGAAAAGCCCCGTGGGCGGCGCGACCGGCTCCGGTGCCGGATAAGGATCAAGGCGGGATTCAAACCAGCCAAACATGACGAAGCTCCTTTACCGCGCAATATCGAAAAACATCGCGCATATCTTAAAAAGGGGCGGAGCATGAATGCGCGGCCGTTCCGGCGCGCGGCGCTCCATTGGCGAAGGCGGAAAATCCGCTTTCGAAAGCAGCAGGGACCGGAAGACGGCGAGCAAACGTCAATGCAGCAGCCGGTTCATCCGAATCGGCGGTTTCTGCGCAAAACTTAACGGAAGGGTAAGGCGCGAAACCGATCAGTCCGAAAGGACATGAGCCCAGAGGCGGGCGATCATTAGGATATTCATTCCGGCCTCCTTTGGTTCGCGTTCAGGATGTCCCTTGTTAGCGATGTTTCGCGTCTTCCGCCAGATCACCTCTGCCGGATTTTTATGCAGCCCCCACCCGCGGCGGATCGCTGTTGCCAAATCGGCACAGATTGATTAGGCGCGACGATGAGTGCCATGAAATTTGGTGATGAGACCCGCCCATGTCCAGCAACGGCCTTCGTAT
>JAVBSF010000458.1:0-2884 GCA_031556925.1 Pararhizobium sp.
TCACGGCTCAACGGAGACAGCGCGCTTTACGCCGTTCTCGTCATAGAAGTAAACTTGGTGGCTATCGTAAAGAGCGTCCGTACCGTCATTGCTACGCACATTGCTGGGCCAGGAGTCGAAGACCGTATTGCCGCGATGTTCGCTGATTCTCTTAGAGAAGAAATACTGTGAAACATTGTCAGCATAGGGTACTAATGCCCAGCAGTGCTCAAGATACTGCTCTTCAGTGTCAGCGAGTGAGGTGCCAAACCAGCCCTCGAAGCCAGGCACATGGTTGTAGGTATACATGCTGGAGTGGCCTGAGCCCTGTTTCTGAAGTTGCTCGGTAGCGAGGTTGTTCAAAAGAGTTAAGAGAGATTCTAGCGCATCCTCATCGGCGTCCCTATAGAAGGGCCCCACAACTAGCGGATAATTTCCAGCCTCCACTTCAATGGCCACTTCGTAAGTATTCTTGTAGCCCACCACCGACGATTCTTCGATCTTCAGCTTCACTTCCAGCTCCCGTCCAAGTATTTTTCGTACCGGTTATTGTACCGAAGAGGTTCCCCGTGATACGTTTGTATTGAATATTGCCTCACCAAATTAGGAGTAACTTGTGGCTAGGATCGTTGTGAATGGAGTCACCATCGCCAGCGGTGGAAACATCACCATCGTAAACGGACGCATCATCGTGGATGGTCAGCATGCCGCCCTGAACGGCGAGCTCGGTGAGGCTAAGGTTTTCAACATCGTTGTAGAGGGCGATGTCGAAAAGGTCTCCGGTGAGTTCGCAAGCATCGAAGTGCAGGGTAACGCTGGCCGCGTTGACTCCGTGAGTGGCTCTGTTAAGGTTGCTGGCTCTGTCTCAGGCAAGGTGGAGACCGTGAGCGGTAGCGTCCGCGTGGAGGGCACCGTCGCTGGAGATGTTCGCACCGTGAGTGGTAACGTCCGCCACAGCTGATTTCAAAACCGAAAGAAAGTAGCCCCATGTCTCTCCTCGCAGGAATTGATCTTTACAAGCTCACCATGAGCTACTTCGCGTTTGAGAATCACCGGAACGCTCAGGTGACTTTCACGCTGAAGAATCGCAACCAGCAGCAGAACATTCTCCAGCGCCTCGTGGCGAACAACGCCGAGGAAACCCGTGGCTGGTCTCGCTCGCTCCGGCAGGAGCACGCTCTTCAGCAAGTGCGCGATGCCCTCGCTCCTTACCGCGCGGGATTCACTCACGAGGAGCTTGCTTGGATTTTCAAGCAGGGGCTCTTCAGCCGAAGCTACATCGACTACCTCCAGCGCTCCCCACTCCCCACTCCCGAGGTTTCCATCGAGAATGATGAGCTCGCCGTGCGAGTCACTGGGGACTGGCCGCTCGTGAGCCTCTGGGAGACCGTGGTGATGGCTGAGGTGAACGAGCTTTACTTCTCGAGTGAGCCTGGCATTCGAAAGACCGAGGGCCACCAGCGACTCTCTCAGAAAATCGCCGTGCTACAGCAGCTTCCTGAGATTAAGATCAGCGAGTTCGGTACACGCCGGCGCTTCAGCCGGAAGTGGCAGGAGACCGTCACTCGCCGGCTCCAGGAGGAGCTCCCCGAGAACTTCGTGGGTACCAGCAATCCTCATCTTGCTCGCATCCTCGATTGCGCTCCCATCGGCACTTTCGCTCACGAATTGCCCATGGTCTTCGGAGCTCTCGCTGAAGAGGTGAACGGTAACCCGCTCCTGGCTCACGGCGAAATGCTGGATCGCTGGTTTGAGACTTTCGGCGCTCGCCTCTCCATCGCACTCACGGATACCTTCGGAAGCGACTTTTTCTTCGCTAGCTTCGGTGAAGAGCGAGCCAGCAAGTGGAAGGGATTGCGCCATGACAGCGGAGATCCTTTCGAGTTTGGAGAGCGTGCAATCGCTTTCTACGAGAGCTTCGGCATCGACCCGAAGGAGAAAATTCTCGTTTTCAGCGACGGCCTCGACCTAGAGATGATTCAGAAGATTCACGAGCGTTTCCACGGTCGCATTCAGCTCATGTATGGCTGGGGTACTGGGCTCACCAACGATCTTGGGCTCAAGGCGCTCAACATTGTTATGAAGGCCACCGCCGCAAATGGCGTGGGTACCGTGAAGCTCAGCGATGACCTGGGGAAGCACACCGGTAGCGAGGATGATGTGCTTCGCTATCGGGAATTGGCTCATGACCAAATCGTTTCCGTAAACCGTCAAAACTGATTTTAGAGCGAAATTAGAGGGGAGGTTTTACTATGGCTGAAAACACAGAGCGAGAGTCCATCATCGAAGAGCTGCTCCAAGTCGCCCTTGCGGATGGGCTCGAGAGCATGACCCCGGCTGAGATCATTCAGCGAGCGCTAGTGGACTCAGGTGTGCTCTACCTCGAAGAGGCCGAAAGTGTCGCGGATGGAGTAGCTATTTACCTAGAGCGCGCTGGTAAGTTGACCATCGGTGCTTAAGTAAAGCGTTTAAGCTTAGTGGTGTAAGTGATTGTGGGTCAGCGGTGATCCATATATAGTGAAACCATGACAAAGAATAAAGAGGCCGGCAACGGCCCGTTCCTGCGACTTCTCCTTGGAGCTGTCCTGATTCTGGCTAGCGGAATCACCGGCGTGGTGCTAGCTTTTCAAGCGGCCGCGGCGAAAGGGCTTTCGTTCTGGGAGCTCGCTTCACTGAATGATTTCGGTCGGGTTACGCTGATTTGGGGTTACCGACCGGAGCTCCACGTGATCGCCGTTCTTGTGGGGCTCACTGGGTTCATCCTCTTCATCACCAACCGTTCACGCTGAATCAAGCGAAAACATAAGGAAACCAATGCTTTACGATACCGCTAAGATTTACCAGCCGCTCTTCCCGCGAATCTCCGTTGTTTACATCGGCAGCCGAGAGATCCTCGCTGAGGTGG
>JAVBSF010000084.1:0-11010 GCA_031556925.1 Pararhizobium sp.
TCACCGTGCCCGCTTTCGATGGTCCCGCCTTGGCCAGTGCACTCGATCGGGCCCGCGCCACGCATCCTGCCGGCGTCGCCGTCGTTGCCGTCGATTCCCCTGATGTCGCCGCTGCCGTCAACCGGTTGCGCGCCGACAATATTCCGGTCGTAACGCTGGTGTCCGATCTTGCCGGTTCCACCCGCGATCATTTCGCCGGGGTCGACAATGCCGCGGCAGGCCGCACCGCCGCCGGCCTGATGGGCCGCTTTCTGGGCGAACGCCCCGGTCCGATTGCCATCCTTGCCGGCTCCATGCTGGTGCGGGACCATCGGGAGCGCCTCGAAGGCTTCCAGTCCGTGCTCGAAACGGAATTTACCCGACGCACGATCCTGCCGGTTCTGGAAGGTCACGACGACCCGAAAGAGGCGGAACGCCTGGTCAGCGAAACCTTGAAAAGCCATCCCGGCATTGCCGGCATCTACTCGCTCGGCGCCGGCAATCGCGGCCTGATCGCGGCGCTGAAAGCGCGCAAGTCCGGTGCCTCGGTGATCGCCCACGAGTTGACGCCCCATACCCGAAAAGCTCTGAAGGATGGCCTCATCGATGCCGTTCTCAATCAGGATGCCGGCCATGAGGTCCGCTCAGCGATCCGCGTCCTGAAGGCAAAGGCGGATGGTCAGGCCGTGCTGAGCGCCCAGGAACGCATCCGCATCGACATCTTTCTGAAAGACAACCTGCCCTTCGAGGACGCCGTAGCGGCGCCCGAAAACGACGATATCTAGGAGAATACAATGTATCTCGGTCTCGATCTCGGCACATCCGGGGTAAAGGCGCTTCTGATCGATGACGCCCAGCGCGTCATCGGCTCCGCCTCCGGTGCCATGGACGTTTCCCGCCCGCATCCCGGCTGGTCGGAACAGGACCCCGCCGCCTGGATCCGCGCCACGGAAGAAGCCGTCGCCGGGCTGAAGGCTTCCCATCCGCAAGAGCTGGCCGCCGTACGCGGCATCGGCCTTTCCGGGCATATGCATGGCGCGACGCTGATCGATGCCAATGATCAAGTGCTGCGCCCCTGCATTCTCTGGAACGACACCCGTAGTCATGTCCAGGCGGCGCGGCTCGATGCCGATCCGCAATTCCGGGCGCTGACCGGCAACATCGTTTTCCCCGGCTTCACCGCGCCGAAACTCGTCTGGGTCGCCGAAAACGAGCCCGAGATTTTCGCCAAGGTCGCCAAGGTGCTGCTGCCGAAGGATTTTCTACGGCTGTGGCTGACGGGCGAGCACATCTCGGAAATGTCCGATAGCGCCGGCACCTCCTGGCTCGATACCGGCAAGCGCGCCTGGTCGGCTGATCTGCTCGCCGCGACGGGCATGACGATCGATCAGATGCCCTTACTGATCGAAGGCACCGAAGTCGGTGGCACGCTGAAAGCCGAAATCGCGGCAAAATGGGGTATGGGCGCCGGTGTCGTGGTTGCCGGCGGCGCCGGTGACAATGCGGCCTCCGCCTGCGGCATGGGCACCGTCGCCGAAGGTCAGGCTTTCGTCTCGCTCGGCACGTCCGGCGTACTCTTTGCAGCCAATGGCAGCTACCTGCCGAACCCGGCCAGCGCCGTTCACGCCTTCTGCCACGCGCTTCCGGGCACCTGGCATCAGATGGGCGTCATCCTTTCTGCGACCGATGCCCTCAACTGGCATGCCGGCGTGACCGGCAAGAGTGCTGCCGAACTGACCGGCGAACTCGGCGATGTGCTGAAGGCTCCAACCAGCGTCACCTTCCTGCCCTATCTCTCCGGCGAGCGCACGCCGCACAACGATGCCGCGATCCGTGGCGTTTTTGCAGGGCTTGGCCATGAGAGCAGCCGCGTGGTGCTGACGCAGGCGGTGCTCGAAGGCGTATCCTTTGCCATCCGCGATAGCCTCGAAGCCCTGAAATCGGCCGGCACCACACTTTCCCGCGTCACCGCGATCGGCGGCGGCTCGCGCTCGCGCTACTGGCTGCGCTCGATCGCCACGGCGCTGAACCTGCCTGTCGATGTTCCGGCCGACGGCGACTTCGGTGCGGCATTCGGCGCCGCCCGCCTTGGCCTCGTTGCCGCCACCGGTCGCGACCCGCTTTCCGTTTTCACCCCGCCGGCAACGGCAGAAACCGTGGAACCCGACGCGGCGCTGCGCGATGCCTATGAGACTGCCTACCAGCGCTACCGGCGGCTCTACCCCGCCATTCGCGCGGCCTACTGATCCCCTTCAAAGACCAACACAGGAGACACCCATGAGCACCGGTTTCTTTGGCGATATCGCCAAGATCAAATATGAAGGCCCCGACAGCGCCAATCCGCTGGCCTTCCGCCACTACAACCCCGACGAAGTGATCCTCGGCAAGCGCATGGAAGATCATCTGCGCTTTGCCATCGCCTATTGGCACACCTTCGTCTGGCCGGGCGGCGACCCCTTCGGCGGCCAGACCTTCGAACGCCCGTGGTTCGAAGACAGCATGAAGGCTGCCAAGCTGAAGGCCGACGTCGCCTTCGAATTCTTCCAGCTGCTCGGCACGCCCTACTATTGCTTCCACGACGCCGACGTGCGCCCGGAAGGCGCGAACTTTGCCGAAAACACCAAGAACCTCAACGAGATTGTCGATTACTTCGCCAAGAAGCAGTCAGAGACCGGCGTGAAGCTGCTCTGGGGCACGGCGAACCTGTTCTCGCACCGCCGCTATATGTCGGGCGCCGCCACCAATCCGGATCCGGACGTCTTTGCCTTCGCGGCCGCGACCGTGAAGACCTGCATCGACGCGACCCAGCGTCTGGGGGGTGAAAACTATGTGCTCTGGGGTGGCCGCGAAGGCTATGAAACCCTGCTCAACACCAACTTGAAGCAGGAACTCGACCAGCTCGGCCGCTTCGTCAACATGGTTGTCGAATACAAGCACAAGATCGGCTTCAAGGGCGCGATCCTGATCGAACCGAAGCCGCAGGAGCCGACCAAGCACCAATACGACTACGACGTCGCGACCGTTTACGGCTTCCTCAAGAACTACGGCCTCGAGAACGAAGTGAAGGTCAATATCGAGCAGGGTCATGCGATTCTTGCCGGCCATTCCTTCGAGCACGAACTGGCGCTGGCCAATGCGCTCGGCATCTTCGGCTCGATCGACATGAACCGCAACGACTACCAGTCCGGCTGGGATACCGACCAGTTCCCGAACAATGTTCCGGAAATGGCGCTGGCCTTCTATCAGGTTCTGGCAGGTGGCGGCTTTACCACTGGCGGCACCAACTTCGACGCCAAGCTGCGCCGCCAGTCGATCGACCCGGCCGACCTGCTGATCGGTCACATCGGCGGCATGGATTGCTGCGCCCGCGGCCTGAAGGCGGCGGCGAAGATGATCGAGGACAAGGCGCTCTCCAGCCCGCTCGACGCCCGCTATGCCGGCTGGAAGACCGCAGAAGGGCAGAAGCGCCTCACCAGCATGTCGCTGGACGAGATCGCCGCCTATGTCGAGAAGACCGACCTCAACCCGAAGCCGCGTTCGGGCCAGCAGGAACTGCTCGAAAACATCGTCAACCGCTACGTCTGACCGCGGTCGTCACGGCTTGCTCAAGGGGTGCTTCGGCGCCCCTTTTTGCGTCAGGCGGCTCCTCAGTCTCAAATATGAAACAATCGCAGGGTGCGGCATTTTGCCAGAACCATCCCTAGAATTCATCCATAAGAAGTAAAATAGAATTATAAAACATACACTTAAAAAAAGACACATTCCAAACCATCCGCATTTTATTCAGCCATTCTTAACTGTGAAAACCTAACACTGCCCGCAAATAGCGCGCCCTCTCCTGCCGACATGACGTCGAAGCCGCAGTTCGCATGTTTCTCTTGATGTCAAAGGATGGCAGTATGACTGCAAATGGTTCCATTAGCCGCGATCTCAGCGACCGGCTTGATTTCGTAGGCCTGGGCAAAGCCGAGCGCGACGCTCTGCGCCAGGCAAAGCCGGTTATCGCCGCTTCGCTCGACGGCGCACTCGATGCATTCTACAAAAAAGCGACCGTTCATCCTGTCACATCCAAGTTCTTCTCCAGCGACGCCCATGTGAAGAGCGCGAAGTCGCACCAGATCAGGCATTGGGAGACGATCGCCAGCGCCGATTTCGATGCCGGTTATGTCGGCGCCGTCACGGCTGTCGGCAAGGTCCATGCCCGCCTGGGACTTGAGCCGCGCTGGTATATCGGCGGTTACTCCATGATCGTGGAATCGATCGTGAAAGCCGTTATCGAAAAGCATCTCGATGGCTTCCTTTACAAGAAGAAGGCCAAGGACATCACGCTCGACATTACCTCCGTCATGAAGGCCACCTTCATCGACATGGACTACGGCATTTCGGTCTATCTCGAAGCCCTGCAGGAAGCGCGGGATAAATCGGAAGCCGAACGCCGGGCGCTCGCCGACCAGCAGGATCACGCGATGGAGGCGATCGAATCGTCCCTGTCGCGCCTTGCCAAAGGTGACCTGACCGCCAAGATCACGGACGAACTCGCACCCCAGTTCGAGACCATGAAAACCAATTTCAATTGCGCCCTGTCGACGCTCGACACGGCGCTCGGCTCGATCGTTCAGGCCGCCGACGAGACCTCCGGCAATGCAACCGAGCTTGTCACCGGCACCGACAACATGGCCCGCCGCACCGAGCAGCAGGCGGCTTCGCTGGAAGAGACCGCCGCAGCTCTTGAGGAAATCACCACCATTTCCAAGGAATCCGCCATCCGCACGGAAGAAGCCCGCCGCGTCGTCGGCAATGCGACTGCGGAAGCCCGCAAGTCCGGCGAGGTCGTGGAACAGGCCGTTTCGGCGATGAGCGCGATCGAAGATTCCTCTCGGCGCATTACCCAGATCATCGGCGTGATCGACGAAATCTCGTTCCAGACCAACCTTCTCGCGCTGAACGCAGGCGTGGAAGCAGCCCGCGCCGGCGAGGCGGGCAAGGGCTTCGCGGTCGTCGCGCAGGAAGTGCGTGAACTCGCCCAGAAATCCGCCGATGCGGCCAAGGAAATCAAAGGGCTGATCGACAAGTCCTTCGCCGACGTGCTGCGCGGCGTCAGCCTCGTCAACCAGACCGGCGAGGCGCTCACCAATATCGGCGAGCAGGTCGCGCACATCAACGGCCACATCGACGCGATCACCAGCTCGGCCCGCGAACAGGCGATCGGCATCGGCGAGATCAACACGGCGATCGGCAGCATGGATCACATGACCCAGCAAAACGCCGCCATGGTCGAACAGACCAATGCCGCGACCCATAACCTCATGCGCGTCAGCACGACGCTGACGGAACTGGCGGCCCAGTTCAAGGTCTCGAACGGACAGGCTTCGGCGTCCGTCGCACAGCGTCCAGCGGCTCGCCGCTACGGCTGATCGGCGGTCCTTGCGCCCTCTTCTCCCCCGCGGAGAAGAGGGAAACTGAAAATCAGCGCTTGATCCACTGACGGGACGGCGCGGCCACGGAATTGCGCACGACCAGATCCGGCCGCAGCAGGATCTCGGTCTCGGGCGGGTGGCCATCGGTCAGCAGCTCCAGGAGCAGCGCCATGGCATGCTTGCCGATTGCCGTGCGCGGCTGACGGATGGTGGTCAGCGACGGCGACATGAACGATGCCTGCGGCACGTCGTCGAAACCGGTCACGGAAAAATCCCGCGGAATATCATAGCCGCGGGCCCCGAGCCCGATCATCACGCCGATCGCCGTCTGGTCGTTGACGCACATGAAAGCCGTGGGCAGCGTGTCGCGCATGAAAAGTTGCTCGACGGCAAGACGGCCGCTCTCGATCGTGCCGTCTCCTTCAAAAACGACACGCTGGACGGCTGGCACACCGGCCGCATCCAGACCCGCTTCATATCCCTGCCGGCGACGGCTATAGGCGAGCCGCGTCCGGGAATCGCCGATGAAGGCGATCTTGCGGTGACCTTCCGCCAGCAGCAGATCGACCACCTTGCGCGCGCCTTCGATATCGTCCACCCCGACATAGGGAATGCCGCCATTGAAGACCGGCTCGAAAACGCCGACGCTCGGCGGCAGCCGCGCGGTCATCGTCTGGTGGCCGAACGGCAGGATGCCGGTGAAAAGGATAAGCCCGGCCGCCTGATTCGAATTCAGGAACTTCAGATATTCGAGGCCGCGCTGCGGCTCATTCTGCGTGTGGCCGATAAGAACGCCGTAGCCATGCGAGCGCGCCTCGTTTTCCAGTCCGACGAGAATGTTGGAAAAATTCGGGTCGCCGATATCGGGTGCCACCACCAGGATCATGTTGGAACGGCCGAGCCGGAGGCTGCGCGCCATGGCATTGGTCGTGTAGCCGGTAATGGCAATCGCCTGGCTGACCTTAAGACGCGTGGAATTGGCAACCTTCTCGGGCGTGTGAATGGCGCGCGAGACGGTCGCGATCGAAACCTCGGCGATCCGGGCGACGTCTTCGATGGTTGCCGGCGTGGAATTCGACACTGCGCTCTGCCTTGGATTTATTCTCGGCGGGACACTACACAGACTGACCGGGAGGTCAAAGCCCGGCGGCAAAAATTCTGCTCTACTCACCGATGTAAACCTTTACATGGCCAATGTAAAGGTTTACACAAACGTCCAAGCGGATGGGAGCCGCAGGGAGGACATCATGAATTTGCAGATCGGCGACGACGGCACCACCGTGCTGTCCGCGAGGAGAATAAGCAAGTCTTTCAACGGCGTGCAGGTTCTCTTCAGTGTCGATTTCGATCTGCGCGCCGGCGAAGTCCACGCGCTGATGGGCGAGAATGGCGCAGGCAAGTCGACCCTCGTCAAAATCCTCTCCGGTTTCGAGCAGCCCACCTCGGGCGAAATCCTGCTGGACGGCAAGCCGGTCAAGCTGCCGCCGAACGGCGCAGCCGAGGCGCTCGGCATCGTCATCATCCATCAGGAATTCAATCTCGCGGAACATCTGACCGTGACGGAAAGCCTGTTTCTCGGCCGTGAAGTCACCCGCTACGGTGTTCTGGATCGCAAGTTCATGCGCGCGGAAACACGCCGCGTTCTCGATCTCCTCGGCTCGCATGTCGATGAAAACGCCATGATCAGCAGCCTTGCCATCGCCGACAAGCAGATGGTCGAGATCGCCAAGGCCATCAGCCGCGACGCCCGCATCATCTTCATGGACGAACCGACCGCGGTTCTGTCGCGCGAGGAAACCAATTATCTCTTCAAGCAGGTGCGCAAGCTGCGTGACCAGGGCACGAGCTTCGTCTTCGTATCCCACAAGCTCGATGAGGTCATGGAACTGACCGACCGTGTCACCGTGCTGCGCGACGGCCAGTGGATCAAGACCTCGCCCACCGCGATCCTCGATGGCGAGGCCATCGCCCAGCTCATGGTTGGCCGCGAGCTTTCCAAGCTCTTCCCGGCAAAAAGCGAGCCGGATGTGGACGAGGAGATCACCCTCAGCGTCACCGGGCTTTCTACGGGCTATGTGAAAGACGCGACCTTCGACGTGCGCAAGGGCGAGATTCTCGGTTTCTCCGGCCTGATCGGCTCCGGCCGTACGGAGCTGATGGAAGCAATTGCCGGGCTGCGCGGCCGGATCGCCGGTGACGTCGTCATCCACGGCACGCTGGTTGCTTCCGCCGATCCCCATGCTGTGAACCGAAGCGGCCTCGCCTACATGACAAAGGACCGCAAATCCAAGGGCCTGCTGCTTAATTCCCGCATGACGGCGAACCTGACGCTGCAATCGCTCGACAAACACGGCAAGCTCGGCTACCTCAGCCCGGCAAGCGAAGCCGCCGCGCTCGAGAAGGCGCGCCGCCGCTTCGATATCCGCGTGCGCGACGGCAATGTCGTCGCCGGCCGCATGTCGGGCGGCAACCAGCAGAAGCTGCTGCTCGCCAAGGTCATGGAGACCGAGCCGGACATCATCATCATCGACGAGCCGACGCGCGGCATCGATGTCGGCACCAAGCAGCAGATCTATCATTTCATCTCGGCGCTGGCCCGCGACGGCCGCTCGATCATCGTCGTCTCCTCGGAAATGCCGGAGGTTATCGGCCTTTGCACCCGCGTCGCGGTCATGCGCGAGGGCCATATCGTCGGCATGCTCGAAGGCGACGAGATCAACGAGCAGGAAATCATGCGCTACGCCGCAGGACTGAAAAAGAAAGCAGCCGCCTGACGCAGCGAAAACGCGCGCGCAGGCAACAAGAACAAGCTCCCTTCAGGGAGCGGGACGGGAGGCCGGTTTGGACATGAGTGCGAATGAAGACGTGCGGGCAATTCAGCGCCGGAGCTGGCGCGATATCGATCTGAGGGCGGTGGCGCCATTCGCGGCGCTGATCCTGCTCCTGATCGTCGGCGCCCTCGTCAATCCGAATTTCATCGGCATCACCAACCTCGCCAATGTCGCGACGCGCAGCGCCTTTATCGCCATCATCGCCGTCGGCGCGACCTTCGTCATCTCGTCCGGCGATCTCGACCTGTCTGTCGGTTCGATGGTGGCTTTCGTCGCCAGCCTGATGATCCTGTTCATGAATTCGGGCGTGATCGCCGATCCCGCCCTGATGCTAACGGCGGCGGTCGTCTTTACCGTCATCGCAGGTGCTGCCTGCGGCCTGTTGAACGGCCTGATCACCACCGTCGGCAAGATAGAGCCGTTCATCGCCACCCTTGGCACCATGGGCATCTATCGCGGCCTGACGACCTGGCTGTCGCAGGGCGGCGCGATTACCCTGCGCGAACCGACGCTGCAGGAAATGTATCGCCCGGCCTATTTCGGCTACATCTTCGGCGTGCCCGTCCCGATCGTCGTCATTCTGGTGGTGACAGCGATCGCCGCCTTCATTCTCTACCGCACCCGCTACGGTCGCCATGTGGTTGCCGTCGGCTCCAACAGCGATGTCGCCCGCTATTCCGGCATTCCCGTCAACCGGGTGCGCACCATCGCCTTCGTCATCCAGGGCCTGTGCGTCGCCATCGCCGTGCTTCTCTATGTGCCGCGTCTCGGCTCGACCTCGGCCACGACCGGCATCCTCTGGGAGCTGCAGGCGATCACCGCCGTCGTCGTCGGCGGCACGGCGCTGAAAGGCGGGGCCGGCCGCGTCTGGGGCACGATCTGCGGCGCCTTCATTCTCGAGCTCGTCGGCAACATCATGCTCTTGTCGAACTTCATCAGCGAATACCTGATCGGCGCCATCCAGGGAACGATCATCATTGTCGCCATGCTCGTCCAGCGCTCGCTGGTCAGGAAATCGTAAATTTCCGAATTCCCGCCAACCGGGGGATATCGGGAAGTGGAGATAGGGCATGTCCGGTTTGGAGTAATCGGAGGTGCTAGCGCCGGGTCTCTGGGTCGCCCGGCCACTGACTGCAGACCCGAAACACTAGGGAGAGAGAAACATGCGTAAAGGACTATTGGGCGTTGCAGCCGTCGCCATCATGGCGTTTGCCGGCGTGACCCATGCAGAAGACAAGAAGGTCACAATCGGCGTTTCGATCCCAGCCGCCGACCACGGCTGGACCTCGGGTGTCGTGTTCCATGCCGAGCGCGTCGCCAAGCTCCTGATGGAACAGCATCCGGGCCTCAACGTCATCGTCAAGACCTCGCCGGACCCGGCAAGCCAGGCCAACGCCGTGCAGGACCTTGAAACCCAGGGCATCGATGCGCTCGTGATCCTGCCGTCCGATCCGGATCCGCTGGTCAACGCCATCAAGGAAGTCAAGAACAAGGGCACTTTCGTTGCCATCGTCGACCGTGCACCCTCGGTCAACGACAACTCGGTTCGTGACCTCTACATCGCCGGCAACAACCCGGCGCTTGGCGAAGTCGCCGGCAAATACATCAAGGCAACGACGCCTGACGCTCAGGTCGTGGTTATCCGGGGCATGCCGATCCCGATCGACCAGCAGCGCCAGGACGGCTTCGACAAGGGTATCGAAGGCTCCAACGTCAAGGTTCTCGACCGCCAGTTCGGCAACTGGAACCGCGACGATGCCTTCAAGGTCATGCAGGACTACCTGACCAAGTACCAGAAGATCGACGTCGTATGGTGCCAGGATGACGACATGGCTGTCGGCGTCCTGCAGGCCATCGAACAGGCCGGCCGCACCGACATCCAGTATGTCGTCGCCGGCGCAGGCTCCAAGGACATGATCAAGAAGGTCATGGATGGCGACAAGATGATCCCGGTCGACGTTCTCTATCCGCCGGCAATGGTTGGCACCGCGCTCGAAATGACCGCCGCCAACTTCTACGGCCAGGTTCCGGTTCGCGGCGTCTACACGATCGACGCGACGCTCGTGACCAAGGACAACGCCAAGGACTTCTACTTCCCGGATTCCCCGTTCTGATCCGGATTTGAAGCTCGTGCTGCCCGTAGCCAGTGCTGCGGGCAGCTTTTCGTTTAGACCTGCATTTTCTTGAAGTTTCTGGCCCCGGCCGGATTGTTCCCCTCACCAAACATGATAGCTTCCAGCGGCTCTGCAACGTTTCAGGTTTAGCCATTGCTGATTGATGTACGTGCCGCAGTCACTACTTGAGAAGAATTCTGGTTTGCCGGAGTGGAGCGGCGACCATCGACGGAGGAAACGACAGATGAAGACCATCAAGGGCCCCGCGCTCTTTCTTGCCCAGTTTGCCGGCGATGCCGCCCCGTTCAATTCCTGGGATTCGATCACCAAATGGGCGGCCGACATCGGTTACAAGGGCGTTCAGGTTCCAAGCTGGGACGGGCGTTTGATCGACCTGAAGAAAGCAGCCGAATCCAAGACCTATTGCGAGGAATTTGCCGGCAAGGCGCGTGAAAACGGTGTCGAGATCACCGAGCTTTCCACCCATCTGCAGGGCCAGCTCGTTGCCGTCCATCCCGCCTATGACGAAGCCTTCGACGGCTTTGCGGCGCCCGAAGTGCGCGGCAATCCGAAGGCCCGTCAGGAATGGGCCGTCGAACAGGTGAAGCTGGCGCTGACCGCCTCCAAGAACCTCGGCCTCAATGCGATGGCGAGCTTCTCCGGCGCGCT
>JAVBSF010000221.1:0-6684 GCA_031556925.1 Pararhizobium sp.
GCACGAGATTGCCGGCGGCAGCCGCGCCGTCCGAGGGGATATCGGCCGCGAACGGGCCGGAGACGGTGAAGCGATCCTCGTCGGCGCGGGAAAGGCCGAGGCGGTCGCCCCGGTCGGCGAAAGTGACGATGCTTTCCAGAAGATGATGCCCGTCCGCCCGCTGACCAACCACATGCAGGGCAAGGTTGATCTTGGCGGGGGCGGGTAGAACGAGGTCGAAGGATGACAACTCGTCGTCGGGGAGCGCATTTGCGGCGGTCATGCTGAAACCTGTTGGAAGACGCCGCTTCTCCCCGCCGGGGAGAAGGTGGCGCGCAGCGCTGGATGCGGGGATGGCTGGCTCTGAACGTTCCGCAAAGCCCGCTTCATCCGCTCTTCAAGCCTCTTCTCCCGCCGGGGAGAAGAGGAAAGAGCGCGATCAGCTCTTCTTGCCGGCCGTATCCACCGGGTCGGCTTTCTTCGGCAGGGTTTCCTCGGCGTCGGCGGCGTTCGGGACGTTTTCCGGCAGGGCGGGCAGGCCCTTTTCGATCTTGGCCTTGATCTTCGGAATTTCCGCCTCTTCCGGCTTCAGCTCCAGCGTCTGGTTCCACTGGAACACGGCTTCGAGCTTGCGGCCGACGCGCCAGTAGGCATCGCCCAGATGGTCGTTGATCGTCGGGTCGCCCGCCATAAGTTCCGCCGCGCGTTCCAGTTCGACAACGGCGTCGTCGAAGCGGTTCATGCGGAAGTAGGCCCAGCCGAGCGAATCGATGATGTAGCCGTCATCCGGCTTCAGCTCGACGGCCTTGCGGATCATCTCGAGGCCCTTGTCGAGATTGATGTTCATGTCGATCCAGGAATAGCCGAGATAGTTCAGCACCTGCGGCTGGTCCGGGTTCAACTCCAGCGCCTTGGTGAAGTTCGGCTCGGCCTTTTCCCATTCCTTCAGGCGCTCGTAAGCGATGCCGCGCTGGAAGAAGATCGACCAGTCCTTTTTCTGGGGCAGGCCGATGGAGGCGACGGCCTGGTCGTAGACGCGGGCCATCTCCTTGTAATCCTTGGCGTCCGACAGCACGCTGCCATAGGCGACATAGCTGCGGATATCCTTCGGATCGAGATCGATCAGGCCCTTCAGGTGCGTCTTGGCCTCTTCCACCTTGCCGACGCTGGCGAGCGCGAGGCCAAGCTGCATTTCCGACAGGCGGCGCATCGGCGAACCTTCCGGCACGCTCTTGTAGAGTTCGATCGCCTGTTCCGGCTTTTTCAAGGTCTCGGCGACGCCACCGAGCATCACGAGGATATCGGCGCTGTCGGGATCGAGCGCGCGGGCCGATTGCAGGTAAAGCGAAACGATGTCTTCCGCGCCTTCGCGGTTGAGCGCCGCGCCGATGGTGAAGAGCACGGCGGCAGCGCCCTGGGCGGCGTCGCGAACCTGCTGTTCCTGCGGCTGGCCCTTTTCGATGCTGGCGCGCAGCGCGCCGAGCGGCGCATAGTTGTTGAAGAAGTTCTCGCCGACCGAGACCGCATCGAGCGCCTTCTGCTTGTTGCCGTCGCGGGCTTCGAGGCGGGCAAGCGCGGTGACGGCGCGCAGGAAGGTGTCGGGGGCGGCGCCGCCGCCGTTGCGGTCGAGCACGGCGTCGTTGAATCTGGAGCGGGCCGTCGCCTTGTCGCCGGCGGCAAGCGCGATCGCGCCCTCGTGGTAGTTCTTGAAGATAGCGAACCATTCCGGGCCTTCCATGGCCTGGATCGAGGCGATCGCATCCTTGGGATTGCCGGAACCGGCCTTGGCCCAGCCGATCAGCAGGCCGTTCAGCAGCCGGTCGAGATCGTTCGGGCCGTTATAGCCGAGCAGCTTCTCGGCCTTGCGGTATTCTTTCTTGCGGATCGCCTCGACGGCGCGGGTGACCGTGGTGATGCGCTCGACCGAGCTGTCGGATTTCAGTTCCTCCGCAACCTTCACGCCTTCCTGAAAATTGCCGTTCATGAGCAGGGTGATCATCAGCCGCTGCTTGACGTCGACATTGTCGGGCTGAAATTCGAGCGCGGTGCGATAGAGCTTGGTGGCGATATCGAGGTCGCGATCGACATCGGCGGTGCGGGCCGCCAGAAAGGCGCCGGAGAAGCTGTTGATCGAATTGACGTCGAATGGCTTCGTATCCGCTGCGGCGGCTGGCGTCTCCTCGGCGAAGCTCTGGGGCGCGCCGGCAAGAGATGCCAGGGCAAGGAGCGCTGCACCGCTGAGGAGGCGAAGAAGATGTGTCTGCCGCATGACAAGCCTTTCGTTGCGGAGCGTCGCGATGGGCGCTGCCGGATAAGCGCGGAATCAATTCCCAAATAGTAGCGCATAACCCGCGAGACCGGAATCGGCCGCATTACGGATCATGTGACCGTCACCGATCCGTCCGTCATGGACTGCCGGGAGGCCTGAAGGCGGGAGAACGTGCGATCCTCCCGCGGGGCATTCTATAAAACAGAATGGCTTTTTTGGCGCAACGCAGCAAGAATTTCATGATCCCGGAAAAGGCCCGCCGGGAAAAATTCAGCTCACCCTGTCGATGCAGAAATCGATGACTTCGAGAAGCGCGGATTTCCATGGCGACTGCGGCAGCGGCGCCAGCGCATCCCGGGCAATGGTGCCATAGTGCTGGGCGCGGGCGATCGTGTCCGTCAGGCCGTTGTAGCGGGTGATCAGACCCATCGCCTTTTCCAGATTGCGATTGTCGCTCTGGCCGCCTTCGATGGCCGCACGCCAGAAGCTGCGCTCATCCGGCGTGCCGCGTCGATAGGACAGGATGACCGGGAGCGTGATCTTGCCTTCACGGAAATCGTCGCCGACATTCTTGCCGAGATCGGCAGCCTTGCCGCCGTAATCGAGCACGTCATCGACGAGCTGGAAGGCGAGACCAAGATTCATGCCGTAGGATTTCAGCGCATTGCGGCTGGCCTTGTCCGTGCCGGCAACGATCGGGCCGACTTCGGCGGCGGCCGCAAAGAGAGCTGCCGTCTTGGCGCGGATGACCGAAAGATAGTCGTCCTCGGTCGTTTCCATGTTTTTCGCGACGGAAAGCTGCAGGACTTCGCCTTCGGCAATCACGGAGGCGGCGGTGGAAAGCACATCCAGCGCATCCAGCGAGCCGACGTCGACCATCATGCGGAAGGCCTGTCCAAGAAGGAAATCGCCGACGAGAACGCTTGCCTGGTTACCCCAGATCATGCGGGCGGTGGATTTGCCGCGACGCAGGTCGCTTTCATCGACCACATCGTCATGCAAAAGAGTTGCGGTGTGCATGAATTCGACTGAAGTCGCGAGCTTGACATGGGCATCGCCGGTAAAGCCGAACATCGAGGCGGAGGCGAGCGTCAGCATTGGACGCAGGCGCTTGCCGCCCGAGGAAATGAGGTGGTTCGCCACTTCCGGGATCATCTGCACATCGGAACCGGCCTTGGAGAGAATGAGCTGGTTCACCCGCTCCATATCGGCTTTTGTCAGGTCGACGAGAGGCTTGACCGATGCCTGTTTGTTTTTGCCGTCTTCCAGCGGTATCACTACGCCCAACGCGAGCCACTCCTGTTCAATTTCAGCCCGGACAATAGAAAGGGGGGCTTGCGGCGGCAAGTGGGGATTTGGCCGTCCCAAGTAAAATTCGCCGTGATCTCCAGCCATTCCATCCGAAAGGCAGCCTGAAAGCATGAAAGAACTGATCCGCACCAACGACGTCGTCCTTCTCTCCTTTGCCGAAAGCCTGATGAAAGACGCCGGCATAGCCTGCCTGATCGCGGATCAGGACATGAGCATCCTGGAAGGTTCGCTCGGGCTTTTGCCACGGCGGTTTCTGGTGGCCGATGACGAGGCGGAGGATGCGCGCAGGATATTGATCGATGCGGGGCTGGAAGCGGAGTTGCGGGAGTAGGGGGATGGGGGGTGCTGTTGTGCGCATGCCGCATGAGGGCGGACAGATGGTTTGATCCAAGTGTGGGCGAGGCGGCGATGATTTTAAAGGGAAATTTAAGCCATCGCGGACAGATGGTTTGATCCTTTTATGAAAATCAGCCGTGGAGCCCACACCTTTCGCATGGCGAGCTTTTCATAAGGTGTTGATTTTAAATAAAGTGGACAAACCCAGAAAAAGCCGAAGGTGTGGGCTCCACCTTTGGTGTGGCGTGCCTTCTACGCCGGATTGGATCAGTCACCTTCCCCGTCAATGTCGGAAAGGTCGCCAACTATATTTGGCTTCCTGTGGTGTTCTTGCTCAAAGAAAACTTCATCAATCATCTTATAATTTGCAATAAGCTCTTCAATCGTAATTCTTCCGCGTAGCTTCTCAAGAAATGAGACGCGCTTATTGTATATATCTACTACACTTGACATGGCTCTATTTAAGTCGGGCGTCATCGCTTGCGCTAGGCTCCAACATACCTCGAATAGCTCCTTATGGATCGGGGTCAATCCCGTATCTCGGGGGAGCACGTCACCGAATATGATGACATCTAAAGAAATGCCTTTCTCCTTGGCGACTTTGACGCAAGCATCATAAGGGATCACTCCGCGCGTCTTCCACGCGGAGAGCGTCGTCTGAGCCACGCCCAGGTGCTTGGCCAACTGAGCATCATTTTTGCTCTCCGTAATAAACCGCAACCTGTCAATGATCTCGGCAGAATTCGGTGTGTACTCCATAAATTTGTTGACTCCTACGCATTTTCGTTATTAATGGTTGGTATGAGTACCACAACGAAAATTCGTATCATGCCTCCGCCGTCTCCGCAATTGAATACGCGGGTTAGGGGAGCGTTTTTGCTCACAGGCGAAACCCTGAATGCTTGGTGTAAGCGCAACGGCCATCACCAGCAAAATGTGCGGAAAGCATTAATCGGCCAAGGGAAGGGCCCAAAGGCCGATGCTTTACGCGTTGAAATCATTCAACATCTTGAAAGAAAGGGGTCCGTTCTTTGAACTTGGTTCCCTTGTCCTCCATTCGTACTGTTGCCTCATGCGTCGGCCTTCCAGTCGACAAGACCGCACTGATTAAGCGGCTAGAAGCGCTGGGGGCTGAACGGCAGACGGCAACAGGTTTGCGTGGCCAAAAAGGTTACGCATACGAACTCGCATCGTTGCCCGCCGAACTCCAAGACGCAATCTCCGACCGAATTTCCGCAGTTCCATCCGAAAATTCGGAGAACTGGCAACGCTACCTTCACGCGCCGCTTTCCCTCCGTACCGACGCAGAAGCTCGATTTAAGATGCTGCGTGAACTCGACCGCCTTTTGAAGAAGGATGTTGGCTTGGTATCTGCATATGTGCAGGTCGCCGAGCGGCACGAAGTTAGCGTTCCGACCGTGAAACGTGCCTGGAAGGCGGTTCGCGATGTTCCTGAGGCCGATTGGCTCCCGGCGCTTGTGAAGGATTACAAGGCTCGCCAGAAAGAGGATATCCCGCAGGAAATCCTCAGCTATTTCTTTGCTGACTATGGTCGCATGGAGCAGCCGCAGGCGCAGGCCGTGTGGGAACGCACAGTGCGTGCCGCTGCCAAGAACGGCTGGGGTGAGGTTCCGAGCGCCAAGACCCTGAAACGGCGCTGGGATGAATTGCCAGCCGATGTCCGCATTCTCTGGCGCGACGGCGAAGACGCATTGCAAAATGCGTATCCCCATGCTGAGCGGGATCGTTCGGGCATGAAGCCGCTGGACATGATCAGCCTGGACGGGCGCGAGTGGGACTTGTTCGTCCGCTTGCCCGATCTGCGCATCATCCGCGTCTGCGTCGTCATGGTGCAGGACGTGGCCACCAACATGATGATGTCCTATCACATTGGCGAGACCGAAAGCGCCGATGCGTATCGTAGGGCGCTCTGCCAATCCTTCGTCACCTATGGCATCGCCAAGGTGGCCCAGTTCGACAACACCCGTGCCGCCGCCAACAAGACGATTACGGCAGGCGCGAAGAAGCGAAACCGCTTCAAGATCAAGGAAACCGATCTCCCCGGTATCCTGCCCCGCGTCGGCTGCGAGCCGATCTTCACTAAGCCTTATAACGGTCGTTCAAAGACCGTTGAAAGGTGCTTTGCTGAGGTGAAGGAGCGTTCGGAGAAGGACCCGCGTTGCGCAGGAGCCTACACCGGGCGCAATCCCACCGAAAAGCCTGAAAACTATGCGGAAACCGCTATCGACCTTGCCACATTCGAGCAGGTTCTTGCCGAGGCTGTCGAGCATTACAACACCCGCACCGACCGCAAGAGCAAGGTGGCTTACAAAATCTCGCACCGTCAGGCCTTCGAGGCAGGACTTGAGACGACACAGGTTCGCCAATTGGCCGAAATCCAGCGCCGCTATTTCTTCTTCACGGCGAAGCGGGTGACGGTATCGCCATCTGGCACCGTCTCCATCGGCAAGCGGCCCTTCATGAACCGCTTCCATCATGAGGCACTGCTGGCATTTGCAGGCGAAGAAGTCGTCTTCTTCTTCGATCCAGACAACCACAAGGCTCCCGCGTGGGCCGAAACGGTCGATGGCCGCAGGATCGCGGACGATATCCTCTGCATTGAGGCAAGCGGCTTCAGTTCCACGGAAGACGCGAAGGCCTACGAACGCGAAAAGCGTAAATCTATCAAGGCTACTAAGGCGAAGGCCGATGCCATCGGGCGCATGTCGCAGATCGAAATGAAGTCGGCACTTGCGCCGCTTCCGATCAGCACACCGCCGTCGCCGTCC
>JAVBSF010000234.1:0-3157 GCA_031556925.1 Pararhizobium sp.
GGAAATGGCAAATTCCGTGTCGGCGCGCGTCTGCGGATCAAGTTCGGCAAGCGCCTCTTCGCGCTCCTGCGGCGTCACCTCGAAGGCGGAAAGCTCGGCCTTGTCGAACTTGCTCGAATATTCCCTGACGGCGTCATCGCCGCGGGTACGCACGTTGGCGATGATCTCAGCGACCAGTCCTTCCACGGATGCGCTGTCGCCGATCGAGTCGCGCTCGGGTGCCTTCACGTACTGGACGCCCTTCATCGGCGTGTCCTTGATGGTCATGGGCTGTCTCTCCACTAGCCTGATGTTCCGTCTCGACCTTTGCCGCAGGCACGGTTTTCCCGTCGCCGGAACCGCTGGTTCCGCCGCAAAAACACGTCAGGGGCGTTCGAATGATCGAGCACGAATTTTATTGCATACGTATTCAAAATCTGCCAGTCTTTTTTCCGACACGAGATCACAATCTGTTTTCGCCACGGTTTCGAGCCGGCGGAACGGCTATGATGGCGGTGTATGAAATCCTTCCGGATGACCTGAGATGACGGCTTTGCCGATGATGAACGACCCGCGACTGCCGCTGCTTCTGCTGCCGGGCACTGCCTGCGACGAGAGGGTTTTTGCGCCCGTCGTCGAAAGACTTGGCGATTATCCGATCGTCATCGGCAATATGGGCGGGGCCCGGACCATGCCCGATCTCGCCGCGGCGATCCTTGCCTCTGCGCCGCCAAGGTTCCTGCTGGCCGGGTTCTCACTGGGCGGCATCTGTGCACTCGAAATGGTTGCCAGGGAGCCGGGGCGCATTGCGAAGCTGTGTCTCATCGACACGACGGCCCGGCCCGATCCGCCGGCCAATGCGGCCGTGCGGCGCAAGGCCGTCGGGGATGCGCGGGAAAAGGGCATGGATGGCTACATCTTCGATGCCTGGCAGCGGCTGGTCGCGCCGGTGAATGTTGATGATATGGCGCTGCGCGGGACGATCGTCGCCATGGCCCGCGATTGCGGCCCGGACCGTCTTTCCGAGCAGGCCGAAGTCGCGATTTTTCGCCAGGATAGCCGGCCGCGGCTTTCGGCCATTACCCAGCCGACGCTGGTGCTGGCCGGCGTGCATGAGCAGGTGTGTCCGCTCGATGCGCAGGATGAGATCGCCGCGGGCATCGCCCATGCCGAACTTCATCTCGTCGCCGATGCCGGCCATTTCGCACCGCTTGAAAACCCCGGGGCCGTGGCGCTTCATCTGAAGCGCTGGCTTGAAGCCGGCCCGGACCCTTTACCCCAAACCCCTGCACAATCGAATGGAAGGACATGTCATGAGTGAGGATGACGCCAAGGGAGGAAAAGCCGTGGCGCAGAACCAGAAGAAGGAGCCGGTGGAACAGGTGCTGCAGGTCGAGCGCCGCGATTACCCCGAGCTTGCTCCGGTCAACCGGCCGCGCAGCCAGTCGCTGGACGGCTTTGACGAAATCTATACTGATATCGTCGATTACATCGTTCGCTGCACCCACAAGATCTGGGACGAGCGCGACATCGGCCTGATCTACACGCACTACACCCACAACTGCGTGCTCTATGGCACCACGGGCACGATCTACAATCGTGAAGACGTGGTGCGCGATACGATCCAGCGGCTTGTCTCGCTGCCGGAGCGGCGCGGCATGGCAACCCAGGTGCTCTGGCGCGGCAACGATGTCGAGGGTTTCTATACCTCACATCTGGTCACCGGTTCCGGCAGGCACACGCAATACGGCCATTTCGGCCAGCCGACGGGGCGCACCTTCGTCTCGCGCACGATCGCCGATTGCATGATCCATCGCAACAAGATCTACCGCGAATGGGTGGTGGCCGATACGATGGCGATCATCAAGCAGCTCGGTCTCGATCCACATGCCTTTGCCGAGAAGCTGGCGAAAGCCTCTTTCGACAAGGGGCTGCTGTCGCTCGACATCGGCGAAAACCGCCGCCTGCTCGGGCAATATCCGCCGGAAGCGGAAGCCGATGTCTCGATCGCCCATAACGATATCGAGGCCTATACGCTGCGCTGGCTGCACGAGATGTTCAACGGCCGCATGTTCGGCAAGATCAAGGACGTCTATGCCCCGACCTGCCAGTATCACGGCCCGCTGATGAAGGAGCTTTACGGCGTCGCTGCCGTCACGCACCAGCATCTCGGCCTGATCGGCTCGATCCCCGATGCGAGCTATACAGTGCAGCACATCTGCTCCAATCCTTGCGAGGAAGGCGGCGTCAAGGTTGCGGTGCGCTGGCTGATGGAAGGTCATCATCTCGGCTACGGCATCCTGCAGGAACTCGGCGATCCGACCGGCGCGCGCCTGCAGGTCATGGGCATGACCCATTTCCACTACAAGGACGGCAAGGTCGTCGACGAGTGGAACGTCTATGACGAACTGTCGCTGCTGGTGCAGGTGAAGCTTGCGGAGATGGCGCGAGCTTCGAACCTTCCTGCCTGATTGGCTTCGGGCAACTTTGCAACGAGATTGATCCCTGGAATGCCAGGGATCAATCCCGCCTCTTCAGTCCGAACCCGCCGGACTGCCGCCATTGTTTGACGCCCGTGAACAAGAGGCCTTGGCAAATTTAATCCACGACCGGTCGCCACGCCGGCCATCCTCTCGCGGATTTCCTCGAACTGGAGCGCGTGCGGTAGAGATTAATGGCTCGCGGCGACCGGTTTCTCCCCCCAAATCTCCTGCCCCTGACTTGCCGCCGGATGTCTCCTGCCAGCTATGCCGTTTCGACATAGCGCTAAGAGCGGGAAACTATTGGGAATTGGGCCGTCGAAGAAAGTACAAGGTAAAGAATCGGGCTTCCCGGAGGGCATTCCCGCTTTCCCGGTGACAGCTTCCGGGAGCGTATTCAAGAGAGGTGGTACAATGAGAACGTCAGACCAGTTCCCGGAAATCCGGGAGGCCGTGCGCGCTCTCTGCGCGGCTTTTGTCGATGCGCCGGCCAATGCTGGCCGGCTTGCCGCAGGGTTCAAGAATAGGGTGTTTCGATGACCGATGCGCTTGAGCTTCCTGAACGCGAAAGCATGGAATTCGACGTTGTGATCGTCGGGGCCGGGCCTGCGGGTTTGTCTGCGGCGATCCGGCTGAAGCAGGTCAATCCGGAGCTTTCCGTCGTGGTGCTGGAGAAGGGGGCCGAGGTCGGCGCTCAT
>JAVBSF010000063.1:0-10923 GCA_031556925.1 Pararhizobium sp.
AGCGCCACAATCGGATGCGGCACCTTCTTGCGCTTGGCGCGGTGCAGCTGGCGGGTGCGGCGCACCTGCTCCAGCTCCTTTTCCAGCCGCAGGATCTTTTCCTGCAAGAGCCGGCGGTCTGCCTCGATCTGGGTTTCGCCGGGGCCGCCGAGGAAGCCCGCGCCGCCGCGCTGGCGCTCCAGGTGGGTCCAGCTGCGGACCAGACGGCCCTTCTGGTAGTTGAGATGTGCAAGCTCGACCTGCAGCGTGCCTTCCTTGGTGGAGGCGCGGCGGCCGAAGATTTCGAGGATCAGGCCCGTCCGGTCGATGACCTTGGCGGTCCATTCCTTTTCGAGATTGCGCTGCTGCACCGGCGTCAGCGGATGATCGACGATGACGAGGCCGGCATTGTGCTCGCTCAGCAGATGGCCGATTTCCTCGATCTTGCCGGTGCCGAGCAGCGTGCCGGGCTTCGGCTGGGCGACGGGCACTATCAGCCCCTGAACGACCGTCAGGTCGATCGCCAGCGCAAGACCGATGGTCTCCTCCAGGCGGCTTTCGTCGGAACGGTTGGTCGCGGGCACCGCCGCATCGGCAGAGGCCTGCCGCCCGGTCTTTTTCAGAACCGGAACGACGACGAGGGCACGCATGTCATCGCGCAGCTTCTCCAGCTCCGGGATGATCGACGACGATTTGGTATCACGTTTGGTAATGTCAGGTGTCCTGTCAGGAAGCGGATTCTTCGCTCTCGAACATCTGCATCGGCTGACCGGGCATGATGGTCGAGATCGCGTGCTTGTACACGAGCTGCGAGTGACCGTCACGCCGCAAAAGCACACAGAAGTTGTCGAAAGACGTGACGACCCCTGTCAGCTTCACACCATTGATAAGAAAAATCGTCAAGGATATCTTCTGCTTGCGGACGGTATTGAGAAAAAGATCCTGCAAGTTCTGAGAACGTTCCGCCATGGCGCCGCTTCTTTCTTATTTGCCGGTCCCGATTAACCGGTTGATTATACGATTTTAATACCCCGAACACCGCCTGCTATGGATTTTGCGGCGTCTCCCCGGATTTGGTATCAAATCAAAGTCTTCTCCGCAACGTCGAAAAAGGCTTCGCGGATTTTCTGCGCCGTGCCGCCGGGATGGCCATTGGCGATACTATGGCCGTCGACGGCGACGACGGGGAAGCAAATGCTTGTCGCAGCGGTGATGAACACCTCCCGCGCCGCCAGCATCTCCTCGACGGTAAAGGCCCGCTCCTCAATCTCAAGCCCGATTTCGGCCGCGACGTCCCGCAAAGTCGTGCGGGTAATGCCGCGCAGAATGCCATGACCGGCGGGGCGGGTGCGCAAGGTTCCGTTCCTGTCGACGATCCAGACATTGGTGGCGGCCCCTTCGGTCACCTTGCCATCCGAATCGACATAGATCGCTTCCTGGGCACCTGCCTCCTTCGCCTCCTGACGGGCCAGCACGTTGGAAAGCAATCCCACGGTCTTGATATCCACACGATCCCAACGATTCTCGAGCACCGTGATGGCGCGGATGCCGTCTGCATTCTTGCGGGCAATCAATGACGCATCCGTACGCTTTGCCGTGATAACGAGTGTCGGCGGCGTGTGCGCGGCCGGAAACACATGATCGCGCCGCGCCGCGCCGCGCGTAACCTGCATGTAGAACAGGCCGTTCTTCACATGATTACGACGGATCACCTGCTTGATGATCCCGATCAGCGCCTTGCGCGACATCGGCTGGCTGATGCGGATTTCCGAAAGCGAGCGGTCGAGGCGGTCCAGATGCCGCGTCAGGTCGACGATATAGCCGTGCCGGATCTCGCAGACCTCATAAACACCGTCCGCGAACTGAAAGCCGCGATCCTCGATGGAAACCCCCGCCTCGCCCGCGCGCAGATAGGCCCCGTTCACATACGCAATTCTTGTCATGTCCGCCCCCGGATTCGAATGTCAGACGCCGAGAGACTTCAGCTTGCGGTGCAGCGCCGAGCGTTCCATGCCGACGAATTCCGCCGTGCGGGAAATATTGCCGCCGAAGCGGTTGATCTGGGCGATCAGGTAGTCGCGCTCGAACATTTCGCGGGCCTCGCGCAGCGGCAACGTCATGATGTGCTGGTCTCCCTGCGCGGAAATCTTCGGCAGGCTGTCGCCCACCTCGGTCGGCAGCATGTCGGCGGAAATCGGCGTATCCGGTCCGTCGGTACGCGCCAGAATCATCAGCCGCTCGATATTGTTGCGCAGCTGGCGGATATTGCCGGGCCAGTCATGGGCCTGCAGCACGGCCAGCGCGTCGTCGCCGATCTTGCGGGTGCGGATGCCCGCCTGCTCGCTGATCTGGCGCATGAACATATCGACAAGGAAAGGAATATCTTCCCGCCGCTCGGCAAGCGCCGGCACGCGCACGGGAATGACCGCCAGCCGGTGATAGAGATCCTCGCGGAAGGCGCCCTCGGCAATCTGGCTCTCAAGATTGTAGGCGGTGGACGAGATGATGCGAACATCGACCTTGACCCGCTTGGAACCGCCGACGCGCTCGAACTGCTGATCGACCAGAACGCGCAAAATCTTGTTCTGCGTCTCGCGCGGCATTTCGCCGACTTCGTCGAGATAGAGGATGCCGCCATGGGCCTCTTCCAGTGCGCCTGTCTTACGCGGCTGGCCGGCCGTGCCCTCGGTGCCGAACAGCGCGATCTCCATACGGTCCGGAGTGATCGCCGCCGCATTCAGCGCAACGAAGGGGCCGCCCGAACGCGACGACTTGCGGTGGATCATGCGCGCCACCAGCTCCTTGCCGGAACCGGAGGGGCCATGGATCATGACGCGGCTGTTGGTCGGAGAAACCTTCTCGATGTTCTGGCGAAGCTGGGAGACGGCGACCGACGTGCCGATCAGCTCGACAGGATCGCCGGAACGCTTCTTGAGCTCGGAGACCTCGCGCTTCAGCTTGGAGGTTTCGAGAGCCCGTTCGGCGATCAGGATCAGCCGGTCGGCCTTGAACGGCTTTTCGATGAAATCATAGGCGCCGCGACGGATCGCCGAAACCGCGGTCTCGATATTGCCGTGGCCGGAAATCATCACGACCGGAAGATCGGGATGGCGGCTCTTGATCTCGTCGAGCAGCGCCAGCCCGTCGAGCTTGCTGCCCTGCATCCAGATGTCGAGGAACACAAGCCGGGGCACGCGGTCGCTGATGGCGGCCAGAGCGCTATCGCTGTCGAAGGCGGTGCGGGTTTCGTGTCCCTCGTCCGACAGGATGCCGGACACGATCTCGCGGATGTCCTCCTCGTCATCCACCACAAGAATGTCAGCCGCCATGAGAATAGTCCTTGTCCTGTGTCATTTCGGAGCCGCCGGCCGGAGCGGGCGGCAGAATAATCCTGATCATCGCGCCGTTGCCGCCGTCGAAATCGGCGGGCGCATCATGCAGCTCGATATGGCCGCCATGGTCCTCGATGATCTTCTTGACGATCGCCAGACCGAGGCCGGTGCCCTTTTCGCGCATGGTCATGTAGGGCTCGAGAATGCGATGACGATTCTCGGTGGGCAGCCCCTTGCCGTTGTCGATCACGTCGACGACATAATGGCCTGTCGTCTCGTCGCGGCGCGAGCGCACCATGATCGTCCTTTCGCCGCGCACGGCGTCCGCCGGCAGCGCCTCGATGGCCTCGACGGCGTTCTTGATGATGTTGCCGAAGGCCTGGGACAGCATGCGGCCGTCATAGAGCCCTTCCAGCGGCTCGTCGCCGAAATCCCGGATGAAGCTGACATGGGTGTTGCCCATCTCCCGCAGGAACACCGCGTCCTTGAGAACGGCGCGGATATCGGCTTTTTCCTTGGTCGGCTTCGGCATGCGGGCAAAGGCGGAGAACTCGTCCACCATCCGGCCGATATCCTCGACCTGACGAACGATCGTATCCGTGCATTGATCGAAGACGGCGCGATCGTCCTCGGCGATCTGACGGCCATAGCGGCGCTTCAGCCGCTCGGCCGAAAGCTGGATCGGCGTCAGCGGGTTCTTGATCTCATGGGCGATGCGGCGCGCGACATCGGCCCAGGCGGTCGAGCGCTGCGCGATCACCAGATCGGTAATATCGTCGATCGTGATGACATAGGCGTCCTGCGCATCAGTGGTTTCCTCGCGCGTCACCTGAACGTTCAGGGTGCGCTCGGTGCCACCGCGCATGATGTTGATCTGCTTGCGGTAGTCGTTGCGATGGCGGGAGGCGGCCTCGTTCAGCACCTCTTCGATCTCCGGCGCAACATCTCCCAGCCGTTCGCCGACCAGATCCAGTGGGTGGTGTGCGAGAAAATGCTCGGAGGATGGATTGGCGATGGTGATGCGGCGGTCGTTCTCGACGCCGATGACCGCCGCCGTCACGCCCGACAGCACCGCCTCGATGAAGCGGCGGCGATGATCCATCTCGTCCTTGGCCTCGAGGATCTCATCGCGCTGGCCGCGGATTTCGGCGATCATCTTGTTGAAGGTGCGCGACAGGCTGCCGACATCGCCATCGACGGCATGGACAGGAACGGCGACATTGAGATTACCGGCGGCCACGCTGTCGGCCGCGCCGATCAACAGGCGGATCGGCCGAACGATCCGGTCGGCGACGGCAATGGCGGTCCAGATCGCGGCCAGAAGCACGATCAGCGCGAAGCCGAGATAGAGAACGCCGAAGGCGACCTGCAACGAGGTGCGCCCCGCCTCCAGAGTGCGGTATTCGGCGGCGTTTTCCTCCATCAGCCGCATGGAGTTCATCACCTTGGGATCGACATTGCGGACCGTATAGAGATAGGCGCCCTCGATATTGTCGATCGGAATGACGGCGCCGACGAGATTGGTGATTCCCGGCGGAATCAGTGTCGGCTGGCCGGCGACCGAGGTCAGCAGGGCGTCCTTCGGGATCGCCGGAAGCGGGCGCTCCGTCGGGATATTCGCCTGCAGGATGGCCGTGCCATCGGCGCGCACCAGAAAGGCGCCGAGCATGCCGCGCCCCCGCGCCTGACGCGTCATCAAGTCGATGAAGCCCGTGCGGTCCAGGCTGTAGAGCTGGCGGTTGCGCTCAAGATCGTTGGCCATCGACACCGTCTGGCCCTGCAGGTAGCTGGCGTTTTCCAGCACATAGGCCTGCGCGACGTCCATGGACGAGCGGACGATGGACTGCGTGCGCAGCGAAAACCAGCGATCGAGGCCGACATCGAGCGTGATTGAGGCGAAGATCGCAACCAGAATGGCGGGCGTGATGGCGACGATCGAAAACAGCGCGACGATGCGGATATGCAGCCGGGCGGCCGCCCTTCCACGGCTGCGCGCCTTCAGAAGCCGCAAAACCTCGCGGCCGATCAGCACCATCAGGCCGATGACGAAAACCGCATTGATCGCGGCAGAACCGATGACGACGGGTGTTTCCGGGCGGATCGGCGTCAGGCCGAGCAGGATCACCAGCGAGACGATGGCGCAGCACAGGGCGCCCGTGGCCAGCAGCAGGCCCGGCAGGGCGAAGGATGCGCGCCGGTCCGTTCCGCTGGCGGCGGCGCCTTCCTCACCCGAAAGTGGCAGTGTCAGCCTGTCGGCCATATGAAACGCTTCCCCCGACCCGGCGATGTTCCGCAACGAAACCGCGCCGGCAATTTTTCCGCTTTCTGGTCAGAAGACCGGCCGGCGGATCGTCCGAAGACCATCGCCAGCCCGGCGCCCATGACGCCACGGGGAAACCCGTTCCGAGTCCGCCGCATATGTGTCGTCTAAGCAACGCATTGTGGCGAAAATGCAACGCTTGCGACAACCAAGTCAAGCGCTGCGTGAGCTACGGTACACCGAGACGCCAAGTTCCCGGATTTTCTTGCGCAGCGTATTGCGGTTGAGACCGAGAAGATCGGCCGCCTTGATCTGGTTGCCGCGGGTGGCCGTGAGCGCCGCGAGAATCAGCGGGTACTCCATCTCGGCGAGCACGCGGTCGTAAAGACCGGCCGGCGGCAGCCCGTCGCCGAAGCCGGCGAAATACTGGCGCATGTTTTCTTCCACGGCCTGGGAAATCGACATGGAGCCCGACCGGCCCGCCGCCTTTTCGATAGGACTGTCGGGAATATCCGAGCGAAGCTCGTTCTCGATAATCTCGCGGGTGATGACGTCCTGCGGATAAAGCGCCGTCAGGCGGCGCACGACGTTTTCCAGCTCGCGGACGTTGCCGGGCCAGGGATGCGCCTTCATCAGCTCCAGCGCCTCCTGATCGAAGCGTTTGACGTCGAGGCCTTCCTTTTCCGCCTGCTGGACGAAGTGCCGGACGAGATCGGGAATATCCTCGGCACGGTCGCGTAGCGGCGGCAGGCGCAGCGGCACGACATTCAGCCGGTAATAGAGATCTTCGCGGAAGAGCCCCTGATTGATCGACTGCTTCAGATCCTTGTTGGTCGCTGCGACGATGCGAACGTCCGAGCGGATCGGCGTGCGGCCACCGACGGTCGTGTATTCGCCCTGCTGCAGAACGCGCAGCAGGCGCGTCTGGGCATCCATCGGCATATCACCGATTTCATCGAGGAAGAGCGTGCCGCCCTCCGCCTGCTCGAAACGGCCGGTGGAGCGGGTCTGCGCGCCGGTGAAAGCGCCTTTCTCGTGGCCGAAAAGTTCCGATTCGATCAGGTCGCGCGGAATGGCTGCCATGTTGATGGCGACGAAGGGGCCGTTGCGGCGCTTGCCGTAGTCATGCAGCGCACGGGCCACAAGCTCCTTGCCTGTGCCGGATTCGCCGGTGATCATCAGTGTCAGGTCGGTCTGCATCAGGCGGGCGAGAACGCGGTAGATTTCCTGCATCGCGGCCGAGCGGCCGACAAGCGGCATGCCGTCCTGCGTGTCGTCGTCGAGCTTGGCGGGCTTGCGCTTCGGCTCGGCCAGCGCCCGGCCGATGATGGCGATAAGTTCCGTCAGGTCGAAGGGCTTCGGCAGATAGTCGTAAGCCCCCTTCTCCGAGGCCTTGATGGCGGTCATGAAGGTGTTCTGGGCGCTCATGACGAGAACCGGCAGATCCGGTCGCGCCTTCTTGATGCGCGGCAGGAGGTCGAAGGCGTTTTCATCGGGCATGACGACGTCGGTGACCACCAGATCGCCGTCGCCAGCGGAAATCCAGCGCCAGAGCGTTGCCGCATTGGAGGTGATGCGCACGTCATAGCCGGCTCGGCTCAGCGCCTGGTTGAGCACGGTGCGGATCGCGGCGTCGTCATCGGCGACGAGAATGGTGGCGCCAGTCATCGGGATTGTCCTTTAATGCTCATGGGTGCTGTGTCCTCAGCCGAAATGCCCTTGGAGGCCGGCATCAGGACGCGAAACGTGGTGCGGTGGGCCTGGCTGTCGCATTCGACGATGCCGCCATGGCCGCCGATGATCTTGGCAACCAGTGCAAGGCCGAGGCCGGAGCCGTTGGTCTTGGTGGTAATGAACGGATCGAACAGATGCTCGACCAGATCGGCGGGCACGCCCGGCCCGTTGTCATGAACGCAGAATTCGAGCGGCAGCGAGATTTTCTCCCGCGTGCCGGCAACGGAAAGCCGGATGCCGGGCCGATAGGCTGTCGTCAGCATGATCTCGCCCTCCGGCCTGTTGCCGATCGCTTCCGCCGCATTCTTCACCAGATTGAGGAAGACCTGCACCAGCTGGTCGCGGTTCGCATAGACCGGCGGCAGGGAGGGATCGTAATTTTCGGTGATGCGGATATCGCGGGCGAAGCCTGCCTTGGCGATCGCCTTCACATGGTCGAGCACGGAATGGATGTTGACCGGATGCCGGTCTACAGGTCGCTCGTCGGAAAAGACCTCCATGCGATCGACCAGCGAGACGATGCGGTCGGTCTCGTCGCAGATCAGCCGCGTCAGCGCCCGGTCCTCGTCCTCGACCGAGGTTTCGAGCAGCTGGGCGGCCCCACGGATGCCCGACAGCGGGTTCTTGATCTCGTGCGCCAGCATCGAGGCGAGACCGGTCACGGAGCGGGCGGCCGCGCGGTGTGTCAGCTGACGGTCGATCTTGTCGGCCATCGACCGTTCCTGGAAAACGATCACCACCGAGCCGGGCTCGGACAGGACGGGCGCGACATAAAGATCGACCAGCTTGTCGGCGCCGAGGCGGGGCGAACTCAGATCGACGCGGTATTCGTTGACCGCCGCACGGCGTTCGCGCACCTGCTCGATCAGGGTCAGCAAGGGGCTGCCGAAGGGAATGAAATTGCTGATATCGTGCTTGGCGAGATAGTTGGCGCTCGCCCCGAAAAATGCCTCGGCTTCCCAGTTCGCGAACGCAACGAGGCCTTTCTCGTTGACGAGAATGACCGGGTTCTGGATGGCGTTGAGAACCGCCATCGGCAGGGAATTCATGCCTTTTCGTTCCTCGTTCTCCGCGCTCATGCCGCCAGATCCATTTCCGCCGCATGGACGGCGATGGCCGCAGTCACCTTCGCGAGCACAGCACCTGCTTCCGTCGATGTCATGATTTCCGCCTTGTCCCTGCCCGCCATGCCCTGCGCGAAGCGATCGAGATACCAGCCGACATGCTTGCGCGCATGGCGAAGCCCGGCCTCGAGCCCATAGAATTCGAGCATCATCGAATAATGCTCGGCAAAAATATCCGCGATCTCCGGCGCTGCCGGATGCGCGATGGCACCGGCGAGAACGCCGGGATGCCAGGGGCGCCCCTGCGTCGAGCGCCCGACCATGACGGCATCGGCGCCCGACCGGCGCAGAATTTCGCAGGCATCCTCTCGCGTCGCGACATCGCCATTGGCGACGAGCGGCACCGAAACGGCATCGCGCACGGCGCGGATCGCGTCCCAGTCCGCCCGGCCGTTATAAAACTGCATGCGCGTGCGGCCATGAATGGTGATCATCCGGACACCGGCCTCCTCCGCGCGCCGCGCGATCTCCGGCGCATTGATCGAGTTCTCGTCCCAGCCCAGCCGCATCTTCAGCGTGACCGGCACGGAAACGGCCTTGACGGTCGCCTCGATCAGCGTGAGCGCATGATCGGGATCGCGCATGAGAGCCGAGCCGGAATAGCCGCCGGTCACTTTCTTGGCCGGGCAGCCCATGTTGATGTCGATGATATCGGCGCCATTGTCGGCGGCGATGCGCGCCGCCTCGCCCATCCAGTGCGCCTCGCGCCCCGCAAGCTGCACCATATGCGGCCGGATATCAGCGCCTCTCAGCCGCGCCCAGCTTTCGGTGGCATTGCCGACAAGCTCGCGGCTCGCTACCATCTCAGTTACGACGAGCCCTGCGCCGTAGCGCCAGGCAAGCTGGCGAAACGGCAAGTCCGTCACACCCGACATCGGCGCAAGCACGATGCGGTTTCGAAACGACACTCCCCCGACCTCAAACGGGGATGACAAGGCCGGCAATGACAACTGACTATCTTTCGGGCACATAGGATTTTTGCACTATTTTTAGACACTGTTGATGGGCTTGCCAAGCCTTTTCCGCAAGCCCGTCCAAATTTTCATCCACAACTGGCAAAGGCCGGACGTTCAAGGTACATCACAGCCGGAACGTGGCCGTCGGAGCGCGGAAGCCCCCGAAGCGAAGCGCGCCTCTTAGACCAAAAGCGACGGGAATCACAGGACGCTTTTTAGAAGATGCAAACAAAAGAAGACATTTCCTGCGGTATCGTCATCGTGGCGGCCGGTCGTGGCGAAAGGGCGGGATCGCCGGAAGAAGGCCCCAAGCAATATCGGCCGATCGGCGGACGGCCCGTTATCTGCCATACGCTTGACGCTTTTGCGACATGGGCTGGGGAGACGGCACAGAAGCCGGTTTTCGTCGTCGTCATCCATCCCGAGGACGAAGCGTTGCTCGACAGGGCCCGCGCATCTCTCACGACCGGTCCGGAGTTGATCGTCGTCCACGGCGGGGCGACGCGGCAGCTTTCCGTTCTCGCTGGTCTCAGGGCGCTCTCCGCGTCGGCACCGAGCCATGTGATGATCCAGGATGCGGCACGGCCGTTCATCGACAGCGCCCTGCTCATTCGCTGCCACGACGCCCTTTGCGCCGGCAACGAAGCCGTGCTGCCGGCCGTTGCCGTCGCCGATACCTTGAAGCGGGCCGACAAGAGCGGCCACGTCGGCGAGACGGTTGCGCGGGCCGGCCTCTTTGCGGCGCAGACGCCGCAATGCTTCCGTTTCGACGCCATTCTCTCCGCCCATGAGCGGGCCGCCCTTTCCGGCCGCTCCGATTTCACCGACGATGCCTCGATTGCCGAATGGGCCGGCCTGCCGGTGACGCTGGTCGAGGGATCGCCGGACAATTTCAAACTCACGACCAGACGGGATATCGCCATGGCCGACCAGCTTCTCAGCCGCACCGCCCTGCCCGACATTCGCACCGGCAACGGCTATGATGTGCACCAGCTGGTGGAGGGTGACGGCGTGACGCTCTGCGGTATCTTCATCCCCCATGACCAGACGCTGCTTGGCCATTCCGACGCCGATGTCGCATTGCATGCGCTGACCGACGCGCTGCTCGCAACCTGCGGCGCAGGCGATATCGGCGATCATTTCCCGCCGTCCGATCCGCAATGGAAAGGTGCGCCGTCGCGCATCTTTCTCGAACATGCGGCAAGGATCGTGCGCGAGCGCGGCGGCGTCATCATGAATGCGGATATCTCGCTCATTGCCGAAGCACCGAAGGTCGGGCCGCACCGCGACAGCATGCGCGCCAATCTGGCCGATATGCTGGGGATCAGCCTCGACCGCTGCTCGGTGAAGGCGACAACCAACGAAAAGATCGGCTTTGTCGGCCGCCGCGAAGGCATCGCGGCGATTGCGACTGCCACAGTTGCCTATAGGGGATAATGCCATGAGCATCTGGCCGCAGGATATCGAGGAAAAAGCCTATTCCATCATCCACGATTTTACCGCGCGCGGCCTGATGGTCGCCACGGCCGAATCCTGCA
>JAVBSF010000531.1:0-2944 GCA_031556925.1 Pararhizobium sp.
GCACCATCAGTCTTGCTGCCGGAAAGCGCGACGAAGAGGGAGCCTGGCTCGACCTTGCGGCTATCCGCGGTGATGCCGGAAATATCGATATCGCCGCGGCCATCTGCGAGCTGCGCGGCGATGTCAGGGAAATCCCTTCCAAGGAGTTCATTGAGCTTCATGGACTGCACTTTCAAACTGTTCGATGCGCCCCCTGGCGAATCCCTGCGCCTGTCATTCCACGGTCAATAAGACACCAGCAAGGCAGAACCATCCTCGCCGAATTTCGGCTCCACACCTAAAAGCGGCGCCGAGCGGCTGATGATGTTGCGCACGATCGGCGCGGCGTTGCCGGCGGCGGTGCGAATGCCCTTTTCGCCCGTCTTCGGCGCATCGATGAAGGACAGCACGACATATTGCGGATTGTCGATCGGGAAGCCCGCCAAGAAGGCGTTGAAGTTGAGATCGTTCGAATAGCGGCCGTTGACCACCTTGTCGGCTGTGCCCGTCTTGCCGCCGACATTATAGCCGGGAACGAGCGCGTTCTTGCCCGAGCCGTAGATGCCGTTATAGCGGAAGAGATAGCGCATGTCGTCGCTGGTGCTCTTCTTGATCACCGGCACGGCGACCGCATCGGCCTGTTCGACCGTGCGCGGCAGGAAAGTCGGCTCGATGAGCTTGCCGCCGTTCAAGAGGGCGGCACCCGCGACGGCGGTCTGCAGCGGCGTGGTCGAGACGCCGTGGCCGAAGGAGATGGTGATCGAGTTGATCTTCTTCCATTCGCGTGGCTGGCTCGGCATCTTCACTTCCGGCAGCTCGGTCTGCATCTTCGAAAGCAGGCCCATCCGGGTCAGGAATTCCTTGTGCGCGTCGATGCCGACGATATCGGCCATCTTGGCCGTGCCGATGTTCGACGAATACTGGAAGATTTCCGGGACGGTCAGCACGCGATGCTTGCCGTGGAAGTCCTTGATGGTGAAGCCGCCGATGCGGATCGGGAAGCGGGCGTCGAAGCTGTCCTTGAGCGTCACCTTGCCGGAATCGAGCGCCATGGCCGTGGTGAACGACTTGAAGGTGGAGCCCATCTCGAACGTGCCGTTCGACATGCGGTTCATCCAGCCTTCCTGAGCGCCGCCGGCCGGATTGTTCGGATCGTAATCCGGAACCGACGCCATGCCGAGGATTTCGCCGGTATGCACATCCATGACCACGGCACCGGCCGCGATCGCCTGATACTCGGTCATCGCCTGCAGCACGGAATCGCGCACGATGTTCTGGACGCGCAGGTCGATGGAGAGCTTGACCGGCTCCAGCTTGGCGTCGCTGGTCATGCCGATGGCGGCGAGATCGGCGAGCCCCTGGCTGTCGATATAGCGCTCCATACCGGCAATGCCACGGTTGTCGACATTGACGTGACCGACGATATGGGCGGCGGTCGGGCCACCGGGATAGAAGCGGCGCTTTTCCGGGCGGAAACCGATGCCGGGAATGCCGAGCGCGAGAATTTCGCTCTGCTGCTTCGGCGTCAACTGGCGGCGCAGCCACTGGAAGCGCGACTGGGATTTCAGCTTGTTGTAGATATCGGCGACATTGAGGTTCGGCAGCACGGTCGAGAGCTGCTCGACAGCCTCGTCGGCATCGACGATCTTGTTGGGCTCGGCATAGAGCGACACGGTGCGGATATCGGTGGCGAGGATTTCGCCGTTGCGATCGAGAATATCGGGGCGCGAGGCCATCAGATTGTCGCCGCGGCCGATGCTCGACACGGTATCCGGCTGGGCAAGGCCATATTGCACGAGGCGGCCGCCGATGACGCCGTAGACGGCCGTAAAGCCGACGATCATGATGGCGACACGGCTGCGGGCCTGACTGCCGCTCTTCTTGCGGGTGCCGACGAAGGAGCCGTTGAGGTCGCCGGGACGATTGCCGCCACCTGCGGAGAAGTGCGCCTTGCTTTTGACGACCATGATACGCGACAAAAAGGACATCAGTTAGCCACCGAACCGGTTTCGATATTGTCCGTCTTTTCAGCCTTCGCGGTCTTGGAGACCGGCTTGCCGTCCTTGCCCTTCTCCACCTCGACCGGCACGTCGGCCTTGAGCATCGGCAGTTCCTGCGGATGGGCGAGCTGGGTCGGCGCGGTCTGAACGAGCTGCAGATCCTGCTGGTAAACGCCGACAAGCTTTTCGAGGCGGCTCGGCTGCGTCAGCAGCGACCAGTCGGCGCGAAGCAGATCGATCGTGTCTTCCTCGAGCTTGATATCGGCATCGAGCTTGCGAACCTCTTCCAGCTTGTTTTCGGCCTGATGCTTGATCGTATAGGTGACCGTGGCGGCCGCCGTCATGACGACGATGAGGACGATATCCAAGGTACGCAGCATGTCTCAGGCCCCCATCTTTCCAAGGCTTGCAAGGTTCGGCAAATCGAAGATGGACATATCATCGGCCTCGGGAGCGGCGTCCGTGCGCACCGCGGACCGCAACTTGGCAGACCGGGCACGCGGATTTGTCGCCGCTTCCTCTTCGCTTGCGGCAACCATAGACTTACCAACTGGTGCGAAGGTTGCCGCACGCTGATGGACGACGGGCATGTGGCGCGAGCCGGAAGCCTTGCCGGCGCGATCGGAAAAGAACTTCTTGACGATGCGGTCTTCCAGCGAATGGAAGGTGACGACCGACAGCACGCCGCCGGGTTTCAGCGCACGCTCGGCGGCAAACAGCGCCTGGGCGAGTTCGCCCAACTCGTCATTGACGAAGATGCGCAGCGCCTGAAAGACGCGGGTCGCCGGATGGATCTTGTCCTTGGCCTTGCGCGGGGTGACGATCTCGATCAGCCCGGCGAGATCGCGGGTCGTGACGAAGGGCTCTTCGGCGCGGCGCTTCTCGATGGCGCGGGCGATGCGGCCGGATTGCGGCTCTTCGCCGAGGAAGCCGAAAATGCGGGTGAGATCGGACACCTTGGCGCG
>JAVBSF010000059.1:0-6216 GCA_031556925.1 Pararhizobium sp.
CGCGCAGCGTATGGCGCAGGAACGACTGGATCAGCGTATCGGCGAGCGCGTTCAGGTCGTGGCCGGCATCGATCAGCCCCTGAACATCCGACATCTTGATGCCGTCGATCCATTCCATGGTCACGACATCGCGGCCGGTGCGCTCCCAATCGACCGTGGGAACGCGGAAGCCGGGATCGTTCTTCGAATTCTCGGCGATCTCCGAAAGGGCGGCGGCCTCCAGCCGCAGATCCATCTCGATCCGGGTCGTCTGCTCCAGCGTCTTCGTCACCTCCACGGGGCGAAGCCGCCGCGTGTGCGGCAACAGGCGCTCCTGCATGCGCGAGACGAGATACATGGCCTCGAGATCGTTGGCGAAGCGCTGGCGGATACCGGGGCGGATGACCTTGACGGCCACCTTGCGCTCGACGCCATCGACGAGAATGGCGGCGGGATGAACCTGCGCCACGGACGCCGCCGCGATCGGCTCGTCCAGATGGGCGTAAAGTTCCGAGACCGGGCGGCCGAGAGATCCTTCGATGGCGGCGCGGGCATCCTCGATCGGGAAGGTCGCCATGCGATCCTGCAGAAAGGTCAGGTCATTGGCGAACTCTGCCCCGACCACATCCGGCCGGGTCGCCAGAAACTGACCGATCTTCACATAGGAGGGACCGAGACGCTCGATGGCGCGGGCCAGCCGATCGCTGCGCTCCTCATTCAGCGCGCGGCGACGGGAAAACAGCCCGGCAAAGGACTGCCCGGCCCGCGCAAAGGCCGGCAGGTTTTCCGACGGCAGCGCCGACACGACGCCTTCGCGCACCAGCACCCAGCCGATGCGGATCAGGCGCAGATAGGCTCCGGGCGTGCTCATGGAGCGTCACCGGCAGGCTGTCGGTCGAAGGAAACGGAAAACGCCATGGTTTCAGATTTTCCAGGCGGAATGCAGGCAGGCAATGCCGCCGGTGTAATTGGTATAGGTCACCCGCGAGAAACCCGCGGCCTTGATCATGGCGGCGAAATCGCGCTGGTTGGGGAACTTGCGGATCGATTCCACCAGATACTGGTAAGGCTCGCCGTCGCCGGTGATCATCTTGCCGAATTGCGGGATGGCGTTGAAGGACCAGGCATCGTACACCTTGTCGAGCAGCGGCATCTCGACCTCGGAGAATTCCAGCACCAGCAGCCGGCCGCCGCGCTTCAGCACGCGATAGGCTTCCGACAGCGCGACATCGATGCGCGGCACGTTGCGGATGCCGAAGGCGACCGTATAGGCGTCGAACGAATTGGCCTCGAAGGGCAGCTCCTCGGCATTGGCCTCGACGAAGGTGAGATTGTCCGACAGTCCCTTTTTCTTCGCCCGCTCGGCGCCGACGGCGAGCATCGAGCCGTTGATATCGAGGACGGTCGAATGGGCCTTGCGGTCGGAGGCCTCGATGATGCGGAAGGCGATATCGCCGGTGCCGCCGGCAACGTCGAGCGTCCTGTAGTCTTCGCTGCGGCTCGGATTGAGCGCCGCGATCATCGCATCCTTCCAGGCGCGGTGCAGGCCGACGGACATCACGTCGTTCATGATATCGTAGCGCTTGGCGACCTTGTGGAAGACATCGTTGACGAGCGCCTGCTTTTCGCCCTTGCCCACCTGGCGAAAGCCGTAGGAGGTTTCCATGCCGCCATCGGCCGATGTGCGTTCACCCGTCATGTGCCAGTCTCCTGCTCTCGACCACGGACCATAGCGAATTCGAAATCGAGACGCTATCTCTGCGGGCACCACCAAAACGGCAGCATTGTCCCGCGCCCTCCCTATAGGATATGTGCACGGCCAAGGAAATCGACAAATGATCGCAGCCGAGATGAAGGAGCAGGGATGCCGGAACTTCCCGAAGTCGAGACGGTAAAACGCGGACTGGCGCCGACCATGGAAGGCGCCGTCATCATCAGGGCGGAGCTTCGCCGTGCGGATCTGCGCTTTCCCTTCCCGAACGGCTTTTCCGCAAGCCTCGAAGGCAAGCGCATCGAGGCTTTGTCGCGCCGCGCCAAATATCTGCTGATCGAACTGGAGAGCGGCGATGTCGTCGTCGCCCATCTCGGCATGTCCGGCTCCTTCCGCATCGAGGCGGGTGCCGCCTCCGGTACACCCGGCTGCTTTCATATGGAGCGCAGCAAGGACGAGAAGCACGATCACGTCGTCTTCCACCTCCTGACGGCAACCGGCCCGGCCCGCGTCATCTATAATGACCCGCGCCGTTTCGGCTTCATGGATATCGTGTCGCGTGACGGACTGTCGGCCCATGCCTTCTTCAAGAGCCTCGGAGAAGAACCGACCGGCAACGTGCTGGACGACGCCTATCTCGCCAACCGCTTCAAGGGCAAGGCGCAGCCGCTGAAGGCCGCCCTGCTCGACCAGCGCAACATCGCGGGGCTGGGCAATATCTATGTCTGCGAAGCGCTGTGGCGCTCCCATCTCTCTCCCCTCAAGCCGGCGGGCGCGGTGGTCGATGCGAAGGGCAAGCCGACGGGGAAGCTGATGGCGCTGACGCAGGCCATTCGCGCGGTCATCGCCGACGCCATCGCCGCCGGCGGCTCGTCGCTGCGCGATCATATCCAGACCGACGGCACGCTCGGTTATTTTCAGCACTCCTTTTCCGTCTATGACCGGGAAGGAGAAGCCTGCCGCACGCCGGGCTGCGAAGGAACCGTAACCCGGATCGTTCAGGCCGGACGCTCGACATTCTATTGCCCGTCCTGCCAGAAATGAGAGGGCAGGGCTCAAAATAGCGCGTTGACGACAGGAGCGTTTCCGGTTATATGCCGCCCTCAGTTTGGAAAGCCGCTCCAAGGTTTTCCGATATTGCTCCCGAATTGCTTGGATGACAGGTCGCAGTGACCCGGCACGGCGAAGCGGAAGTTTTTGTCAGATTTCGAAGAGAGACACCAAATGGCCAATACAACTTCGGCGAAAAAAGCGACCCGCAAAATCGCCGCCCGTACGGAAGTCAACAAGTCCCGCCGTTCGCGCGTTCGCGGTTTCGTTCGCAAGGTCGAAGAAGCCATCGCTTCGGGCGACGCAGCGCTCGCTCAGGCAGCCCTGAAGGCAGCCCAGCCGGAACTGCAGCGCGCAGCCACCAAGGGCGTCCTGCATGCCAACACGGCATCCCGCAAGGTTTCGCGCCTTGCCAGCCGCGTCAAGGCTCTGTCGGCCTAATCCGACTCACGAATTTATCCTTTTGAATAGCCCGGTCATTCATGACCGGGCTATTCGGATTCAAGCTCCCGGCATCTGTCATGGTTAATGAGCAGAATTGTCATTATGTCTCGACAATGACATAAATTATAGAGCAAAAACAATATCTTACGAGAGGATGTCGAGAGTCCTCCACCGTCCGCGGCGGCCCGTTAACCCCTGTGGCGAGTCAAGAGATTTTTTATTTTTTTTCTTTTTCGCCGGCTCATTTCCAGAGCCTTTTTCAAAGCCCTTGATTCAAAAGCGATTCTTATTCGCCGCCCCCGGCGGCTGTCAGCACACGCATAAAGAGTCAACCGGGAACCGCTCCCGAGCCCTAAAAATCGCGATTGATTTGGGGATACGATCCTGCCTAAATGTTTTGGACAGAGGGCGCGGGACAACCCCGCAAACGAGACGAAAGAACCATTTGATCATCAGGTGGGATAATTTCGCTTGGTCCTCTGCAAACGGGGTGGTTCCACAACGTTCCATCATTAAGACGAGAACATTGTCCCTGGGCGCAAGCGTGTCCCAGAGCGATTTTTCGCATCCATAAGTTGCACTCGCCAGGCGGCGAGGCAAAGGGTTGACCGACCGGCCTTCGGGGCGGGACGATTGGCGAATTCCGGATATATCCGGACTGTGACGGCTTGGTATGCGCAGGGGAGCGGGACCGGGCCGTTTTTAATGATAACGAGAGCGGCGCGGCGGATTGCCTTCGGGTTTTTGTCGCCATGCGAGGCTCCAAGGCCCGTTTTACGAGGGCGGACCGGCGAGCCGGAGGAGATGGGGAGGAAACACCGCCTGGCGGTGCGAGACTGAACCCGCGCGGGGGACATGCGTTTTTCCATGGAGATCTGCCATGGATCGGGCGCATTCGTGCGGAAACCACGGCGCAAGGGAGAATGAGGCTCCCGCACGCCATGGAGAGCGTCCGGCGATGCGGCATGCCTTTAACGGGAAGGGCCGCGGCGGCGGACATGGATGGTCGGGACCGGCAGCTATGGCGGCCCCAAGGAATGATATTGGAAGGCGGCAATATGCTTACGAATTCGATGACGGCGGCAGGTGTGTTCGAAAACGGGGAGAATACATTTCAGATCGCAGGCCAGCAGTCTGAAACGGCGGGAGAGAAAAGCGACATGCGGCAGAACGCACTTTTCGATCGGGTGAGTGCGCGTCTGAAAGCCCAGGTCGGCCCGGATGTCTATGCCAGCTGGTTCGGCCGGCTGAAACTGCATTCGATCTCCAAAAGCCAGGTCCGGCTGTCGGTTCCCACGACCTTTCTGAAGTCGTGGATCAACAACCGCTATCTCGATCTGATCACCGGCCTGTTCCAGCAGGAAGATGCCGAAATCCTGAAGGTCGAAATCCTCGTGCGCACCGCAACCCGCGGCGTTCGCCCCAGCATGAGCGAGGAAGCCGCCCAGAGCCCGCAGGTCGAGGTTTCATCGACCGCCCAGAGCCGGCGCCCGGCGCCCCAGAGCATCGCCCATCATGCGGCGGCCGCCATCGGTGGCGCCCAGAAGGCGGCACCCTCCCATTCCGGGCCCCTGTTCGGTTCGCCGCTCGACCAGCGCTATACCTTTGAAAGCTTTGTCGAAGGCTCGTCCAACCGCGTGGCGCTCGCCGCCGCCAGGACGATCGCCGAAGCCGGCGCCGGCGCCGTGCGTTTCAATCCGCTGTTCATCCACTCCACCGTCGGCCTCGGCAAGACCCATCTCCTGCAGGCCATCGCCAATGCCGCGATCGAAAGCCCGCGCACCTCGCGCGTCGTTTATCTGACGGCCGAATACTTCATGTGGCGTTTCGCCACCGCCATTCGCGACAATGATGCGTTGTCGCTCAAGGAAACCCTGCGCAACATCGACCTGCTCGTCATCGACGACATGCAGTTCCTGCAGGGCAAGTCGATCCAGCACGAGTTCTGCCATCTGCTCAACATGCTGCTCGACAGCGCCAAGCAGGTTGTCGTTGCCGCCGACCGCGCCCCGTGGGAGCTGGAATCGCTCGACCCGCGCGTCCGCTCGCGCCTTCAGGGCGGCGTCGCCATCGAGATGGACGGCCCGGACTATGAGATGCGCCTGGAAATCCTCAAGCGCCGCCTCGAAGCGGCCCGCGAGGAGGACGCCTCGCTCGATATCCCCGCCGATATCCTGAGCCATGTCGCCCGCAACATCACGGCCAGCGGCCGCGAGCTGGAGGGCGCGTTCAACCAGCTGCTCTTCCGCCGCTCCTTCGAGCCGCAGCTGTCGATCGAGCGCGTCGACGAACTGCTCGGCCATCTCGTCAATGCCGGCGAACCGCGCCGTGTCCGCATCGAGGACATCCAGCGCGTCGTCGCCAAGCATTACAACGTGTCGCGTCAGGAGCTCGTCTCCAACCGCCGCACCCGCGTCATCGTCAAGCCGCGCCAGATCGCCATGTATCTGGCCAAGACGCTGACGCCGCGTTCCTTCCCGGAAATCGGCCGTCGCTTCGGCGGCCGCGATCATACGACCGTGCTGCATGCGGTGCGCAAGATCGAGGATCTGATCTCCGGCGATACCAAGCTCAGCCACGAGATCGAGCTCTTGAAGCGGCTGATCAACGAATAGGATATCGGTCGCGGGACCGGATTGCCAAACCACGATCCCGGCACCGGAAGGCGCGTCGCCGTCAAGGCCGGCGCGAGTCTGGCCGTGGACGAGCTGATCATGGAGTTCGACTGATGTCGGGACCGGCATTTTCCTCTTCTCCCCAGCGGGGAGAAGGTGGCGCGTAGCGCCGGATGAGGGGGCGTCTCCGCAAACTCGGAGCATGCCGCACCACCCCCTCATCGCCTCGCCAGCGCTCGGCACTTCGACCCGCTGGGGAGAAGAGGGAACCAACATCGGTCATCCAACCCCAAAAAATTCCATCCCCGAAAACCCCCGCCCCGCATCCCCATGCCATCATGCTCCTGTCCCGTTATCGGCTACACCGCGAGGCGTCGCGGCGAGACGGGGCTGGCGCCGGAGGCTGGAGAAGGACGT
>JAVBSF010000167.1:0-15128 GCA_031556925.1 Pararhizobium sp.
CCACCGGGGGCTGAGCTTGGAGATACGGTGGTAGCGCCGCCCGCAGAGCTGCCTGAAAAAATCACCAATACGTCCGACGCAGCTACAGATTCAGAAAGCGATGTGGTTTGTGGAGAGCTCACACAGTTAGGCAGTGAAACACTTCTTTTATTGAATAATCCTGAAAGCTCATTGGGGATTGACACAGCCTCTGTTAAAGGTGAAAAGGTAGTCCGCGCGGTTGAGACCCCTGTGGACTATAAATTTCCTAAGAGCTTCAGCTATCTCACCATGGCGCTACTGGATAGTGGAAACACTGTCTGGTTCGGATCAGCTGAATCTTTGACATCTGAAAACGTTAGCAAGGGTATTAACCTAAACCCTGGTCGAAACGAAACTGTATTCGGCGCCACGCCTGAGACCTACGAGAGTTTCATTTGGGGAAGCGAGAAAGCTGGCCCGGACAGCGCTCTTGTCACTAACTCCGCAGAGGTTGTAGAGGCCTACAAAGAGTGTTTTTAATAGCTTTAACGGCGGCGGCGACGCTTAGCCGATCTCTTTCTGGGGCCTGTGAAGCTTGAGCCAACAATGAAGATAAGCACTACACCCAGTGTGCCTAAAATAAAATTGTAAACCTCGTGATTTCCATTGCCAAAGCCAAAAATGGCTATACTTAAAAGTATAATTCCTGCCAAAAGCGCTAGCCAGCGAGTCGGGTTATCGTTTGTCTTTGTGGCCATTTGCTTCTCCTAGGTAAAGCTATCGGTTCGAATTTTGAAACACTCCTGTAACAGATTTGATATCTGTAAGATACATACTTGTTAAGCGGGGGGTCCAGCGTCGTGTTCATCTTTCTTGTGTTCTTAATTTTAGCGTATGCTTTTTACCGCATCATGAAGCTAGTGATTCCACAAATGCGAACTCAAGCAATTTTGAACAGATTAGTTTCTAGAGAAAACCCAGTATATCAAGGTGGCTTGCAGCCCCTCCATGATTTTAACAGCTCCATGAGCAATGAGTATCGCGCTCGAGAAGTGATGCAGCTCGATAGGGTTTTTGAGTTCGGATACAGAGTAACCGCCTCCGGAGAGTGGCGAGGATAATTGACTCGCGAAAAATTTTAGGTTAAGATTAAGCTAAAGCATAGCTTAGGAGTTAACCATGGGAAGTATTACCGACAGGATCACCCCAAAGACACTGGCTATTGTAGCTGGGGCTTTGACCGTGATCCTTTTGATTTTTGGCGCTTTTGCCCTCGGCCAAAACCAGCGGACGAATCAAACTCCTGAGCCTTCAGTTTCAGAACCGCAAGCAACCGAGGAGCCGAGTGTAGCTCCAGAGCCTTCACCTGCGATTCCCTCTCCTACTCCCACTGAGGAGCCAGTGAGCTATAGCGACTGCGCAGCAGTCTGGGAGGCGCTAGGAAGGCCAATTACCAGCGCGGATCCTGGATATCCTGCTGAGCAACCAAATATTCTAGACCTGGATTCAGATGGCATTGGCTGTGAGGACAACCCGCTAACTGGAGAGGATGAATCCCAAATCGATTGGGCCTCTATTTGGGAAAAGACTAAAGGAAATGCTGAAGACTTTGGAGATTGGGTAGCTCCCCAGCTCAAAGAGCTTTGGGGTATTGTTTCTCCTTCTGTGAATGAAACCTGGGGTCAGCTTAAGGATATGTGGAAAGGCGCTGCTCAGTGAATCCACAGAAACTTAATCAGCTACGGGCTGCTGTATTGGGAGCGAACGATGGAATCATCAGCGTTGCAGCTGCTCTAGTTTTTGTTTTGGGCGCTTTTGAGCAGCGAGCTATTTTGCTCACAGCTTTAGCCGTATTGTTGGCTGGAGCATTCTCTATGGCTGCTGGCGAGTACGTGTCCGTTTCCGCACAAGTGCACCACGAGGAGCCCGAAAATAACGAGTCATCCGTGGGAACGGGAGCGCCGTTGCAAGCAGCGCTCGCTAGCTTTGCTGCGTTTTTAGCTGGGGGAATTATCCCTGCGGCATTGGCTGTTTTCACTGGGATGAGCTGGCTGGTGATCTGTGGCTCATTACTTGCTCTCGCTATTTCAGCATGGTTCACTGCTAATAAGCGCTCTAGAGCCAGGAGCACGCTCAGGCTCACTGTGGTAGCAGGATTAGCCTTGGGTGCTAGCTTACTCGGTAATTACATTCTTAAAGCTCTTGGAGTTTGATATGACTAAGGCACTTTATTGTGGAAATTGCAAGCTGGAAGCTAAAGCAATTCAGGAGTATGCTCACGCTGCTAAGCTCGAGGGTTGCTCTCCCGAGGAGTTTGTTCTTCGGGAAGAGGGAACCCTCAACAGGGAGCTAGGGATTTTCTGGTGCACTGAGTGCTATATTACTTTGGGTATGCCTCTCGGCGTAGCCCAGTGAGAGGAAACTGCGATGATTTATTCTCGATCACCCGAACAGTATGATCCTGCGCCTTGTATAGATCCTTCTGGAAAACGCTGGAGCAGCATGGATGCTCCTCGTAACAGTAAGCATCGCTCTAGAAGGTTTTTTGAGCCAAGTAGCGATATGACTCCTGTGGTGGACACATTTTCAGGGGACAGGCTAACGGTTGCTAATGCGCTGGCGCTTGTGGATCTTTCACCCGGCAACTATCTCCGTTATCTTTGGATGCCACGGGATAGAGACAGGAATCGCCACAATGTAATTCTTTCGAGCGTAAGGACCGCAGCGAGTAGCGGGAATAGAGCCTTACGAGAGCATGTGCTCGATTGGGTCGAAACATTAAATAATACTTCAGAAGAAATGCTCATAATGTTCAGTCCTGGGACTGGAATCGATAGAAATAAAATCGCCGATGCTAAAAAAGTGCTCGGCAGATTGGCCAACCTATACACTGAAAAAGAGGGTGCTGAATTCCATGGCGCGTTTTCCAGCTGAGTTAGTAAACGAGACATTTAAGGCTCTTGAGGAGCTTCACAGTATTTCCTCAACCCTGGTTTTAGCCGTTGTGCTTTCAGATGACGGCTTTGAGGTTGCTCGCACCCCGAAAGAAGAGGCTGAAGATGGAAGATTTTCTTCAATGGCGAGTTCCGTTCAAGCCTTAAGCGAAGCAGTGGTGATGGAGCGCAATCTGGGAAGAAATGATGCTGTGATTATTCAGGCGGGCGCCGGCAAACTGATTCAGCTTCGCCTAGCTGAAAAATACGTGCTTTCGGCTCATTTCAACAACGAAGATCTACTCGGTCGTAATCTCATTGATCTTCGTAAGGTTGCATCTAAGCTTCGAAAAGTACTTGCGGAAAACTGACACATAAGCGACATCTTATAGAGTTAAACGGACGCTTTAAAGCGTCCGTTTTTCATTAGATGGGCAAATAATTTTAACTGTAGCTGGCGATTTAAGCTACCGCTGAAGCGGGTGACATGTTTACTCGCGGGAGAGCTTTTCTTCGATTAGACTGTCAGCTAGCGTCAGCAAGAGGTGTCTCATAGCGGTTTTATGACCCTGAAGTTCGATGAAAGTTTAGGCTACGGTAGCCTGTACGATTTCTGATATGTTTCCTTGAATATCCCTGGCAGCTAGGTAAACAGCAAATGATCTTTCATCCTTTTAAAGCCATCATACGGACCTTTAAAGCAACACCTTCCGCGTTTCTTTTAGCCATACAGGTCCTCATAATTTTGGCTTATCCTTATCTGCGTAATAGCTTGTTGGGGAATATCTTCCTAGCAATTTCGACTATTGCCATGTTGGGGACAATACTTTTAGTGGTGAAGCATACGCCTGCACTGTTTTGGGTCTCTGTCTTGTTTGGTGTTCCAAGCATAGCGTTTTCAGTAGCAGAAGCTTTTATTCCCGGTAACTCGATTCTTTTAGCGGCTACCGCGATTTCTCACATATGCTTCTATTTTTATGCGTCCTATGCGCTGATTCGCTATGTTTTTGCTGATTCCATCGTGACCAGGGATGAGTGGTTCGCCACGGCCGCAGCGTTCACTGTAATTCTTTGGGCTTTCGCATACGTTTTCCTTTTAGTTGATGTCCTGGTTCCCGATTCCTTCACCCTCTTCGAAGAAAGACAGAATAGCTTCTTCGAGGCTCTGTTCTTAAGTTTTTCAGTGCTGACGGGAGTTGGTCTTTCAGATATTATTCCAGCAACTGATCAGGGCCGCGCCGTGCTAATGATAGCTGACGTGGTGGGACTTTTCTACATGGCGCTTATCGTTTCTAGACTAGTCACCATGTCCTCAGCTAAACAGGGAACTAAATTGATCGAGCGTGTTATGCAACACACTACCCCTATTGATAAGGAGAAAAAAGATGACGATGAGCTATGAGGAAGCAATCGAGCATGTGAACGAAACCGTTTGGGGAGAGAATTCAGATGACACTAAAGTGCTCGCTCGAATGCTCATAGAGCTGACTGAGCAACAGCGAGTGAGTAATCTTTTAAAGCTTCTGGAACTCGGGCTCGTAGCGGGTGAAGAGTTGGAAGCCCTCAAAGCAAGCGTGAAAAACGCCGTAGGGCTTCCTGCACAACAACCGCTAGCTTAAGCGTATGCTCCCTGAGCTTGGCCTTCGATTGCTGCTAGCACCTCATCCAACTGATTCAACCGAAGTGCATCGAGCGGGCGGGCGCCGTTGAGGAATGAGTTTGAGCCAAGCATGAAGGAAGCGAAAACTCCTGGAACAAAGATTTTCTCAAGTTCATCTAATGCAATGACTACATTGTGAAGATTGTTCGCTACATCTGCGTCAGTCCAGCCTGATTCTAGTGCTAGCTGTAGTCCGATTGCCCAATTGTTGCTGTTGGTCATCTTTGTCTCCTAATTAGATTGCGAGGAGGTCCTCGTTGGTGGGGCGGTGGAAGTTGATGCGAGTCCAGGGGGTGACCTCACACCTACCCTCTTCCACTAGGGGAGTAATGGTTCGAGTAAATTGAAGTCGGGGCGTGTGCACCTGAGACTCGAGTCCAGCCAGCTCTACTGATTTAGTGTATTGAATCAGCTGGCAATTAGGAATTTTTCGAGTCTTATCTTTCTCTTGAATAAGAAACTCTTCGTCACTAGTGCGCTCTAGAACGAGCCTTAGTGCCTTCATGAATTCACCGTGAGCTACTGCCACCACAAGCTGATCAGAACATTCCCGGTGGAGAGTGTCTAGGAAATTCCGCACACGATTGTCAGCCACATCTTGAATAGATTCGCCGCCCGGAGGACGCCAGTAAAGAGGGTCTACCTCCATCTTCTGTGCGTTCCGGCGGTAAATAGGATCCTCTCGGAAATGCTGCTTGGGGATAGAGTCAATGTCTCCCCAGTCGCGCTCGCGAATAGTGCGATTGACATACCATTCGGCCTCGCGGGAGCCGAGCGTAAGCTGTAGGTTACCGGCGGTCTGGCGCGTTCTCACATAGGGAGATGTGTAAAGTCTAGTTGCTAGCGCTTCATCTACAGGTGTTAGCTCATGAATAAGCTTAAGCTCTTTGCGTAGCCATTCTCCAATGAGTTTCGCCTGGGAAACCCCCAGCTCGGTTAGTCTCCATGTGCGACCGGGAGTGGTGACGAACTCATCGGTAAAGGAGCTCAAATCGCCGGCTTTAGCTTTATTGTTGGCGACATTACCTTCGGATTCACCGTGCCTCAAAACTAGGAGGTGTTTTGGCATGCTCATGCGGGCTCCTTCTCCATGTTCAACCAATCTTCTAGTGTAGCTAGATCGGCTGGCAGCATTCCGGCAACATCATGAGTTCGCAAAAGCAACCGCTCATAGGTCACGGGCTTAGGGTGCCAGGGATCAAGCTTACCGGTATTTTTCCCTAGGTCATCATCGACCCAAGCGAATCGGGCTGGCTTAAGCTCTTCGAGAAGTAGCTCTGCTGACTTGTATTTCCACCAGCGAGAGCTTCCGGGGTTGAGCTCTGTCCCCTCGAACCGAGAGTCCGCTAGCACTTTTACTCCACCCCAGCCGAGAGTTACCATGTGAGGATATGCCGCGCGATGGGGGAGAAGTCCCTCAAGCTCGAAGACTTTCTCAAGCTCTTCGTAAAGCTCGGGATCAGATAGCCAGGTACTCAGGAGTGCGCCCTCTACGTCCGGGCGAGCCAGCATGGCTCGAACTCGCTCTAGAGTATCTTCGCGCCAGCTGATGGGGTAACCTCCCACCGTTGCTCTGCGCGAATTTTTAGCGCTCTTAGAGAAATGGTTCAGGACTCCATCGATATCCAGCGCTAGAACAGTTTTAGTTGAGGTGGTCATTTACCCCTCCTTTCTGGTGCTAAGTCGTTAATTGAACTTTAACACTCTTTAGAGGAGTTAGTCAAATCGAGCGAATAGTTCGCTAGACTCGCAAAAATGATTTGCTTAATCCTCAATTTTTGGCATGGGAATTCTTACGAATGCTACTGGTTTCCCCAGAATAAAATTGGGTATGTTTGCGATGTCCACAACGCTCTTCCTGAGACGAGTGGAGTCGGCATTAGCGCCAATGGCGTAATTTCGCTCCATACCCTGAATAGCTTGAGATACTAGTAAAGCGGTATCGTCTACTTCATCTTGAGCTTTAGCTTCACGCTCATCTTCTTTATAAGAGGCCATGAAAAATTCCTTAATCTATTGGATGACTATTGAACTATCAACTCTTTAGCTGCGATCCAAATATCTGAATTAGCTAGTATTCCAGCTGAGTGATGGTAGGCGACCGGTTCACCTAGCTTAAAAGCCATACGATCAACCGGTGCTTCGAAGATGCGTAAAATCAAAAGCTCTCCACTTAAAAGGAGTATGGTCAATACGCCATTTCCTCTTGACTCTACAATTCCATCTGCGAATTGCGATTCTGTTTTAATTGCCTCTTGAAATTGTCCTTGAGATATTGCTAATGTTTTCATTAGTGACTCCTTCGCCTGGGCGTGTAACGAAATATCGTTAACTTGACGAAATTAAATCACTCAAGGAGGATTAGGAGTTCGTGAACACGCCTCTAGCCTCGACATTAGCCGCTAAAACCATGAGCATGGTGAGGAGGGATTCCTTTTCTCGAGGGTCAACAGTGAAAACAGGAGCGAGGAACTCTGGATAATGGGCATCCATCAATTGTTGATACTCGTCCATCGTGGGAATTGGGGCTATATCAGTGTGAGTTACTCCTACAACCATTCCCCCGCGATCATGGATTTCTTTGAACTCCTCGACAAAAGCTAAAAGCTCATCGCCGGGATAGGGATTGTCATTTTTAACCAGCACTAGCAATCCAACAGCACGCTTTTTCAAGATATTCCACATGAAGTCAAAACGCTTCTGTCCTGGTACACCGTAAAGCCTAAGCTTATCAGTTTCTGAAAGGGAAATTTCTCCATAGTCTAAAGCAACAGTGGTTGTAGCCTTATCCACTACATCGCGCTCGCTGTTGTTGGCCTCTGTCCTGATTGTTTCGATTTCAGACAGATTATTGATAGCGGTAGTCTTTCCAGCGCCCATGGCACCCACCACTAAGACCACATGTTCAGCCATATTACTTAAGTCCCAATCTCTTTTTCAACATGCCGAAGAGCCCAGCTGGCTCTTCCTCACCCTTAGGCTTCTCTTCGTTGTCCTCGCTAGCGGCATTGAGAGCTGTTTGCTGTGCGAGGATTTGTTCGAATGATGGAGCAGACTTAAATCGAGCTGCAGTTTCATTTCTATAGCTTGAAGAGTCCTCTTCGTGCATTTCCTTTTCTTCTGATGAGTCTGCACCTGCGCTTTCCTCGCTTGAAAGCCCGTTCGCTTCACTGTAAAGATCAGGAAGATCTGGAAGCTGAATTGAACTTATTGCGGGGCGCGTAAGCTGACGGCGCATGTGTGCAGCATCCGCGGCTGGAACATGATCCTCCTGAGTTGCTGCGGCCTGCTCATTGAGATATGCCTCAAAGGAAGGCTCAGCGTAGGTTACTGCTGGAGCGTCTAATTCATCGCTGAAGTCGTCGTTTTCTTGAGTTTCCTCTTCGTAATAGTCTTCTTCTGCCTCCAACGATCCCTGAGTGCTTTCATCAGAGTAGTACTCTTCTTGGTGCTCCTCGACATAGTGAGGCTCTTCATTTTCTTCAGAGTAATCCTCTACAAACTCATCATAGCTTTCTTCTGGCTCATAGCTTTCGTGAGATTCCTCGGAGGTTACCTCAGCGAAAGCCTCTTGCGTTTGGTGTGTCTCTTCCAGCTCATGAGCAAGATAGGAGCCACCGTAGACCTTTTCAATTTCCGCAAGAGTAGCAGCTCCCTCTGCGCTTTCACGCATGGCTTCTACTACCTTTGCTGGAATTCGCGGTGCACCTGTTCCTCTAAGGACGCCCATGAAACTCAGGGTACTCACTAATCGCTGGCTTTGCTCTACGGTCACCTGAGAAACTAAAGCTAATTCGTCAATGGTGAGCAGTCCGTTTGCTAGCATGGAAACTGCACGCAAATCGTCCGCATCATAGGGGATTTCCGTTAGGTTTGGCCAGCGAATTAAGGAATACTTTTCTCCTAGAATGAGCCATGGAGCCCTTTTGTTCGCAAATGCCTTATTCCCAAGCACCCAAAGCAAGGGGTCAAATGTCCTCCAGCGAACCCAGGGGAAAAGAGGCTCATCGGGATCAATCGGTTTAGCGTAAAGCTTAAGACCGCTAAGAGACTCTGGAAGAGCATCTAAGGCTGTTTCGCAATAGTAGCGATGAGTATAGAAATCCACCCAAATCGGCGTTGTGTTGTCAGCTGTGATAGTGAGCAGAAGCATTTGATCTTTGCTTCGAACCGAATGCAACGCGGAAATCACCGCGTCCCACCCACTGGATAGCTCCTGTGGCGCAGGCGAGACCTTATTGCTTTGCTCACCGGCTGCAAAAGAGGGAACATTCACTCCCTGGTACTCCTGATCTGTCATCGGCGCAGCTTTCAAAATAGGTTGGATAGGCTAATCCAATATCAGAAAGTTCATAATACGGAATAAATTAGCCTCTAGACAGGCGAAATGTTTATGGGATTGAGATTTTATCTTCTTGACTCAAAATTACTACGCTTTCTTCTCATATCTAGTGAGGAAGCAAAATAAATGAGAATCAGTGTGGCTGTTGAGCTTGCCAGGGGGAATACGATCACTGGCCAGATACCATTGAACGATGAATTACCAGCTCCGGCTAGGAACCCTAGAAATGCTCCAATTAGTAGGAGTCCTAGAAATGAGAGCTTATCGCGAGCTACATAGCGTCGAAAATACTGTAGTCTACTCATTAAATCGTTACTTTCGCTGAACCTTGTGATTGAGAAAGGGTGTTCAACTTTTAATCAGTTGAACCCTAGCGCCTTGCTCTATTACCAATTGAGGGCCACTCTCTAAATAACGATAAAGCTTATCTCGCTGTCCGTTGTTTCTTAGTCCTACAGCTGCGGGGCGACCTGAGATGAGAGCGACTCGATCAATTTTGTTGGAGGCCACAACGGCTTGAAGCGTAAGAACATTCTCCAGATGAGTTGCTAAATTGTGCCCGTCACTATGCTCAGCATAGCTGAGCTCAATGTAGCGGCGTCGAACTGCAGCCCGTTGAAGCTGCTCATAAAGAAGCTCTAGCCTCTCCCGTGAATTAACTTGCTCTGGCACCATGGCTATCCCCCAATAGGCTCACTGGCATTGTCAATAAAATCTATCGTTTTCTCAATAGACGAAGAAGCTCATCATTCCAGCGAAGGCTATAGCGAATAAGATAATGAATAAAATAATGAAGATGGGAGGAAAGCCTGATTCACCTTGATAAAGCTCTTCCATAGAGTTAGCGAGCTGGTCTACAGTAATTTTACCTCCCATATCTGCCATGCGTTCGGTATTAGCTTCGCTCGCTGGCCAGAGAAAAACCTTCTCACTTGCAACATCGTAAAAGGATAGTCCAGCTGACTCTTCAATATTCCAGGCTTTCGCTACCGAACGAGCTGCTGTTTGAACGTTAGCTCCCTCTGGGAGATTTGCTACATAGACATAGCGTGAACTGTCCGAGTAATTACCTAGATCATAGGCGCTGTACAACGCATTCGCGGCATCCTCGGGAACTGTAGATTCCATGTGGAATCTACTTTCACCTTTTTTCTCTTCTGGCGACCATTCGGAAGCCGCAGCTGTCGCGGGAGCGGCGAAAAGAAAGATGCCAATTGTCGCCGCAACTAGCCCTAGAAAGAATTTGCGCATGGTGGTAGCCTTTCCGTGAAATCTCACCTATCATACCAAAGCTTTGAGAGACCGTAAGCGCTCAGTAAGAAAACGAGCTCCTCAATTAGGTATAGATGGCTCACTTAAATTTGCTCTTTTCGTTGGAGTGCGTCAGGATGCCTGGGATAAAAAGCTCGTCTCCGGTCAGAAGTTGAGACTGTTAGAAACAAATTTAATCAATTTTTGTCAATTTGACGAAAATGTTGATATACAATGATGACCAACAAAAATCAAGCAAAGGAATCAGATGACTATTCGCTTTTTAGCTAAAGCGCCAGCTGGCTGGCAGGTAACATCTCAGATCACGCCTTTCCGGTTTCCTGCCGGGGAGTGGCATCTCAAGAACACTGAGGCCGATGAAACACCGCTTGGAGCTGTCGTTCACTGGGAAGGCAACGTAGACGATCTTGTGATTCTCGGACTTTGGGCTGACTACGCGCGGTCTAAGGGCGCCAAGACAGTCGCTTACATTCCATATTTTCCAGCTGCTCGGGCTGACCGTGGTGTCCCCTTCGGGGCGAAGACATACGCTGACATCGTGAACAGCTTCAACCTAGACGAGGTTGTTGTCTTCGACCCTCACTCGCCAGTCATCGTGGAGCTCCTGAACAATGTTCGCGTTGTGGATTCAACTCGAGCTGTTCGCATGGCGGTTGCCGGCCATATTCGCGAGGCGGCCGACAACGGCTACGTTGGCGTTATTGCTCCTGACAAAGGTGCTGTGGCGCGCGCACAGCATGTTGCTGACGCTCTTCATCTTCCGCTTTTTAAGGCCACTAAGGTTCGAGATTTTGAAAATGGGAAGCTGGGTAATTTTCAGGTTGAGGAGCTACCTGCTGAAGGTCGCCTACTTATCGTGGATGACATTTGCGAGGGCGGCGGAACGTTTGTCGGTCTTGCGGAGGCCTCGGGACTTCCGAAAGAGCGTGTCTCCCTATGGGTTTCACACGGTAGTTTTACCGGCCGTGCTCCCCAGCTGACTCAGTATTTTGGCGCTATCTACACCACCGATTCTATGGTGAGCGCTCGGGCACCTGAGCTTCAGGCAAATGTTGTGCCCGTGCTACCCTTTATGATGAACTAAAACCCAAATCTAAGAACAAGAAGGAAATCAAAACATGGATACTTTTGTTGACAAGTACGCACCCATCCGTGGCCTCATGCAGACGGATTCGTACAAGCTAGATCATAAGCGAATTTCGGATCTCGCAGGTAAGACAACTCGCGTTTACTCCAATTGGACTAACCGAGGCACACGACTCGAGGGCATCGATAAGGTTGTGCACTTCGGGCTCCAGGCTTTCCTGCAGCAGCTTGTGGAGACCTGGCAGCCGTTCTTCGATGCCGATGAGGATCTTGTTGTTGAGCTCTACCGCGAGCGCCTGGCTAACTTCCTCGCTCCCGGTATCCCCCTCGATCACATCCGTGCGCTCCACAAGCTAGGCTATCTACCGCTCGAATTCAAGGCTGTTGCCGAGGGTACTACGGTGCCGCTCCGCGTTCCGACCTTCACCATTGAGAACACCGTGGACGAGTTCTTCTGGCTCACCAACTACATCGAGACGGTACTCTCGGCTTCCTACTGGCAGCCTTCGACCGCTGCCACCATCGCCCACAGCATCCGCAAGGTGATGGACGAGGCTGCTGAGGCCACCGGTACTCCTGCTGAGGTTGTGAACTTCCAGGGTCACGACTTCTCTTTCCGTGGCATGCAGGGTGTCGCTTCGGCGGCGGCCTCGGGTGCTGGTCACCTCCTGAGCTTCAACGGTACTGACTCGCTCGTAAGCCTCGACTTCATCGACCGTTACTACGGCGGGGAGTACCTGGCCGCTTCGGTACCTGCTACGGAGCACTCTGTCATGTGTGCCGGCGCTGCTGTCCTCGGTGAGAAGGAGCTCTTCCGCCGCATCATCGACATGTACCCGACCGGTATCGTCAGCATTGTGAGTGATACTTTCGACCTCTGGCAGGTGCTCACGGACTTCCTTCCTGCTTTCAAGCAAGAGATTATGGCTCGCGATGGCCGCATTGTGATTCGTCCGGATTCAGGTAACCCGGTGGATATCCTCACTGGTACCATCGACACTCGCACTCCCGAGGGAGCCGCCGAATACGAGCGTAAGCGTGATGCTGGCACTCTTACCCCGGAGGAGGCCGGTACTGTCGAGCTCCTCTTCAACACCTTCGGTGGCGAAGAGAACGAGAAGGGATACATCCAGCTGGACACTCACGTTGGCGTCATCTACGGTGACTCCATGACCCGTGATCGTATCCGTGAAGTTGCACAGAGACTAGCCGCCAAGGGTTTCGCAAGTGGTAACTTCGTGGCCGGTATTGGTAGCTACAGCTACTCTTACCAGAGCCGTGATACCTTTATGTCGGCTGTTAAGGCCACTTGGGCTGAGGTCGATGGCAAGGGCTATGATCTTCAGAAGGATCCTGTGACTGACAGCGGAACCAAGAAGTCGGCTAAGGGTCGCCTCGCGGTCATCAAGAATGCCGAAGGTGAGCTCGAGCTTATCCAGCAGGCCACGCCGGAGCAGGAAGCGGCCAGCGAGCTTAAGGTTGTCTGGCGTGACGGTGAATTCATCCGCAAGCAGACCTTCCCAGAGGTTCGTGCAGTCCTCGCGGCTCAAAAGAACTAACGAGCAGTACAGCAACTAACGGCGTTACCAGCACAATTGGTAACGCCGTTAGTTGTTTGCAGGATAGCTCAAAGGCATTTTAAACCTGAAGGTCTCAGGGAGATTTTTAAGCTGTTGAAAGCTGTTCCACGTCATCTTTTGCTTTTGCCACTTGGTAGTACTCGGTAACAGTCAAGTCCATCATCGAAACCCCGAAGTGTGGTCGATGCTCGATAGCGCGCTAGAGCTTCTCGAGCTGAGGCTTGCTTGCTTCGCTCGTATGCATAGCCTTCAATCACTGTGCCTGCCACAGATTTGTCATAATTCCTCAAAGCAGTAAGAAGAGATTCATCGCCATCTTTTAGTCGACCGTTTCTTCTAGCCAACTCTTCATAAGAAATAGTTTTCCAAGGCTCGTATGCGGCCTCTAGCTCTTGCTCTCTTCCCCTCCAGGGCAAGTACTCTATCCCCTCTTCTCGGAGTATTCTGTAAATTCGAGCCTCCTCAGCGAGTGGAATATTCAGAAATGCCTTTTCTACAGTTTTGTGAGGAATAGGGGTGAACGATGCGGCCCGCGCTTCGTAGGCTTTTCGAGCGGCCTCAAGCGAATCGTAATGCTCTTCATTTGAGCCGAAAGGGCATTTTCCCTTCCAGGCTCTACAGCGGCCAGGGTCTCCCTGCTCGTTCAGATGGAATTTTGCCACGAGTGTTGCTCCTAATTCTAGATTATCTCTAAAAAGCGCCGGCCGGGAGTATTCAACCCCCGGCCGACCCACCCAACCCACACCCTATGGAAGGAGAACCAGAGTGCTCAAGAAATATCAATGTTGCTTTTAAAGCTAGCACAATGTATTTTTGATTGGAAGTGGAGGGAATACTATGACAGCACTTATTCAAATCACCTATGGCGGACCCGAAAAAACAGAGGCTAAAATTTACCGACGAGCCATGGATGCGGCTCTTTTTCTGGAGGGTTTCGGTCCGCGTGAAAATCGAAGAAATTCAATTCCTTTTACCCTGGACTTTTTCTTCACTGCTAATTCGATTCCCCAGGTGTTCTCTCCGGAGGTGAGTGAGGATCTAGTAGCGCGGGCGGTGGATTCACTTCCTATTTTCTCTAGCCAACACACTTACGTGAGCAACGGAGAAGAGCTGGCGAAGGATAGGAGAAACCACGCTAAAGCCCTTAAGGAATGGCGCAGAAACACGGCAAATCTTATCCGCACGATCACGGCTAACGAGCTAGCTTAAAGAGGTCAAATATGATTGAAAAAAATAGCGCTCGTAAAGACGAGATTCTTAGCCACTACATTAGGGGATATCTCGAAGGCGAACAATTTTCTCCGTATTCCGCTGCCGCGCTGGAGCAAGCTGCACGAGATGATTTCGATGAGTGGTTCGATAAGGAAGAAGATCGTATCCATGAAGCCGGCCATGAAGCTGGCTATAAGTTAGCCTGGGATGAGGCTAATGACGAGATGCGTCAATCCGATGAGCATCTTAAAAAGCTAGAGGATGAACTGCATCGACTGAGCCCCGTGAACACAGATTTCCTAGAATCTCGCGTGAAGCGCTTAGAGCAAGAGCTCGCTACAGCTGAGAGATTCAAGGCTGACATTTTTGAAAAACTGAGGTCAGAGTTTGAGGCATTGACCGTCTCGGATTCTCCAAACATCAATGATGTAGAAAAGTGGGCTCATCAAGATGGCTGGAATGAAGCGGTAGAGAAAATTGGAGAGGCTCTCGCTCGAGTGAAGAGCGCTAGCTGACAGTTTAAGCCGCTCTGCAGAGGAAGCGACAAATGATGCGTCACACGAAGTTAACTCGCTTAGACTGCAGCCTAGCGTCACTCCGATGGTTTTAAGAACAAAGGTTGGAAATGACTGACTACTCCGAGCTGATGAAAGAGGAAAACTCTTTGCATGTGGACTCAACCACGGTTTTACCTGAGGTTTACCAGCTTCTAAGGGAGGCCGCAAGAAAGGCCACACCGGGTCCCTGGATTCTTTGGGATGATGGTGATGTGGGAACCGGTTATCCAGTGACTAAAATTCTTCGGAATGGAACCACTCGAGAGCTAGAGAGCGAACACATAGCTAACACGGATGAACGAGACGGCAACTACATCGCCTTAGCTGACCCCACAACCATTTTAGCTCTCATAGAGCGGCTTGAGTACCTTGAAAACCTCTTTTCGGAAAACCGCGGAAAATCAACCTAATTCTTAAGCTAGTTATTAGCTAAATCGCGTTTGACCTGGGGTTATGTACCAAAAAACGTCGATTTATACACGGCATAGTGCTCAAATCATACACGGCATAGATCATATAGACTTG